>CAYZWM010000112.1:0-13434 GCA_964482155.1 uncultured Chitinophagaceae bacterium | reverse complement strand
CACAGATTTGGGTTCTACGATCTGTAATGGTTGCTAAAACGTTGCCGAGATGATTACTCATTTCGTAGAATGTTGCACCTCGGTATTGGTATTTTATCGAATCGTCGTAGGTGTACCGGATTAACGAATCACCTTCGGTTGAAAGATAATTACTCGTGCCAATGGATTTAATTTGGGCAAACATTTTCATGTTACGCTTTTTAACGCCCAACCTACTGCTTCCGTAAATATGCTGCTCCTGTAAATTGTACCCCCAATAACTTAGGTTATTGTCATTAATAAACGCCTGAATCATCTGATTATAATACGCAAGTCCGTAATGTGACTTTATGGTTTCTATCCATCGGGTTACACTAGAACCCACTAAACCATACGCAACACTATCCATTGATGTTTGTCCCAACTCTGAAACGGCATAGTAAATGAACTGTCTTTTACTGCTTGACTTGAGACTACCAACTTTTGAACTATGTAAAGTCGGTTCATACAACAGAATTTTATCCCATAAGGTTGAGTTGTCGTAATAGGCAGACCAATACGTGTCCATATCTCCATCATCCATGTTCGATTTGATACAGTTGTTAAAGCTTGAAACTGTGGCGTAGAAATCCTTTGTAGCCGACATGTTAAGACCTACCGTATTGTCCAGAATGTTTTTCATATTCTCACAGTCGTAGCCCCCATTATTGGTAATCAAGGTGGTTGTATTTGCTGCCGAGCTGTTTGCAATTATAGAGTCGACTTTCTGCTGTTGTGGCAACATAAAGCTAATGCCTAAACTATCGCAAACGTCGTCAAACAACGCCTGATTCAATGCAAATAGCTCATTTAGAAAAGCGTCGTAATCGTCATCCATCATCGCCTCAATCAAATCAGCTGCGCAGTTAAAACACAAGGTATCTGTAATATCTTCGTCAATTAGGTTTGTCCGCAATACAGTCACCAATGCCGTGTCCGAAATATTGGCAAACAAGCTGTCACGAACAGCATCTGATATAAAAGGTTTGGCATCAAAATGGTCCAAAAAGTCCTCTTGAAGTGTCGTGGTGGCGTTAATGTCTGTTTCCAGGTCGTTTAAGTCATTAGTGTCAATGTAACTGTCCCATCCAAATGACTCATCAAAATAAGTAAGAAGTGATTCGAAACTCTTATCGGATTTGAGCTGATCATAAATTTCTGATTCGGTAAGTGTGGAGGTATCCAATTCTACTTCCCACTCACGATTGTAGGTTGCCATTATGTTGCCACTGGCATCTCGCACATACCATATTGTAGAGGTATTTCCAATAGAATCTGTAACATGTTTAGCCACCCGATGTCCATCTGGACTGTACTCGAAAGACAAATTCGGTTTATCACTTCCTGAGGTACGGTTAATACTCTTGATTTTGCCGTAAACGGTCCACTGGATACTGGCTATCTCTTCGGCCGCATCCGATATCAAGTTTCCGATTTTATCGTAGGTATAATTACCACTACTCTGATCATCAATGTCATAGCTGAAAGCTGACGCTGTAATTCCATCATCAACATATTCCAATTGGTTGGTACCCGTAATATAATGGTATGTTAAACTGTCAATGTTTTCTCCATTTTCGTCACTTCGCCTCAAGGTCATGATGTTCCCGTTAGCGTCGTACGAATATTCAGTCTCATGATCATTTCCACCTGCAGTATTCAACCATAGGTTATTGGTTCTATCCACGTTGGTGAACGTATGAGAGGATGATATTCGGTTCAATTGATCGTATTCATACGACTTACCAATCACCGTCTGACTGATTTTGTCCAATGCCGTAACCATTCTGCTAATGTTGCCATTGTAAAGCTGTCTTACAGAATTTTTGTAGGTACTTGGTGAGTCTTCCATCAAGAAGTAGGATGAAGCATTCAATGTGTTCATTTCGTTAATTGGGTCGTAATCATCATCAAAATAATGAAGGCTAAACCCAAATACATCTCTAGCCACAAATTCATTGTCTCCCGAAGTATGTCCATCCTGGCCTAAATCGCGAGATGCATCCAAACTGTTGCTGTTCACTCCTTTAAGCCATCCATGAATCGTATAGGCATAGTCTATTCCTTGAACATTCAAATCTCCTACCAACATACGTCTCAGTGGTCCATGCCACGAATAACGGTAGAGTGCATCTCTATCCCAATGCACTTCATCAATACTGGTTCGTACGTCTTCTAGTCTATTGTCTGCGTCGTAGATGTAGCTATGAGTAAATTGATCATACTGATCTCTTTGATAGTAAACATTATTCACGTTGCCACTTACCAAATCGTAGTCGTAGCTTACCTTTTTATAACCCTGCTCAATAAAATGAAGCTCGGTAATTTCACGCATCAAATTCTCTACGTTACCATGAATATCATAATCGTAAAACACCGCATGTTCATAGGAAGAATCGTCCGATTCATAAAAGGCAATAGCAGCAACTCGGCTTCGTAGATTTCCATGATCAAAATCCTCGCTACTCAAGTCAACCGGACTGGCATCGTACCAGGTTTTGGTGATTTGTGCCTTAGTTCCATTATCAATCCACGTCGTTAACGAGGATTCTTTAAAAGCTGTTACGACAGACATAGTAACCGTTGAGTGAATTTGTCCAACTTCTGATATACGTCCAAGAGAATCGTAACGGGTATAGCTGTAATTGTCGTTTGTGCTAAAACTTTGTTCTGCATTTTGGGATACCGCCATTCGCCCTAACCTATCGTACCAGAATTCTGATGTGCCGCCATCAGGAGTATTTTGCCACCTTACCTCATTTAGCGTGTTGTATTTATAACGCGTTTCTAAATCATGACTCGCAAACACCGGACTTCCTGTCCCATTGTCTCGATAAGCCTCGATTTGATCCATATCGGTCGAAGACGTAATCATATTTACCCCTTCTGGCGGAACGGTTTGAATGAGGTTTCCGGCCTGATCGTAGTAATACAAGGTGTAGTGGTATTCCTTCAACTCATAATTCATTTCTAGGGAATCCACCGCGGTCATGCACTTTGATCGATACCGTTCTCTGAAACCCTGTTCCAGGGTATCCAAATAATCGTCGTATCGGATTTTGGCAATACCATGCGCTCGTATAAGTTTTTCGGAGATACATGGATCTAAATAGTTTCTTTCTAATGTTCCAAATGCCCTATTACACAAGGTGGGACCTTCACACGTTTGGTTGTATTGAATACGCGCAGCATACACATCATATTTACTGATTGCTGCAATGATTTCAACTTCAATCGTATCTCCATTTTTGTCCAACTGTTCCGCGAGAATTGCAAATCGGTTGGTTCCAATACAACTGGCGGGTTCAGGTTCTGGTAAAATCATAAGATCTTTTATGGAAATGATTCGACCAAAACTGGCCTGATTCCCATAGTTTTTCAAATACCCCAGGTTGACATAAAACTGGTCCCCGCAACTATCTTCCATTACAAAATTGAGTACAGGCATTCGGTTGTTAATCAAGCGGTATTTAATATCTGTATGGCATATACCCTGATAAAGAGGTGTTGTATAATAGTTCACATTATTGGGGTATGCATCCCAACTGGGATACGCAAAGTAATTGCCCAAGAACCCATTGGTGTCTAGAAAATCTTCCAAAAATGCGGTTAGTTTCTTAAAGTAAATCGTCGTGTCTTTACAACATGTTGGGGGAGGATCGACGTCGCATGTCTCACCATCTGGACATTCCGGATTGCAGTAGTTACATGGCAAATAGATACATTTACCATACATAGTCATCATCAGCTTCATCTTTTGCCTTGGGTTCAAGGTGTCCTGTGAAGGTACAAGGGTATTACCCTGTTCAATAGCGGTTCCAGCCATAAGCATGGTGGATTCCCAAATCGTATTGTACTTATTTCCAAAAGTGGTCCATAGAGTGTCATAAATGTTTTCAATGGGGAACGAATTTCCAGATAACGAATCATCTGGGCTGCAGTTTTGACATAACCATTCACTATTCGAATTCATAACCTCACAAATGGAGGTGTAAAAACACTCCTGATAAGCAACCCATGCTGCGTTGTCGGCCACGGTATCTACAATACCAGATTGTGCGAACAAAACCTCGGTTATGGTTTCTTGTAATGAATCACAATCTGGGCAATCGGTACAGGCTGTATATCCAGGCCAATCCAATTCTTTATTTGAACCTGAGTATTGATTGTCAAAGAAGTTGTTATTGTCTTCTGGCGGATTACCGGTGCAGGAAGTGAAACACGACTCATCTCCATTGGTTAATTTAATATCCTCATTAGCCACATACGTGTTTAAAGCTTCATGGCCTAGTTCGGACCAAACTGAGGTCGCCGTAAGACTAGATCCTTCAATGGCTTCATAAATATTAAGGCAAGCGAGTAAAGCTATAGTTAGGTCAGAACGCCCGGGTACATTTTCGATACATTGTAAGGGGTCTTCCAAGTATTGTTCAAATTTTTCAAGTGTCAAGTTGTTTGCATAACCATTTGAAATACTATCGGCTGCTTCGGGGTCCGAACCCGAAAAATCCTGCAAATAATCAGCAAGTTGATTACATATGCATGTATCGACATATTTATCTGTCGTTTGTGATGCAGTCATAGACATCATAATTGGATAGAAGTCACCTGCTTCAGCAGATGCATATTGATAGAAATTGTTCGTTGGTTTGAAATTGTTTCGTATATCAATTTTAGGTGAAGAATTAGGGATCATTTTATCCCAATAGGAGCCGTTTACGTCACTATAAGCAATACCGTCGCTGCTCAATGCTCGATCGCCAAATGAAGAACATTCGGCCACAAAATCTTTGTAGTCCCAATAGTTCAGGTTAAATCCAAAATATGAATTAAAGTAGTTGGTCATAACCACCTTTAGGTTCCATGTAGAGTCAATAAAAATACCTCCATAACGCAAAGCAAGGCTATCCCAGGCTTGGGTCAATTCATCACAATCGATACAATCTTCACACGTCACGCTCGAATCGGTTAATGCAATCAATTCGAGATACGCCTGCATGTCTGACGATGCCGTTGAATAACACGTATCTCCATTAAACAATTCTGAAATGCATGCCGTGTCAACACCAGCCAATTTGGTAAATGTTCTGTTGTAGCTAAACGGGTAAGAAACCAACCAGGCGTCACAGGCATCGAGTGACTTTAAACTGTCTGGTACAATCGAATCAAAAGCCTCTTCAAACGATCTTGCTCCATGAGAAACCGTAAATCGTTCCGTGACTGTATTTGGGTAGTTACGCGCACCCCATGGGTGATCAACATTGCACCCGTTACGACAAATATCCGTAAAAGCTTCAATCAAGGTATCCTGAACGGCTTGTGGTAGGTTACATCCTCCCAATTGTGTCAGCCAATAATCGGCTTGATTGAGACACAACGTGTCACAATCGGCCATAATAACGTCTTCACGTTCATCTTGAATAACATCTTTATCGGTTTCATCATCGTCCATTCCAGTTTTGTCTACCAAATCATCAGTCGACGGGAAACGTGACTTATAACCTGATGGAATAGTGGGTGTGCATTTAACGCTATCTGTAAAATACGTTTCTTTTGCCGAGATATAAAGTCCCCGAAACGTATTCCATACTGCATCAGCTCGATTATCACACAGGTTGGTTGTGTCTAAGGAAAAATTAGACAACCATGTATCCACCTCGTTACAATCCGTAAAACTACCGTCAGAATAATGTATCAACAGGGCAATGTCTAATATCGAATACTCCTTACAGTCAAGATCTGATGGCGTACTGTAAATTCCATATTTTGATATGCTATCCATTCGGTTCGTAAAATAGGTTTTATGGTTTGCCTGAGGCCCACCAACGAAAAAAGAATCCAACGCAGTGACCGGTGTTAAACTCTGCCCTAAAGGGTCTAAATATCCCAGCCGATAGGCTTTATTATAACTGGAGATGGCATACATCTCATCGTTGTAATTGTAGGACACTTCATTGTCTTCACAAAAGGTAAATCGGCAGTATTCAGGATGGTGTTTTACCAGGGTCTTTGACCATTGTTGATCGTACAATCTGTAAAACTCATATCTACTTAAATCGTTAGGTCGCACCGTATCCAAACCGAGAACGATTTCTATGGTGTCGCCATTTTCATCCAAATAAGCATGATCCAACCAAAACGGCACATTGAGGTATTGTTTGTAGTTAAACCCAAGGCCTGAAGAAATACTCAAGTCAAAGATACCGTTTGGAAAGATTACACCAGAGAAAGTATCTGGTGCTGGAAAATACTGCCCGCCTGGCATCACATCCATTAAAAGGGTGTTGTATATGTTTTTGCAGGTTGTATTGACCTCCAAACACAGGGTGCTGCATTGAGCAACCTTCGCATTCCATTCGGCTAATACCAACTCGTCAATCTCATCCCCAGTATACTCCAGTTCATTTAGCTCTAGAGTTCTGGCGTTTAGATATTGTCCATAGGTACCCAAACTATCCTGACACTCATTACAATCCCAGTTGCACATGGATGTATCTTGTTCAGCAATAGCTTCTTCTTCAAAATCCACGAGGGTTTTGGTACTCGAATCATTTCTTACCTGATCCCAATAATACTCATACGCATTTTCGCTTATGCGTAGTGATTTACTTAGCGTGTATCTCCCTATGTTGAGGTACACCTTTGCACTATCAATTAACGTGTCTGACAAGAAACTGTAACTCAATACCGATGAGTCACAAGAAACGTCAAAATCCTCTCCTGCCATACCAATCATCCGAATTATGGGTTGATTTCCATCGGCATTGGGATCTCCGTCCAGATATTCCTCATTGCAGTCGTCTTTTAAACTTATGACCAATTCGTAAACACAGTCAAAACACAACGACGGAATAGAGTCCAATTTGAATCGAGGGACGTCAATTTTATAATCTATATCGTGCATGGTGTTATCCGTCGAAACGGTAAACACTTTGTCTAGTCGAATTTCTCCTTTTTCGGTGATATAATGCGATTCGACAAGTTGCAATAAGGTATCTAAGGCATTGGCCTCGGAACTCAGTTTGGTCATACTATCTGGTGAAGCCCCTGCAAGGGATGTAGCAATCACTTTACCCGATAAGTCTTTATAGGAAACACTTACCTGACCGTTGGGGTCAACCACCATTTCCTTTTGGTAATGAACTACATCACCTACGGCATTGCCAAAGAGTCGATCCAGTTCCTGTTCACCTGGGGTGGCATAATAGTATTTAGTCTCATGTCCAGAACCCAGTTGATGATCGAGCCCAACACCTCCTTGAAATTTTATTCTACCCGTACCATCGGCCATATATTTGGTCACCGTTATAGGATAACCATGTGCATCTGGAATAAACCCAAAGGCCCGACTAGCAACACTATCATTTTGAGGAGAATAATAATTAGAAGCCCCCGATGTGTTTTTTAATGCAGCAACTGATGGAGAGCAATACGAACCGGTTATACTATCAAAGTCGTTTTTGGAATACGTAACATTCGTTGCCTGACTGATATTGAAGGCCGGATGAAACCGTAATGTCTGATCAAATGCAGGAACCGGTAAAATGTTTAAAGCTGGTCGACCTTCATAGTCATACATCGTTTCTCCAACGATGGACTGCATGATGGAACTTATTCGTGTTACGGATTGTCGGGTTCGTAGTGATCCATCGTAATAACTGATCACCTCTTTGCGCTTTCCTAATTCAGCGAAGGTCGCGGCATACTGCCAGTTCATCCCTTCGTCAAGAGGTGTAACATACGGCTGTGCACCAATTTTTAGTATAACATATTCACTATTAGCGGTATATGTACTCAGAAGAGAGTCATAACCATCGTTAGACCAATCACTATAAACAGGTTGATCTATTTTGTACTTGTTGACCCCTACTGCCCGTACTCTGGCAACCAGAAAGCCAGATTCATAAGATGGAGAGATCGAGTAGTTCCTATCTGTTACATTCACGTTGGTGGCATTATTTCTAAAATCGATCAAGACTTCAGAAGCCGCCAATAACCCCCCAGTTCCTGAATTATCGAATCCATCTACCCAGGTCCATTCCAATTCATACCCTTCCGCACCTGGAACAGAATCCCACGCAAACTTTATTTCTTCCGTACCTGATACCAGTTGAATTGTTGTAAAATCAATTGCAGTAGATAAATTCAGATCTCGATAGCGTTCAATGTTTAACGTAACACCGGCCAATATAAATCTACTTAGTGTCGAATCACTGACTGCCAGAATCTCTACCTGTACCCATAACCCGTTTTCAAACTGGTAACTCGCCATCGTTTTATTGAACTGGCTTAAACTTGTGTCATATCTAACATGGAGACGTATAGTGTCAATGACCAGATTGTTGTTGGCGTCCTTTCGACTGACTTCTAGGTCAGCCCAAAATGAAAATGTATCTAAAAAACAACTGTCTAATGATTCGTTGATTTTTAAATACGCTGTGTTGGCTATTCGGTAATGTTCATAACCAAGGTTGTCATACGTTGGCGATTTGGTTCCGGTTGTATCAAAACTCATCGGATCCCAGGTCACCACAATAGAGTCCTTTTCACACTCAATATCATCGAAAAGCTCAGGCTCAACGGCGCCAAACGAAAATTGACTTAGAAAAACAAGCAAACTAAGCAGCACACTCTGGCGTATGGATCGATATGCTCTATGGTCAGGTGTTATTTTTATATTATTTTTTCTCATGACACTGGTTTTATCGGTTCAAAAAATTAATGAGTCTATAGGAACTGTAAGACGCATTTAACCTCGCATCTCCCTGGTCTAGCACCAGGTATTTAGTTAACGGTGGGATATCCGACATTTTAAGTTTTTCATAGGTGTAATTCACCTGTATAGAAGACTTCTCTCCATCATAACCGGTAGCATTCATTCGCATCGACCTTAACAGCTTGGATTGACCATTAAAAACAATGACGATCTTGTCTACCTCACTTACAATGGGTTCTAACTCGTATTGTTCATAACCTCCATTCAACAAGGTGTGTTTTACGGACGAGTAAAGTTTGGTTAAGGTGTCAAAAAGCTGAATGGGTAAATCAGCCACCGTGTTAATCGCATTCGATTCAATCATCACCGATTTCATCGCTTTATTTAGCACGACTTTTACAGATGATGAAATGAGCATTTCGGTACCATCCGACTTCATATAGTAGTGATCAATACCCTTCATATAAGCCACATAATCTGTCGTTATCTGCTCTGAACCACTTTTGGCTACTGCCTTAACTGTCATCTTCTTATTCAAATCAAAATAAGCATGATTGATGGCTGCCAAATCTCTGGCTAGCGTTGCATTTTGCCCATAACTCATTGAGAAAGACACACAAGCAAGAATTAAATAAATACTTTTTTTCATGATCTTGTTTAGTTGGATTTAACTTGATGTTGTCTGTTTTCCTGTAATGTTCGAATCCCTTTGACCGTCTCTTTTTTGACCCGGACTAAATTACCCTCTAAGTCATATTGGTAGAAAGTTGCATAATTGTTTTCGTCCAATTCAGCCATTAATCGCAACGTTCTAAAGTCGTACGCATAACTCTTCATGTTGCCATTAAACGGATGAATTCGCAAATCGTCAAACCAACCATCATTGGAGCCTGTGATGTATTTGATTCTCATGATATGTGGATCAACGGGTACATCGAAGCTAGCCTCAATCCGTTGCCAACCGTTTATTATAATTCCTGAAGGCGCAAACTCGTAACTTGTTACACCCCCCGTATCATCCTCAAACTCAATTTTGATTAAGGTCTCGTCATATAAGGTATCTGTTGCACTGCCGTCTTGATGCACCCATGCACTGAGGAAATATTTACCTTCAGTAGGCCTAAAATGAATAATTTGATCGCGTTCGCGTGTAAAGTATTCCTGACTATCGAGACTTGTAATGGCACTGGAGTCAAAATCGGGGTTCAATGCAATTTCCTGGACCAATGAGTCATTGGCTACCAATGCAAGACTAATATTACCCGAGTGACTGAAGTCATCATCAAGAAGCGCCGTATGCTCCACGATATACTCAACCGTTGAGTCATACACAAATTCCATTTGAGGACAGATATATCGATCTTTTATATCATTCATGTATTGGTATTCTTCAAAACTCTCAAACCACAGTTGCTGGTGTTGCATATTTGAGCCAACTGCAGTAGGCAGTGTTTGAGAAAAGCCATATTGAGCCGCAGAATATCTGCCCAATGGATCTACATTTTCAAGTTCCATTCCATAGGGTGAATATTCAGTCACCTCACTGGTCCAAACCCAGTTACTGTCTGTGGTATTAGGAGAATAAGAGCTATCTACATCTTGCCAATAGGGTGTATAAATTCCAAATGTTCCGTCTTCCTGAGGATTCGGTTTGGTCGCGTCATAATCACGATCTGCTACATACGTCCAGCTTTTATACGGTCGCCAATTTCCAGAAATTCCTGTTCGGTATGGGTTCACTTTTTCTGATTTCGTATATCCATGACACGTAGTTTGACAATCAAGGAAGTCTCCACACACAGAATTCACATAGATATTAATGGTATCCTCACCACCTAAATGAGACAACACTCTAGCTTGTAGAACCATGGATGTTGCGGAAAGTGCCTCAAAATCTAATATTTCAAGAATATCTTGAACGTAAGCTTCTTCACCCAGGTCTAAAACGATGTCGCAATCAGCCACCACAAAATCCAGTGTGTCTGAAACCTTAAGGTTTATAGTATACTCATTTAAATCTGTGATCCTCATGGTTAAAGCCAAGCCAGCTGGTATTTCCACATAAGAAGAATGTGCGCTACCCAATCCACCAGTATTATAGAGACCACTAACCGTCGAGTCGGCTATGTCTAATAATTCTGTTGACGTATGACCACTATTAACTTTAGTTATATAATCACCCAATTCACTATGCAAGTACCAGTCAGAAAGTGGAATGTAAGAAGTGGATGTTGTATCGTATAAGTAAAGCGTGTCGTCTAAGTTTAGATTAAACTCCATTGTAGCGTTTGCATTTACATATGCAAAAATGTTATACACCTCTCCATTTTTCCTAAATAGGGCGGTATTGTCATAACTACAACTAGATATGATTGCAGTTGTATCATATACCCAAACAGTATCAATTATGATGGGATAGTCATATGACGTATCAATTACCCATGAATAAGAGAGGTCTACATAATCCCCATACTCGTACATTAAGTTAATCCCTAGTCTACTTGTATGCGAATCCAATGCCTGTTGCATGGTAAAATTCTCGGTTATGTATATGGTGTTCTCATAGAAACATGGATCTTGATTATTATATCGGTAATAATTTAGGAACGCGGAATCTGTGATGCAGTCGTCTATTAGGTCTAAGACGTTTGAGAAATAGTCTGTCGTTACCGTGTCACAAGAGTATTGAGGCACATAATTCATCTCAGTTCTCCATTGGTCTTTGTATTCAACGGCAGACGTTGCCAATATATCGACAAACGACAGGTCATAACTACCACCTGATTGAACAACGGGGTTTGTTAGTGTTGTGACCGAACCAATAGAAACCGACGCCATATTTCTTCTACCCGATCGAATCACACGTATACTGGCCTCCTGAGACCCACTAAATGTATTGAACTGAGTAATCAAGTCGCCATTGGCGTCCATCAAACACAAATCATCGACAATGCTTATGGTCTGTCTGTTTTCGACAACATAAACCTCGGTACCGGGATATTTAGTTGAGCTTAACATACATACATCACCCGGAAAGAGATACTCATGAAGGTTTATAGTTGGGTGACCAAGCACACCATCTGTCAACGTGATGTCGCCAAGTTCCAATCCCCAGTTTTTAAACGCTTGACCCATTCCGCGATCATAGGCCCAGTGTGCCGGATAATTAAAATTGTAAACGGTATCTCCAAATTCATTTCCTACAGAGGTCAATAATATTTGGCCAGTTTGTCCATCATATAACAGGTTCTCCGTATAAATCTCAGACCCCTCTTTTATAGCTTTGGTCTTTTTGAGCAATCCAATTTTTCGAACCACCTTGGTAGAAACTGCCGTATAGACATTCGTCTCTGAGAAGGTTACACTTGGGAAAGCTGTTGGAATAAAAATTGGAAAAATACCAATCACAAAAGCGTCCAGATTAAAATCTCCATCCGCACTAAAGAATCGATCGCTTTTTTTCTGAAAGTCAACCGATAGGTCGATGTTAACCCCCAACGTTTTTTCCTCAATCGTTCCATCGGGTTGAATAACCAACGCTTGGTTATCCAAATGACCGTACTGATCCATTTGATATTCATATTCTGCTCCAGAGAGTAATTTGCCCCCCTCATCGTAGGAGTAATTTCTCTTGGGTTTGCCATGCATATCGTTTAGAACAATGGTATATCCCTGGCCTGCTGTTGCCAGTTCAAACTTCTCGCCATAAATAAAGCTAAACGAGAACTTGGGTTTAGTAAACGAGGAGTTCTTTGAAACATCCGATTTCTTGATCTCAACTGGGTAGTCTCGTGCGGTAAAGAACTCACTTACCTGATACCCTGTTCTATGGTTTGGGTTTTGCTCCGAATGGTAAATACTGCGTACCGTTATCTTGCTGTATCCCACCGAAGCCCCGGGCATAAACATCTCACCAATCGGATGTTCAAACGTATATCTTGAATCGGGCACACCAGGGCGCTTTTGATCAAAGAAATGAGGTTGGACAAAAGGGTTTTCATCTCTTCCCATCATCGGTTCGTAGGTGGCTACACCACTACTTATTGAGGTGTATAACCCCGTTTCACTTTCTTCATCTTTGGTGTAAGCGTATTGCTGACCGTAACTGGCCGATTCGGCATCGGTATCAGTTGAGTTTATGTCTTCCCACATATCACTCATGGTGATCTGGCTAACCCGATGACCGCCACCTATTTTATTCTTATCGGGAGAGTTTAACCGAATCCACGATTGTTCCGGTATAAATTTTCTACAAAATTTTCGGACCATCAGCATTCGGTTAGGGCCCGCAGCCATGTTCGCGATGTCACCAATCATGCCTATAAAAGTGCCTACAAAAGGCAAGGATAACTTCCCATTTTTATTGGACTTTTTGCTGTTTCCACCACGTTGAATCAAGTAATTTAGATTCATGCGGGTAAATTGAAAAGCAGATAAAGCGACTGGATTAATTTTTTCACCTTTATTTTTATCTTTAAGGTGCTGTTTCTCCATTCGAATCCAACCTGTGGCTCCGTTGTCTTCCACCCCACAGTCTATTTTCCAAACTCCATTTTCTTTAACATAGGCAGGTTTTACGTAGGTTTTGATGTATTCATAATTGCCATCACTCTGCCGCGTAATTTTGGAATAAACCGTAATCTGTAAATCCCGAACATCTTTGAGATATTCTTTCCTAAGAATGTCTTTGGCATTTGAAC
>CAYZWM010000111.1:12857-13554 GCA_964482155.1 uncultured Chitinophagaceae bacterium | reverse complement strand
AAATGCAGCCCATTTTGGTACGTCCTTCCTCACATATTATGGACAAACTCCAAAAGAATACCGAGGTTGACCGTTTTTGAATACTCTTACGCCTAAATGCCATAGTGGCCCATCGATCTACTTTCCACCTTTGTGATACAAATCGTTTAAAACATTAAAACGTGTATTATGAAAAAGTTAAGAGAAATACATTTAGAAATTAACATTAACAAGAGTAAAGATCAAGTTTGGGATCTACTTTTTAACAAGTTCGGTGAAGTAAACCTTTTCAACCCTGTAATTGAGAGTTCACACCATACCAAAGGGGAAGTGGGTGAGGTAGGCTGTGAGCGTCAGTGCGATATTAACAGTACAACGTCAGTTCATGAGAAGATCACAGCTGCACGGGGTAATGACAGCTTTGATGTTGACATCGTTAAAGGGGGGTTGCCTATGATGGATCAGATGAAGGCAACCTGGGATCTTAAAGAAATAAGCAAAGGACAAACCCGGGCTAAGCTCACCATGTATTTCAATACGAAGCCCGCCATAGTGGGTGCATTTATGAAAGGCATGATGGCCAAGATGGTGATGAGCATGATGGTCGGTTTGAAATACTTTATGGAAACGGGTAACCTGGTGACTAAAAAGAACATTAAAGGCATCATGACGGATCACAAACGGCTCCAGAAAAATGAGGCATTTTCTTCTGAACCAC
>CAYZWM010000111.1:6903-12812 GCA_964482155.1 uncultured Chitinophagaceae bacterium | reverse complement strand
GATTGGCAATAAAAAATGAAAGAAGCCCTGGAGAAATCCAGGGCTTTTTATATTCATTTGATTCCAGGTCTTTACGGAAATTTTGAAGGTGACAACAGCAAACAAACGGAGACTAAAGCATAGTCATGGAAAAACGACTTTAATTGTCGAGTATTGAACCTAAAATTTACCGAAAGTCGGATGACGAATAACATCAAAACAGTTCACCCAAAAGGTCTATACGTTCTTTTCTTTACCGAAATGTGGGAACGTTTCTCTTATTATGGCATGCGGGCCATTTTTGTATTGTATTTAGCCGCCAAGGCTACGGGTGACAACCCTGGAATTGGATGGGAAAAAGTGGATGCCTTGGCTTTATATGGCTGGTATGCGATGATGGTTTACGTTATGGCCGTACCCGGTGGCATAATTGCCGATCGTTTTCTCGGGCAGAAAAAGACTGTTATGATAGGCGGTTTTCTTCTGTGTATTGGCCATTTTATCTTAGCCATAGACAGCTTGACTTCTTTTTACGTCGGTTGCATATTTATCGTTTTAGGCGTTGGTGCACTCAAGCCCAATATTTCGTCTATGGTCGGTTCACTCTATCGGAAGGACGACCCGAATAGAACGAAAGGGTTTACCATTTTCTATATCGGAATCAATATCGGAGCCTTTGCGGCGCCTCTCCTGGTTGGTTATGTGGGTGAAACGATTAACTGGCATTACGGTTTTGGAATGGCGGGAATTGGTATGTTGATTGGCCAGTTTGTCTATATCCGCGGGCAGAAATATTTAAAAGGCATCGGCGATTTTGTGCCTAAAAAGGTGGATGCCAACTCCGGTAAGATAGCCAAAGAGCCACTCACGAAGGTTGAAAAGGACCGGATGATTGTCTTAGGCCTTACGTTTCTAATTGCCATCATATTTTGGGGCGCCTATGAGCAAGCAGGCGGACTGATGAATCTATTTACAAAAGAGAAAATAATGCGGACATTGGGTACATTTACAGTACCCACAAGCTGGTTCCAAAGCTTGCACGCCTTCTATGTGGTCCTTATTGGGGTACCTATTGCTTTTCTCTGGAAATTTTTAAAGAAAAAAGGCAAGCCAAGTTCAACGATTTTCAAAATGGGAATTGGTACCATTATCGCCGGATTGGGATTTATATTTTTAGCAAAAGCAGCCTATGATGCCTCAACCTTAACTTCTGGTAAGGCCTCGATGTTATGGATACTTGCAGCGTATCTTCTGCACGTCGTTGGCGAGTTAAGTATTTCTCCAATCATTCTAAATTTCATCACCAAACTGGCTCCTATAAAATATGTGTCTATGATGATGGGTCTGTACTTCTGTGCAAGTGGTTTTGGAAATAAATTGGCCGGAGTAGTGGGTGAAGCAGCGTATGATGGATCCACCGAATACGACATTTTTGTAAGCATCACCATATTCTGTGTTGTGTTTGGTATACTTGTAACGGTGTTTGTCAAGAAACTCAATGCCCTCACGCACGGTGCTGACCTCGAAGTTGAATCGAGAGTGATTACTGATACTCGGTTATAAAATCAACCTGGTTTTATTTACATCTAAGAGAACGATCATTTATAAGCGACGTTACTCTTAAATCGAGCACATAACCTGAATGCAACATCAAATCATTTAAACTGCGCAATGGGCTGCCTGCGATAACTGACCCATATGCCTAAAAACCCAGTGAACGATAAAAGAAGCATTGAAATAGTCAGTAAAAGTGATGCTTCCTGGACCTGAAAAAGAAAAAACACCGGTAAAGTGGTCATATGGATCACCCAAAGGGCCAACATGCGTCGGTTGCCGTTCGAAAATCCGCCAATAAAAACGGTTCCAGCGAAGAGTAAATAGATGAGGAATATGTTTTCTGTCGTCGACCAATGTTGTTCATACCCAATGTAGACCATAAATACAGCGTAAAGAAAAAGGCCGGATAAGATGGTAAAGTAAGCGGGGTATTTACTTTTTGCCAGGTTGTCCGGGTCAATTTTAGGTTTTTGACTGGTAAACGGGATCAGATTGGCTGTAGCTGGATTAAACGATTCGAACCCAGGGTCGACGCCATAAATGATGGGCACATCAGGTTGGGCTTCGGCAAACGTACCAAACCATTTGTCCCAAATAATAAAGGTTCCTCCATGGTTCTTATTTACATATTGTGGGTTGGTGCCGTGATGAACTCGATGGTGGGTAGGCGTACACATAAACCATTCTAGAAAGCCGTGTTTGCCGACCAATTGATTGTGGTTATAAAATTGTACGGTAATATGTATGGCCGCAACCGTTCCATATATTTCAAATGGCACGCCAATTATAGCGAGCCAAAGAAAAAAGGGTAACGACGTAATGCTCTGAAACCATGAATTTCGAACACCTAAAGACAAGCTGAAATGCTCACCTTGATGATGTACAACATGCACTTTCCACAACCAACTGATTTTGTGATGTAGGCGATGGGACCAATAGAAACTAAAATCCCAGGCGACAAACGCAAAAAACCAGATCGCCCAATACGACCACGTGCTCACCAAATTCAAAGACCAATGGGTTGATACGAAAAAGTAACCGCCATAAACCACAACACGTGAGGCCCACAGTAAAATATGCCCTGCATTTACATTACAGACAATTTCACGCCAGGGTATTTCCTGTTTCCTGTATTTTTTCAGAATAAACAGCTCGATTGCAATAAGCAATGCATATATGCCCAAACCGATTGCAGGTGCTTCCATTTTAGTTAATGTTCGATTTTATGTTCATCAATATGATCGTTAAACGAGGCCAAACTCCATTTGCAAAAAATGTCATCTATCCATTTGGAAGACTGCCTTCAAACCGACTATTTCATAAAGAAATTTGTGAAGAACCTTGGTTTTTTACGTGTTTGGCTTCGCACCGTAAAGCTAAATTATTTTCCGAACTCGTACACCATAGTTTGGGTTTTTAACAGAACGGTCAGGCGATCAAGTTGGGTAACACCGTTTATTTTAGCTACATATATCAATAAGAACGGGTTAAGATTCGTACAATCCCAAGTCTAAAGATGTAGTACATTGCACCGGTTAGTGGATAGCAATAATGGACAAATTTTTAATATACGGGGCGTACGGATATACTGGAACCTTAATCGTTGAGTTGGCGGTTAGCAAGGGGTTGAAACCGACCGTTGCAGGTAGGAATTTAGAGCTGGTTAAAGCCTTAGCGGAAAAACACAACCTTCCCTATGCAGCTTTTGATTTTGACGACCAGAAGGCATGGGATAAAGCCCTGGAAGACCAGGATCTGTTGTTGAACTGTGCCGGACCTTTCTCCTTAACCATTAAAGAAATTCTATCCGCTTGTATTCGAAACAAAACACACTACACGGATATTACAGGTGAAATTGAGGTGTTTGAGTTTATCCAGCAACACAGCGAACAAGCGAAACAAGATGGAATTGTGCTGTTGCCCGGAACGGGGTGTGACGTGGTGCCGACCGATTGTTTAGCGAAATACCTACACGAGCAACTACCGACGGCGACCCACCTGGAAATGGCTTTTGAGTCTACATCAGGTTTGTCGAGAGGTACAGCACTCTCCGTACTTAATCGATTTCATAAAGGCAGTGCAACCCGGATAGACGGTCAGATTAAGATTCAACCTACAGCAAGCTCAACCCGAAAGATACACTACGGCGGAAAAGACCGGTTTTCGGTGGGCATAGCCTGGGGAGATGTGTTTACGTCCTTTAATACCACAGGTATTCCAAACGTCGAAGTGTTTACGGGAATGCCGGAAAAGACGATGAAAATAATGCGCCGAGTCGGGAAGTGGGGATGGTTAATCAAAACGGGTCTGGTGCAATACATTGGGCGCTATATCATTCGGAAAAAAATAAGCGGACCGAGCAAAGACAAAAGAGAGAATTTGCGCAGTTATTTGTGGGGACGAGTGTATGATTCCAATGGAAATGAAGTACACGCTCAAATGGAGACTCCCGAGTCCTACAAGTTAACCGCCATCACAGCTGTGCTTTGCGTTGAGAAGGTCTTAGCCGGAAAAGCCAAGCCAGGTTTTAATACGCCTGCTGGAGCATTCGGAAGTGAGCTGATAATGGAAGTAGACAGTGTAAAGCGAGAATTGATCTAAAACACTAATTTCGAAGAACCATGTCAATATCCATTAAAACACCATTACTAATTGTGCTACTGACTGCGACCTTGTCTTGTGGTGCACAAACTACGCGAGATACCATAAACTCAGATACAAGCCAAATCGCAATCGCAACTGAGGAACCCATGGTTAAACGTGATACCACACATTCCATTGAAATAGACTCCGCATTAAAAGCCAGATTGTTAGGATATCGAAACCGGAAAGTTGGATCTCAGTCGGGTTCCGGTCTCAAAAGCGGTCCCGGTGGCTCAAGCCAGGGCAGCGGAAAAGGATCCCCGAATCGAGGGGACAGTGGCAGTAGAATAAATTATAATATTAAGGGTTTTGGTCTCGCACATGTGCCTCCATTGGTCAATAGTTCACGGGAATTTGGCACGGTTACTCTATTGTTTTGTCTTGATACGGAAGGGAAACTGCTAAGTGTCAAACGAGGAGGACAACCTCAAACCACGTTAAGTTCACATCTCGAAGAATTGTCCAAAAAATTCGTAAATGGAATGACCTTTATACCCATTGGTGGTGTTCCAGAGGAAACAAACTGCGGCACCATCACTTTTGTATACAAAGCGCACTGAAACCATTTGCTTAGCCTTGATCCTCAATGTATGTAGAAACACGGTTCTCTTTCTCAGAGTCGATTCCGTTATCCCTCCCAAAGGAAAATGAATTCATTTGGCAGCTGCCAATAACCTGTCCATTGGTTGATTTCCGGTTAAAGTGGAATTTGCCATTTGCCGAACGTTTTTTGTCCAATACGTGCTTTCAAACCAAATCGATACTCGCCAGATTGTTTGTATATATCTCAAATTTACCCATAGATCGAAGCCAGGAAGACTTTTCGATTTCACATATGAAAACACGGCGAAAAGCGAGTTAGGATGAATACAATACTCGATTACTCCAAATGTCGTTATGAAGATCAGATTGACTAAAAACAGCCTTCGTTTTGCCTATGCGTATGATGTAAAAAGGCTGCTGAAGTCAATCGATGACTTGCTTTGATAATTCGGTTATGACAAGCCTTAGGCTTTCTTTACAAACTCAGACTTTAATTCCATCGCGCCAAATCCATCGATTTTGCATTTGATATTGTGCTCGCCTTCGATAAGTCGGATGTTTTTAACCTTTGTTCCTGTCTTTATCTGTTGAGGAGCGCCTTTAACCGGTAAATTTTTGATAACCACCACAGAGTCTCCATCGGTAAGAATATTCCCATTCGAGTCCTTCACAATAAGGCCCGTTTCCTCTTCCACCTCATCTGGATTCCATTCATGGCCGCAATCCGGACAAATGAGTAAGAAGTCTGAAGGGTAGGTAAATTCGGATTGGCACTTTGGGCAAGGGGCTATTTCTGACATTTGGGTCGTTACTAATTTGATTACGAATGTAGCGAGTTGAATCAATTTTATTTCGAACAAAAATTTGTATGGCCATAATCGCAATAATTTTATCATTCGATGCGTATTTTAGACAACGAAAACGATTAACTCCATTATGAAATTTTACCTGGCCGTATTGGCTCTCGTCGTATGCTTTGCATCCTGTACAAACAAAGAAAAAACGGAGGATTCGCCTCCTGTCGTTAAAGACCACACTGTCTATGTTGGGGTTGGTATTATTGATGGCCTGGGTAGTCCTGTTCAGGAGAACATGATGATTGTGGTTAAAGACAATGGTATTGTCAACATAATGGAATACCATAAAGACAGGATCAAACCGAATTTTAACGTCGTCGATGCGACCGG
>CAYZWM010000111.1:1259-6833 GCA_964482155.1 uncultured Chitinophagaceae bacterium | reverse complement strand
GCCCATAGATAGTAATTTAGCGATTGTGAATGCCTACGATAAAGAGGTGTCGTTTCAGTCGTTAAAGACACTTCTGGCATTTGGAATTACAACGGTAAGAAATCCAGCAGCGCCAACAAAAGATGGCCTGGAGATTAAAGAATTGGTTTCGTCAGATGGTATTGAAGGACCCGAAATATTTACCACGGGTTATGCCCTGAATCGAGTGAATGGAACTTTTGGCCCGTTTTCGGCCACCCCAACTACAGATGCTGTAAGAAAAGAAGTGAGAAAGCAAGCGGCCCTTGGCGTAGATTTTATTAAAATATATGGCAGTTTGAAACCCCATTTAACAAAAGCAGCTATTGACGAAGCTCATAAATTAGGGGTGAAGGTTATTGGGCATTTACAAAATACAACATGGACTGAAGCGTCCAATTTAGGTATTGACTATATCACCCATGCTGCCCCATGGAACAAAGCATACCTCCCGAGGCATTTACGGGCAAATTATCGACCAACATTTAAAGGGCGAACGTTTTGGTTGGAAAACGTCGATTTTCAAGGGCCTGAGATAATGGAGATGTTGAAATCTATGCAAAATAACGGTGTGTCTGTTGATCCCACGCTTGTTGTGTTTCACACCAAGTTTTGGGGAGACGATGATGTCTATCGGAACAGCGAATATCTCAACATAACTCACCCGACCATAGTTGGAAACTGGAACCGGGTAACGTTTACTGACGATTGGACAGAGAGTGATTATGCACGTGCTAAGCTACAATGGCCCAAGTTGCTGTCTTTGACTAAACTGATGTATGACAACGGTATAATGTTGACTACGGGATCAGATTTTCCAAACCCATGGGTGGTTCCGGGTTACAGCCTACATCAGGAAATGGAATTTATGGTTGAAGCAGGAATTGAGCCGGTAGAGGTTATCCGAATCGCAACCTATAACGGAGCGAAGGCTTTAGGTATTGAGTCTAGAACGGGTAGTATACAGGTTGGTATGGAGGTAGATATGGTATTCCTAAATAAAAATCCGATTGAGGACATTGGAAATACGAAAGAGATCGTGTGGGTGCTGAAAGATGGAAAACGAATAGTGCCAGGTGACATGCTGACGAAACATTAATCAGCCCAACCTTTTTTAAACATCGATCGCTAATCTTTAGATAAAAGCACCAACCAAAACGAAATGGGTGGTAGATTTACACGAAGTAAAACATACCCTTTACCATGAATATTGTCCAGTCTTATCGTTTAGTAAGTGTTCTTTTAGCCGGCTCTTTATCGTCATGTAACATGATGGGTGGGGATGAGGTAGGTCGTATCCCATTTAACAAAGCAGTTGGTTCAGAAATTGAATTGACGTTAGAGACATTTAATTCGGGTTTTAAGGCCCAATCCCTTGACCTCGTGACTGGCGATGTGGTTTCGCTCTGGACAGATTTGGATATCGAGTACGAAGGGGAATTGAAAATGGATTATATCGTATATGTTATTTCGAGTGCAAATGATACGGTAGAATCTCTTCAGGCATTACCACTAGAGGTGAACGTATCGGTTCGCTCTGTAGAAACCACCTTTGGCAACAAACACGCCAAAAAGCACTTAGGCAAAATGTCTACTCTGGAAATAAAAGAGGAAGGAACGTACTCCTTTTCTGCTGTATTAAGAAGTGCGGTAAACAAAACCCTTGTCATTGAAAAGGCGGACCTGGTACTCCGGAAAAAGAAATAAAATTAGTTCATTCTGTATAAAGTAAAATGACGGGTCGTTCGTCATAAAGGTATATGGAACGTATTATTGATGTTTCAATGACCCAAAAACGAACAAGACGAATTTCAGATGCTGTCCAACAATTTGGGGGTAAACTGTTTGGTTTTATTCGTAAAAAAGTCAATAGTAATGAAGAAGCGGAAGACGTCATTCAGGATGTTTGGTTTCAACTCAGCAATCTAGGGACACTAGCCGATTTAGAAAACGTTGGATCCTGGTTGTATCGAGTGGCCACCAATAAGGTGACCGACCTTTACCGAAAAAAGAAACCCGATTCGTTAGAGGCACTTACGTTCGAAACCGAAGATGGGGAGTTAGACCTCGGCGAGATTCTTCTATTTGATGACAGTAGCAATCCTGAGCTAGGGCTGTTTAAGAAACTTTTTTGGGAGGAGTTGATGGACACACTTGATGAGTTGCCAGACAAACAAAGAGAAGTCTTCATCCTACACGAAATTGAAGATTTGTCTTTAAAGGAAATAGCACAACAAACAGGTGAAAACATTAAGACCGTAATAAGTCGTAAGGGATACGCTGTTAAACATTTACGCAACAAATTAGAATATTTATATCAAGAGTTAATCGATTAATAAAGTATTATGGAAAGTGGAGAGTTAAACAAATGGAGAATGAAAAAACTGATGTTTATCCCATTGATTATTGTAGGGATTTTTGCCATGGGGTCTGTAGTCATGCTCTTGTGGAATGCTTTAATACCTGAGATATTTGGCCTTATGGAAATCACTTTTTGGCAGGCGATAGGTTTATTGGCTTTAAGTAAAATATTGTTTGGTGGCAATGGTTTTGGTCGAGGGAGAAGACATAAACGTTCGTTTCGCATGAGGGACAAGTTTAGAAACATGTCGGAGGAGGAAAAAGAAGAATTTAAGGAAAAGTGGAGACACCGTTGTCAATAGTGTCTAAGACATTTTGGAAATAGCCCGATTGAAAAATCGGGCTATTTTTTTAAAGTATTTTTTGAGGGAATACGTCTTTAATACTAAAGGAATAAAAACATAAAATGACAAAATCAATTTTTAAAGCAATCGGGAAGGGCATTTTTATCGGTGCAGCTCTCTTTTTTGCTCCGCGGCTATTACTAGCCATTTTTCTGGTCATCATGATCATGAGATTCTTTATGCATCGAAGACTGGGTGTAAGCAATTTTTACGGTCATCGGTTTGCTATGGCCGATCGTATCCGATCCATGTCAGACGACGAATATGATCAATACAAAACGTCGTCCAACCCTTGCCATCACCATCCGTACAAAACAGAAAAAGACAAATAGTCACCCATAATAGAAAGAAAATGAAAAGAAGAAGATCAATAATGATCACCGCCATTACCGCGGTGTTAACCCTGGGAGGTTTATACGCAACACTAGGGCCACGTAAAATGAATTACCATCATTGTCATCATTACCGATACGATGCAGACGGTGAACGCAATCACCATCGTTATCACCATTTTTGGGATGAAAAGAGAACCGGAGAACAATCCAGTCCAGATGAGAAGGCTAAGTAACCAGTTTTTTTCGAGATACGTAACCACGATAAAGAAGGTATAAACCCAGGCCTGCAAAGTAGTGTTTTAGGGTATGCCCACTCTGCACCACCGTAAATTCATGAACCTGATGGTCAAAATGTTCCAACACCTTTGCAATTAGGTAAGCCCCTAGAAGCAACCAATAGGTGTTGGGTTTTGAATAAGAGGATCGAAAGAATAGGAGCATAATGGGTATAGCAACCAACGGATAAAACTGAACCATGGCATAGAACCTTAAATCGTCAAATACGATCCATAAAACGATGGACAATATCCCCAAAATCAACAAAGGATAGAGCAGTTGTTTCCCTCTTTTGTCATTCATGAATTCGGATATGACTATGGAAAACAGAGCCATAAACATAACGGTCATCGGCAATCGGTCCCAAACCAGCGTTTCGTCACTTGGATACATATGGTAATATCCTGAACCAAAAGCAATCAAAAGAATGCCGGTAAACAGGAACACATATTGTGCCTTCTTCTCGGCAATTCGGCCTACATTTTTAAGACCTAAAAACCCGACAACTAAGAAAGGGAGGTTCGAAACGACATTCCAAAAACTGGGAATACCAAAAATGGTCAGATGATCACTGAAATTATGATACGCTGGATCTTGAGGTATTGGGGGAGATAAAATCAGCATAACCACCGCACCAATGCCCAGTGCCAGTAAGGCGTATAAACCAACTTTGCGCTTATTCACGGGACTAATTTACGGATAATAATGACTTGGCCTATTCCAAAGGACATTGGAAATGTGCTAAATTTGGCTAAAAGAAAGGGAGAAAGATATGCTTAAAGTAATAGTTACGGGAGCAACCGGAATGGTTGGCAAAGGTGTTTTGTTAGAGTGTTTAGATCATCCTGAGGTGTCGGAAGTACTTGTCATCGGAAGGAATGCATTAGGTATGAACCACCCCAAGTTGAATGAACTTCTACACGCCGACTTCACTGATTTTTCGTCCATCAAAGAGCGATTGTCTGGATACGATGCCTGTTATTGGTGTATGGGGGTAAGTTCGGTTGGTATGAAAGAGGAAAAGTACCGAACTCTAACCTATGACTTTGCGTTGGCTTTGGGTAGGGAGTTGGTCGCTATTAATTCAACTATGACCATGATTTATGTTTCAGGCGAAGGTACAGACACAACCGAACAAGGACGAAGCATGTGGGCAAGGGTAAAAGGAAAAACAGAAAATGATTTACTCAATCTGGGCTTTAAACAGGCCTTTATGTTTAGACCGGGCGCAATTATTCCCTTAAGAGGTATTACGTCGAGAACAAAAGCATATCAGTTTATGTACGACTATTTTATGTGGTTTGTCAAAATTATGAAACGACTGCTTCCTAATTCGATCGTAAACACAACTGAAATGGGATTGGCCATGATTCATGCATCACGTGTTGGGTATGGACGTCAGATTGTTCGACCGAAAGATATTTTGGTGCTTGCAGCTCAAAAATAAACGAGCCAGGCTGTCGAAAAACCAGACCTTACTCCATGGGCAATACCAATTCGATTCGGGTACCAATGTCGTTCAAGTTTTCTTTGAGTTCGGATCTGGACGAAATGGTCATGCTGCCGGGTAAACCCTGTTCGTTAAACAAATTTATACGGTCTTGTACGATGCTTATGCCAATACTTTTTCGATCGCCTTTTCCGGAATTATCTTTTTTTGATTGATCAATTCCGATACCATTGTCTTCAATGATACACAACAAACTTGAACCGTCAATACGTTTGAAATCGATACGAAGGTGGCCCCCCTTCATTCCTACAAATCCATGTTTGATGGCATTTTCGCAAAACGGCTGAATCATAAGCGGTGGTATGTTTACATGCCTATCTGACAAACTGGATGAATGATTGATCTCAAAGGTGAAACGGTTCGAAAATCGCTTTTGTTCCAACTCTAAATAATTGGTTAGAAAATTGATTTCAGACTTCAACGAAGTCAATTGAGATCTTGAATGCTCCAGTCCTTTTCTCATGAGTTGAGCAAATTTTCCAATACTTGTATAGGCAGCGGCCATATCTTCTTTTAGAATGTCATTTTGAATAGAAGTCAAGGCATTAAATACGAAATGAGGATTCATTTGACCCTGTAGAGAAGACAGTTCACTCTTTTTTAAGCGGAGTTTAAGGCTGGCATTTTCTTGTTCCTCGCTAAAGACCCGATTGAGGGACAGTTGACTGGTTTTTTGCATTCGGTTAATGAGGTCAGCAAGTGCTAAAGAGAGTAAGACGGTTTCAAGTGC
>CAYZWM010000111.1:0-1249 GCA_964482155.1 uncultured Chitinophagaceae bacterium | reverse complement strand
AATAGCTGCAATGTTTGTCGTAAACCAGTTCAACGGTACGACGCCAAAATCTTTGAGTACATAGATCATAACCCCTCCCATAAAAACCAACCAGGCTGTAAACAGAATTTGGGCAGACCTGTCCTTCTTCCGAAAGCCAATATATGCAGAGCACCATAAAATGATTATAGTACAGTAAAATGCGTTTACCTGGAGTAAAAGTGTGCTGATCAGATAGTGGTCGGTAACGACGAATAGCCCAGTAATGATGTAACTAATGTTGACCCCATAAAATGCCCATTTAAAACGAGGCATTTTGTTGCGGATATCAATAAATCGAATAACAAAAGCGTTTCCACTCAACGCAACACAGACCACAAACAAATACATCAATGTATAGTTGTACTCTTGTCCAAACAGAGGGAAAAAGGTCTGATAAATGCCTAATAAGCCACTTTGAGCGAGAAGAGAAAAAGTGACATACACGACGTAATAAATGTACAGTTTGATTCGCGTTACAAAGAAAATGACCAGATTGTACAAGATCATGACGAGCAGAATGCCAATGAATATTCCGTAGAGTATGACATTGTTCGACCATCGTTCACCCCGCATTACGTCTTCAGTCCCTACTTCAAAAGCCAAAAGAACCTGTTGGTCTGCCTGAAGTCTAAACCATACCGTTCGGGTTTCTCCGGGCAGAATGTGTATATCGAAGTGATAGCCCAGGTCTTTTAATATCTTATTGTTTGATAAGTTAACTCCACTGACAAAGCTGGGCGTGTAAACCCCAAAATCGATACTGTCGTAACACGCTATTGTGGTGACATACGAAACGGGATAGTTGATCATTAGATGCTCAGTAGACGTTTGGTTCGTTACCTCAAACTTGATCCATATGGGAAGTGAGGTTAGTCCAATATTTGGGGTCTCCGAAGTACCGTCAATTTCGGTTTCGATCCAATTAAGATGCTCAGGTTCAGTGTTTTGTAATTCATCAACAAAGAATTCAAGATCCCTGCCGTGGGATCTAAAATGCACCTCTCCTTCGTTCACCACAATGCCTTGAGCCCAAACCAGCGAATGAGTCATGAAAAGAAGTATAAGGGGTAGTTTTTGCAACTCGTATTATTCGTTAAGGTGTTGAATGGGTAAAATAAGTTCGATACGAGTTCCAGATGATTCTGTAGCGATAGATTTGTCAATGATGTCAATATTTCAGGGTAAATTTTGTTAGTTAAAAAGACGTATACGATCCCGAAAAATGGTT
>CAYZWM010000110.1:7441-13557 GCA_964482155.1 uncultured Chitinophagaceae bacterium | reverse complement strand
ACTCGGATAACGCGGTAAGAGAATCTCGACGTGAAATACCCAATTCGCTACACGCCATAACAGCCGCGTTCATGTTCTCAAAATTGTGTTGGCCAAAAACTTCCATTGCATACGTGTTATTCTCATCCTCAACAATAACGCGACCATTATTGACCGTAAATGGTAGCGACTCGTACCCTTTTACCTGAGCTTGAGTCGTTTTTTTCGCAATAGGAGCTAAAACGTCATCATGTATATAATAAATCAAACTGCCATTGGGCAATATGGTTTCAACGAAGGTGTTAAACTGTTCACAGTAGTTTTCAAACGTTGGGAACACGTTAATATGATCCCAGGCTATGCCGGTAATTATGGCCACATGGGGCTTATACCAAATAAACTTCGATCGTCGATCAATCGGAGAGCTTAAATATTCGTCGCCTTCCAAAATGATTATGGGTGCATCGGATAGTTTAACCATTAACTCAAAACCATCTAATTTGGAACCTACTAAATAATCGAATTCTATATTCTTCTTGCGAAGCACATGCATGATCATTGCCGTCGTGCTGGTTTTTCCGTGGCTACCTGCTACAACAACCCGCGTTTTGTTACTGCTCTGGTTTGCCACAAATTCTGGAAATGACTGAATGTCGAGTCCCAACTCCTTGGCTCGAAGAAGTTCGATGTTATCGACTCGTGCATGCATCCCTAAAATTACGACATCTATATCTGACGTTATTGAATCCGCATTCCAACCCATTTCCAATGGCAACAAGCCTGCTTTTTCAAGTCGAGATTTGGATGGTTCAAATATTTCATCGTCGCTTCCGGTAACGTTATGCCCGTTTCGTTGAAGCTCCAGCCCCATGTTGTGCATAACCGCCCCGCCTATTGATATTAAATGTATTCTCAATTTTCTGACATTGATATGAAATACAACATTACAACAATGCCCGACATTCGCACGTTAACAATATTAACAGCAGTGGTATTATGAAAAAAAAACTAGTCTTTGTTTCGCTGGTATTGTTCTGTTCGCTTGGTCTCCTGCAGTATTTTGCTATGGAGAATGTCTTTACAGAAACCCCCGTTTCTCCAGAACCTGTAATTGAGGATTCGGTTCAAATTGTTGAACCTGTTAAGGCAGAAATTTACTCGGCAGGTGATTACGTGGTCGTCATAAAAGATGGAAAATACTTTGTTTTTCCGAAACAAAAAGGGTCGACTTAAACCTAGAGTTCTACTATTCTAAGTTCGTCTCCAATAAACCATTTACCTACAATTTTTATGGCTAAAAAAGTGATGTAAAATTGCTTTCTACCGCTTTTACATAAGTAGGTTATTTCTCCATAAGTCGCACCAATTTCATGATCCTTTTGGCGCACTCTCATTTTCACCATCTCCATGTTTCGAAGGCTGTAACGCATAAACTTCGCATGTTTCACCATCTTAATATGCTGTTTGCGAAGGTTATGGACGAGATATTGATGTTTCACTTCAGCTAACTTCTGAAGCCGCTTAATATCCATACTATCAAATTCTTCCTTCAACATATCCGTAGACGCGATGTACGGAAGGAGTCGATCAAACTTTTTTGTTTTTAAGGCAATGAATATGGAGTCTGCCAATTCGGGAAGCGTATCGCAAAGATTCAGTCCATACCGCAGCTCAACAGAATCCACCTCAACAATCAAGGTGTCTGTATTGTGCACTGTATCGATAGCCTGGTCTTGTGCCACTGCCACCATCTGACTGCATAGAATCAGAACAATAAATACCCAGCGGTTTTGCATTGATTACAATTGAACGTCAAAAATAGGTGTTAAATTGCGACTGGCCTTTGGCAAAACCAATGCACGTGCAAAAACCTCAATCCCGTTCTTATTTACCGAACACCTATCACTCGTGTGTACGCCTAAAACCCGTTACCAAATACTGGAGATTAATCTTCTCTACTTTTTTGGTAGCAACCATGTCCCTGATTCAGGCAACGAACTCTGTTCCGGAGAAGTCGCTTCCATTTGATCATTCCTTGCTTAAAAATCATTCCATTGGTCACCTTAATAACCAACGTATGGTGTTGGACCTTCCCCTAGGATTGGCCTCGGGGTATGGGTCTGAAAAACATGCTGTTCGAGCCATACAACAAATTCAGTTGGTTTCAAGAGATGATGTTGCCCTGGTTCGTGCTAAAAATCGATACTTCATATACGGGGTTCAATTGTTAAAAAAGAATGGCATAAGCAAAGGGGTAATACGTTCATATCCAACGTTGCAAAGCGCTGACATCGATCCTTTCCTCGTTACAAATACCGATACAGCAAACCTCATTTTACTAGCGACATCAAATGGGTCGATGCGATTTTATGAGTGCGAGGCGTCTACACTAAACATTTCTTTGGTAGCGGATGATATTCATCAGGTTCTTGACATACTTAATCAACTCCAGAACCATTATGGCGAAAAACTTGACCACAAAGGTCTTTTCCCATCGGTCTATAAAGTCACTACCCAAAAAGCCATTCAAGAGATTGAGCGGTATAAATTAAATGGTCAGAATAAAGAAGCGCGATTTATTGAGCAACTGATTGTAGATTTTGGAAAACGGTATTTTCAAGCCCTACAGGCATACACACATGGTCAAATTGAAGACGTACCTGAAATTTGGAGAAGAGCTTTCGATACGGGTCGCTCTGGTTTCGGCGAGAATCAATCTCGCAGTTTGGAAATTTTGTCTCTTTCCATCATTGCCCATATTACCCATGATTTGTCTTTAACGCTATCTGAACTTGGATACGACCCAACAAACGACACGATTAAGTCTACATTTCTGTTATTCAACAAACTGCTGCTTGACGAAAAAAATGCGATCTTAAACTCCATTGAATTGTACTACGGTCATAGTGTTATCAACGATTTAAACGCTCAGCTCAATCAACTGGGAGGTTTCTGGTTCGACCAACTTTTTATCCATGGAAGAAGAAAAGCTGCGAAACACGCGAGCAAATTTTCGTCTGAAGAAATCGTAAAATTTTCCCTCCGAACAGCCCATCAGACCTCTCTTATCATTCGATTGTTTTATTCAACCGATTGACACTACCCCCACTCAAGTTGAAAAAATGAAACTTAGATGACATTTATCTGACACTTCGGGTGAACTAATGATGCCTGTCTTCCGTTAAACTTGTATCTATTATTTAGTCAATAAGTTTTCTTACGACGAAGATTAATTGGGTTTACGACATCTAAGGCAGCCGACGTGAGTCGGCTGTTTATTTTTATACTGGTCACGCCACCACACAAATCCCCGAATTAGACGTCTATCTTTGTATTGATCTATGACAAAACATTTCCTTCTCATTCTCTTTAGCATAATCTGCTTTTCAGCTATACGTTGCACAAACAACAAGGTAGAAAACACGACTCCACAAATTGTGGCAACCACGAGTATCGTGGCAGATATGGCCGTTAACCTTTGTGGTGACTTTGCAGATGTAACATCTCTGATGGGACCAGGTGTAGACCCTCACCTTTTTAAAGCATCTCACGGCGATGTGGAGTTGCTATCTAAATCGGACGTTATTATTTACAACGGTCTTCATTTAGAAGGCAAAATGTCTGACATTCTGGAGAAGCTCAAATCCGAAAAAAGTGTAATGGCAGTTTCAGATGGAGTCCCTCACGATCAGATTCGGTCAATTAACAGCAAGGCTGATGTTCACGATCCACATATTTGGTTTGATATAACCACCTGGTCTAAGGGAGTCAAACACATTGCGAAACAACTCACGAAAAAATTTCCAGTTCAAGCTCTAATCATACAAAATAATGCAGATGAGTATCTTAGACAAATGGACTCCGTTCATCAGCTCTGTCTCACGCTGGTCTCAACACTTCCAAGAGAAAAACGGATATTGATTACAAGTCATGACGCATTTGAGTACTTTGGTAGAAGCTACGATTTTACGGTTAAGGGCCTACAGGGTATATCAACGCTATCTGAATCGGGCCTCAAGGATGTGACTGACATGGTAAACTACATTATTAAGCATAATATTAAAGCTGTCTTCGTAGAAAACTCGGTACCACAAAAAGCACTTAGATCAGTTATAGACGGATGTAAATCAAAGGGACATGAAGTCGTTGTTGGGGGCGAATTATTCTCCGACGCTCTTGGTGCAGAACGTACACCAGAAGGGTCTTACCTGGGTATGATTCATTTTAATATTGAAACGATCGTAAACGCACTTAAATAGTTATGACGCCATCAGTAGAAACACATAACCTCACGGTAATTTACGATAAGAAACCCGCCATTTGGAATATCGACTTCACCTTACCCACAGGAAAAATAATTGGCATTATGGGTCCCAATGGCTCTGGCAAATCTACCTTACTAAAGGCCATAATGGGCATCGTAGAGCCCAACATTGGATATTCAAAACTGTTTGACAAAGACCTTGATGAGGTTCGGAATCGAATATCGTATGTACCCCAAAGACAGTCCGTAGACTGGGATTTCCCAGCAAGTGTTTGGGACGTTGTTGCTATGGGGCGTTATCCAAGCAAAGGCTTGTTCAAACGTTTGAACTCAAGCGATCGAAAAATTATTGATGAAAGCCTGGAAAAAGTAAAAATGGAGGGATTTGCCAAACGACAAATCTCCCAATTAAGTGGTGGGCAGCAACAGCGGGTTTTTCTGGCTCGTGCATTAGCTCAACAAGCAGACTTATATCTCATGGACGAACCTTTTGCTGGTGTAGACGCGGCAACTGAGCAAGCGATAATTACGCTTCTCAAGACGATGCGTGACCAGGGAAAAACCCTTCTGGTTGTTCATCACGACCTACATACTGCCCAGGACTATTTTGAACATATGGTGTTACTCAACTCTCGGTTGGTAGCTGTTGGTAAAACCAGCGATGTTTTTAATCAAAAAACCCTCACAGAAACCTATGGAGGCACGCTGACTACATTGAGCAAAGTTGCCAACCTACTGAAAGAAAAAGACTTCCCAATGAGGCACAAATAATGGAGTTCTTACACGATATAGCATCCTTTTTCTCCTTTTCAGAACCCAACGTGAAGGTCGTTTTTCTTGGAAGCCTTATTTTATGTTCCATTTCCGGCTTAGTTGGTACGTTTACCCTCTTGCGTAAACGTTCTTTGATTGGAGATGTTATCTCCCACTCTGTTCTCCCAGGCATTGCTCTTGCTTTTATTATCGGACAACAAAAAAATATCTTATATCTGATCATTGGAGCGACCATAACGGGTTGGATCGCCACTTTTCTAGTTGACTACATTACCAAGAATTCCAAAATCAAAAGCGATACGGCAATTGCACTTATACTCAGCGTCTTTTTTGGCGTTGGCATTCTACTGCTTACAAACATTCAACATTCTGGCAATGCTTCTCAAAGCGGCTTAGATCAGTTTATCTTTGGCCGAGCTTCGGCTATGAACGCCGACGACATCTGGTTGTTCAGTATTGTTGGCCTGGTTATTACCACCTTTATCGTTATTTTTTTTAGAGGCTTCTCTCTATTGTCTTTCGATGAGAGTTATGGCGAATCCATAGGGTTTCCAAACGAAATTTTAAAACTCATTTTATCGATAACTACCGTCGTTACGGTTGCTATGGGCGTTCAAGCTGTAGGCGTTGTTCTTATGTCTGCGTTACTAATTACACCAGCAGCGGCCGCCAAATTTTGGACCAATAAAATTAGTCATCTTGCTATTCTTGCCGTGGTATTTAGTGGCCTTTCCGGGGTAATGGGAGCAGCCATCTCCTACACATACAACGGCATGCCTACAGGCCCATGGATTGTTGTTGTGGTGACCTTTATTGCATTGTTTAGCTCATTTATGGGCACCAAGAATGGACTTTCTAAGAAGTTTTTTCAGCAAAAAAGGAATAACAAAAAAATTCTTAGAGAGAATACCGTTAAACTGTTTTATGGATTAAATAGTGATCCCGACGTATCGACAGGACGTTTTTCATTTCACAAAATTTGGGAGATAAGTAAAATGGATAAGTCTACACTCAAAAAGGGATTAAACCTGTTGATATCGAACAAACTAGTCGAGTTGTCAAATGGTTTATATGAAGCCACTCAAGATGGCATAATTGA
>CAYZWM010000110.1:0-7431 GCA_964482155.1 uncultured Chitinophagaceae bacterium | reverse complement strand
CCAAAGCCATCGTAAGGAAACACCGATTATGGGAGTTGTACATATCCCGTTACATGCACCTACAACCGGACCACGTTCACGACGATGCGGAGGGCATTGAACACGTCATAACTCCAGAAATTGAGAAGGAACTTGAGAAGGAATTAGATTTCCCAACGTTGGATCCACATAATAGTGAAATACCGTACTAATGATTGACTTTTGGATCATATTAACCGCCTCCTTGGTGGCCACAACGTCAGCAATCCTTGGTTGTTTTCTAATTATGCGTAACATGGCCATGATTGGTGATGCCATTTCACATGCGGTTTTGCCAGGTATTGTTATTGCTTATTTGCTTACCGACAGTCGGGCATCATTACCGATGTTAATGGGGGCCGCAGCAAGTGGGATGTTGGTCACGTATTTTATCCACTTTTTCCACAAACGGGTTAAACTGCAACAAGACGCCAGTATTGGTATTTCGTATACGTTTCTCTTTGCTGTAGGCATTATTTTGATTTCATTATTTAGCAATGATGTTGATCTTGATCAGGAGTGCGTTCTGTATGGTGAAATCGCTTACGTACCTTTAGACAAAATATATTGGGGAGGTTTATATATTGGGCCTCGTCAGGTATGGATACTTGGCTCTGCTTTAATACTGATATTAACGGGAGTAATAATTGGCTATCGCAATTTAGTTCTCACAACGTTCGACGAGTCGTTTGCCGCAGCTATTGGGGTCAATGTACTGTTTTGGCAATATTATCTAATGGCCGGAGTTTCTTTAACCACCGTAGTTAGTTTTGAATCTGTTGGCGCCGTTTTGGTCATTGCCTTTATTTCTGGGCCTGCGGCCACCGCATTTTTGCTTACAAAGCAGTTCAAGTCTATGCTGAAGTTATCCGTTATCCTTGGAATTTCAGCATCTATCATTGGTTACTACGTTGCTTATTGGCTAAAAGGATCCATTGCAGGCGCCATTGCCACGGTAATTGGTATTCAATTTGCCCTTGCCTTTATATACACCAGGTTGGCTCACAAATCTCAATTGAACAAGACTATAGAAAACACTAGCCTGACAGAGGTTTAACCAGCAAAAGACACGATTTGGATAAACCTGAGTTAAATTTGCGACAGTGTTTAGAATTTATGATATGAGGTGGTGGGGTCTACTTATGTTTTTAGTGTCTTTAGGAATTACTTCCTTCGGTCAGAACGCAAATAGCCAGGCACAAATTTCTACAGGCCAAACCGGTAGCATTTCGCAGGATCAATCGTTTCAAAATATTCAGATCATTACAGCAGAAGAAATTGAACTTCTTAACTATCAAACCTTAAATGATGCCTTACGTTTTACGCTGAACAACTTTTCTGTCTATTTAGGCAAAGATGGTTATGCCCTAAACTATAACGGAACGGGTAGGAAAAATATCAAATTTCTCTTAAATGGGATGCCTATCTTCCAGACATCTATTGATAATTTTGATCTCGACAAGATATCCCTTATGGGCGTTGAACGAATTGAAATAATTCGTGGATCAAGCAGTGTATTTAACGGGGCTAATGCCAGTCTGGCAACAGTCAACATCATAACCCAAAAACCCAACAACAAAATTTGGAATGGTAAAGTCAGCCTAAATACATCGAGTAAGGGAGGGATCAATATTTATGCAAAAGGAGCTTTCAATTTTGCCCGACACTCCCTGAGCTTAGCAATGGGTCAGTATTTCTTCTCTGGAGTTGGTGGAACAGACAGTTTCCGGGTTTCCCAATGGAAGCCAAGACTTAGAAACCACGCTCAATTTCACTATTCGTATAAAATTCTAAACGACTTAAAGGCATACTTTACGATCAATCGAATTTATTCCATAACGCAAGATCGAGGCTACCCAATACCGAATACCCTTCGAGCTTATGACACCGATCAAAAAGTAAATCACACGATCATAAGTACAGGGATTATTGGTAAGATTAGTAAGTATCACTCCATTGACTTTAGTCAGTCATACACCAACTACTCTCTGAACAACTACAATACAGTCAAGATCCTGAGTGATTTAAACACCATTGAAGATGACGAACAAAAGGGGTTTGACAAACTACATTATGACGAATATTTCAATCAAATAAAGATGTCAAAAGTGTCTGACAAACATGATCTAAATTATGAGTTGGGACTCGAATTTAGTCATCAACGAGATTTAGAAAGAAGTATTCTTACTACGGTTAAAACCAACATAACTCAGTTGGCGTTATTGGGCAACGTAACGTATCGATTAAACAACGACCTCAAATTTAAAACGGGCGTTCGATTCACAACCAGTAATAAATTCACAACAAAACCGATTTATGAAATCGGTATGCGATATAAAATGACCGATTCGGCGACCTTAACGACAAATTACACCCGAGGATTTAGAACCCCCACGTTTAATGAGATGTTCTACACGTTTGAGAACCCAGAACTCAATATTATTGGCAACCTTAATTTGGAGTCGGAGATGTATAATCAATTTAACACCACACTTCGAATCAAATCCAAAAACGTAATTGTCTATACAAACCTCTTTTGGGCCAACAGTAAGAATGGTATCCAACTGGCTCTTATAGATCCTTCAAATCAGCTTTATCAATTTATTAACAACAAGGCTTCTAGACTCATGGGCCAAAATTTCATTGTTACTCGACGGGGAGATCAGTTAGACCTTACATTTGCGGTGAGCAATAATGGTATTAATCAATTTCCTGAAGAAATTGGCAATTACTACTTCTCACAAGAATTGATGGCCAAGACGTTATACAAGATAAAAAAAATTGACATGTCCCTCATTGCGGCTGCCAAACACAGTAGCAGGAGAAGGGAAACACGCAAAAATGCGTTGGGTGACTTAGAAGAATTCGAGCAAGATCATGGGTTTTGGTTAATTGATGTATCGATAAAACAGCGTTTATTTGGAAAATCTGTCTATGCATTTTTGGGAATGAAAAATATTACCAACACACTGGATGTGAGTGGTACATACCTTCCCATTGACCGTTTAAGTGACAATGAAATAAATAGTAAAGTACCTATATCAATTGACTACGGTCGACGATATTGGTTTTCAATAGTTTCCGAGTTTTGAGATTACTTCTATACATATCGATCCTATTGGTTTTTACGGCCTCATCGTGTTTTACAGACGAAGAACCCGTATTACCGCTGCCTGCTCATCATCAAGTTATTAATTCTGTGCGTCCAACCAGTGGCCAGGTATATTACAGTCTAAAAGAACAAAGAGTCGTCAAAGAAAATGGTGTAGAGGCGTGGGACATGGCTTTTAGCTGTACGGAAGGTCGATATGACATTCTTTTAAATACAGCACGTGGTATGGGCAGTTACAACACCCATTCAAAAGACTTTGATGCCTATTACGCCAACGACAAGTACCCCTGGGAGTTTGACAAAAACGATGGTCAGAAGAACCAAAGTAGTTTAGGCGCGTGGGGTGACTTTGACTTTGACAATCCACAAAGCTTTGGTGATATTTATTTAATCAGTTTAGGCGTCGACCTAAGAGGCGAACACACAGGTATTGTGAAGCTGAGAATAAATGAATATTCCGAAAACCGATACAGTATTAAGGTTGGGGACTTAGAAGGCGTGAACGAACGTGAATATGTAATTGAGCGAAACGATAGCTTTAACTACGTCTATCTCTCTTTTGAAAAAAATGGCGTACTGCATTTGGAGCCCCCAAAAAACCAATGGGATCTATTATTCAGCCCGTATACGGCACGTAGAAAACCGGGAAAAACCCCACCTCTACTTTTTTCGGTAACCAAAGAGCATAACCTGGTCGATGGTGTCTTGTTAAATCCATATCACCGGCATGTTGCCATAGATACCATTTCCGACTTCGACGATATCGATTTTTTTGATGTAGAGTCTTACGTTTATTCAGATACTACGAACACCATTGGTCAACGATGGTATGCCTGGTTTGAAGAACGGCTCCAGTATAAAGTTACTCGAGAAAACACGTTTATTATCAAAGACAACGACAAAAATTATTATGCGATTGAATTTGAATCCTATGAACCCATTCAATCCCTGCTTAGCAAGACAACTTTCCGCGTCAAAAGTTTATAATTCTTAACTATCGGACTTAATATTGCCGAAAATTTGATTCAATTCATGAGACTATTAATAATTGCATTTACCGCTGTATTGCTCTATTCATGTGGGCAAAGCTCTTCAGACCCCAAAAACCAGGCCTCTCCTACCTCACCAAAAGAGATTACGAAGCCTGATTTAGCCGATTCAGCAGAAACGCACCTAATCAATCTTCATCAACTGACCTATGGCGGTAATAACGCTGAAGCCTATTTTAGCTTTAACAACCGAAAAATTGTTTTTCAAAGTGACTATGAAAAGTGGGGTGTTAAATGTGATCAAATATTTCTATTTGACCTGGCCGAAGCTGAATCAGACAGTGTAACTCCACCTATGCTTAGCACGGGTTTTGGACGAACCACCTGCAGTTATTTCATGCAAGACGGAGGTCACGTTCTTTATGGATCTACTCATTTAGCTGACAGCAATTGCCCACCTGTTCCTCAGTATGTTCCTGGTGGCCCATACCTATGGCCAGTCTATGAGGGTTATGACATCTTTGTTGCGGACTTAAAAGGCAACATTACCGAGCAACTTACAAACGAGCCTGGTTATGATGCTGAAGCTACTGTATCTCCAAAAGGTGATAAAATCGTATTTACCTCAACACGATCCGGTGATTTAGAATTGTACACCATGAACATTGACGGAAGTGACGTTAAACAAATAACCGATCAATTGGGATATGATGGTGGTGCCTTTTTCTCTCCGGATGGGTCTAAATTGGTCTTTAGATCATCTCGACCTACCACTGACGAAGAAGTGAAGAGATACAAAGACTACCTGGCAGAAGGACTTGTAGCCCCTGTTAATATGGAAATCTACACGTGTAATGTTGACGGTTCGGATTTAAAACAAGTGACCCACTTAGGCAAAGCCAATTGGGCTCCTTTCTACCATCCCAATGGTAAAAGCATCATTTTTAGTAGCAACCATTTCTCTGATAAAGGATATGAGTTTCAACTGTTTATGATTGACGAAGACGGAACCAACCTCGAACAAATCACGAATCAAAGTGTTTTTAACGCATTTCCAATGTTTTCGTTTGACGGTAAAAAAATCATGTTTTCGTCGAACAGAAATAATGGAGAAACCCGTGAAACCAACGTATTTATTGCTGATTGGGTAGATTAATAGTGTCCATTTAAACGTATTTTTATGACCGTAATTAGTTTGTGATTACGGTCATATTTTTTTAGACACATTTCAGCTTATTTTGCAAAACAAAGATCACGTAGCATAATGGACTATGGCGCAAACTAAAAGAGACATTCAGACTTCGGAAGACGTCAAACGTATGGTAGACACCTTTTATGACAAGGTCAACCAGGATGACCTCTTGTCTCCCGTTTTTAATGATTTTGCAGGCGTTGATTGGGAGTCCCATTTACCTAGAATGTACAGCTTTTGGGAATCCATCCTATTTGCCAAGCCAGGTTTTAAAGGAAGGCCTTTTCAAAAACACATTCCTCTTCCTATTGATGGGAATCATTTCGAACGATGGGTCTCTCTGTTTATCCAAAATATTGATGCTCAATTTGAAGGAAAAGTAACGGAAGAAGCGAAGCTCCGGGCGAAATCAATTGCCCATATTTTCAAGTCCAAACTGGACATCATACATAGACTAAAATGAATATGAAATCGGCATCTCTATTTTCGGATTTGGAATACAACCCAGATCGCCCAGCGATTTCTGTTTTAATGGAAACGGAACACAGCAAAGAAATTCGAATTTTGCTCGTTTCGGGACAGGAAATGAAAGAGCACAAAACACCGTACCCCATTGTTATTGAGGTCTTTGAAGGCAATATTCTTTTTGGTGTAAAAGGAGATGTTCACGAATTAAAGAAAGGCGACGTTGTTAGCCTCGAAGGTGGGATTCACCATGATTTAAAGGCGCAGAGCGACAGCATTATTCGCTTAACTATTTCTAAGATGGACAGCTTAAAACGGGTTCAAAAGGTGACAAGAAAATAGCCAACGGCGTATACTAAGTCCATATTTTCGTAGTTTTGGTAGTATGCAGGTCAAAATCAAACAGCCGTGCTCCCAGGATTGGGAAAACATGAAAATCGGATTGCATTCACGGTTTTGCGAGAACTGTGATAAGAGCGTTGTTGATTTTTCAACCAAAACGAGGAAGGAAATCATACAATATGTGCTTGAACATAGAGGGGACGGCATCTGCGCTCGCATGAAACAATCTCAGGTCGACATTCATCATACGGACCTCGTCGCCTTAATACATAGCAGGAAGAAGATGTCTTCCAACACCTTCTTTTATTTACTTTCTATTGGTGCTATTCTATTAACGGGTTGTCAAACAAACACAGATTCTGGCAAACACAGGTGGAGGCTGACCGTTGACACCGTTCATATCGAACATCCAGCTCCGGTTATTGAAATAGAGCCCGAGGTTCAAAGCCAAAACACCAATCGACATTTGCTCGACTCACACCTTTGGCCCAAAGAGTCCAGGATGTTTCTAGGTAATATTTGCGTTGTGCCTGAGAACGAACCGACCAAAATAAGACTTGACCAGCCATACCGAATTGTTGACCAAATGCCAGAATTTACTGGGGGAAGAGACTCTATGTTATCTTACCTGGAAGAGAATATCAATTACCCGGCGGACAACAACACGGAAGGAACGGTGGTAGCGACCTTCGTTGTTGACACCCTGGGCAACATACGTACAGTCAGGACAGTGGCTCGTTTTGACAACTCCTCAGAACTCGAAGAAGAAGTATCGCGTGTAATCTCTAACATGCCCAACTGGATTCCAGGAAAACATCAGGGAAAAAAGGTTGAAGTGATGTACAACATCCCGATTGGATTCAAAAAGAACTAAGCCATAATTTGGTTCGTGTGGTCTTTGGCTTTAACCGCTTCAATAATTTCAGTTACCGTTCCATCCGTATCGAATACGAAGGTGGTTCGCCGAATACCCATATAGGTTCTTCCGAACGTTGTTTTCTCCCCCCAAACACCAAATACATCCGCAATGGCGTGATCTACATCCACCAATAAATCAAAAGGCAGGTCATACTTATCAATGAACTTTTGATGTTTTTTGGCTTTGTCCGGACTTATGCCATACACGGCGTAACCCGCAGCGATTAACTGCTTATAATTATCTCTTAAGTTACATGCTTGTGTCGTGCACGTTGGTGTATCGTCTTTTGGATAAAAATACAACACTGATTTTTTTCCTTTTAAATCGTTGCTTGTTACCGTTTTTTCCCGTTGATCGATGGTCGAAAAATCAGGAATGACGTCCCCTATCTTGA
>CAYZWM010000109.1:0-13601 GCA_964482155.1 uncultured Chitinophagaceae bacterium | reverse complement strand
CATCCCCATCCTCATCATTAACGATAAAATCTGCTGGGTAGGCGGTCACTGTTTCTCCGACATGTTCAAAGTAGACCTACAGGCCCCTGGTGAAGTGGTATGGAAAATCCATTTGGACTCTTCCACGGATTAGAATATATACTCGAAAAAAATCGCGTTGTATTAATGACTGCTTTTGAGCAGATGTTTAAACTCTTTCCGAATTTTTCTAACTTTAGGAGCCACTACCGCTGAGCAATACGCCTGATCGGGATTGTTGTTCAAATAGTTTTGATGATAATTCTCTGCTGGGAAGTATTCTGGGACTGGCAATATGTCTGTCACAATAGGATTAGACCAAAGCCCACTGGTATCCGTTTTTGCTTTACTGGCTTCTGCTTGCTCCTTCTGAGTATCATTGTGATAGAAAATAACCGATCGATATTGGCTACCCACATCATTCCCCTGTCTATCTATGGTGGTTGGGTTATGGGCATGCCATAAGATTTCTAACAACGTCTCATAGGATATCACCGTGGGATCAAACCATATTCTTGCCACTTCTGCGTGACCCGTTGTTCCGGCACAAACCGCCTTATACGTAGGTTGGTCTACGTGCCCTCCAGCATATCCAGACTCCACTTTCTCAACGCCTTTCATATCCTGAAACACAGCTTCTACACACCAAAAACATCCTGCCCCAAAGGTAGCAGTATCTAAAGCAGCACCGGTTAAACTATCCATCGAACTCGTATTCATTTCTTCGTTATTTTGCTGACTTTTGGCACAACTCGACAAAGTTAAGACCAAAAGTATCGTTGTTATGTAATGGAATTTATTTTTCATTTTGTAACGATTTGAATTTAATTGAAACTGAATTTACACAGTGACGTGTGTCTTTATCGGTAAAACCTTCCCCCAAAAACACATGACCTAAATGTCCCTCACAATTGGAACATGTAATCTCAGTTCTTCTACCATCGGCATCTGTCGTTTTAAGAACACTACCGTCAATTTCGTCGTCAAAACTTGGCCATCCACAATGTGAATCAAATTTATCTTCGCTCCAATACAAAGGAGCATTGCACCTACGGCATTGATAAACACCATCTGCTTTATGATCGAAATACTCGCCTGAATACGCCCTTTCCGTTCCTTTTTTACTGATGACAAAGTTTTCGAATTCGTTCAACTCCATATACGGTTGTAATACCGTTCCATCTCGTTGATCAAACGCATATCCGAATAATGCATTCTTCACCTCAATGGGCTCGGCAAAGTTGGTAAACTTTTGAGAAGCCCATACCTGAATGCTGTTTCCCTCTGGACCAACTAACACGGAGTAACACGTACTTTTTGAATCACTTGAATATGTGGCTTTAAAATCCTGCCAGTTCAACGGGATCATTGCATCCGAGTTAATGCCTTTTAGCACTGTATTCGCCTTGTCCGACACCAAATGGTAGTTCTCTGAATGAATGGTATTCTCTGCAGTATTCGATATTACAAAAACTTGTAAGCCAAAGGGTTTAACCTGTTTTGCTAGCGCTTTATAAAATTCACTTGCTCTCTTGTAAAACATATCCTCCAAATCCCCAACAAAGGCGAAAAAAGCAGGCTTACCAGCTTGATATGCCGGAATAAGTTCAGACACATCATTAAATGTAACCTGTGTCGTTATACGTTCTACAGATTGGTCATCGAACAACTGAATACCAACCCAGTTTGCATACGCATCCAAACCACTTTCCATACTGTCTACATCTGTTTTAAGACTTCGTCCAAGTTCCATTTTGTATTCTGCTGTTGTTTTCATTTCTCTTCCATTACACGACGAAAAAAGCCCTAAGATAACTGCAATCGCCAAAAACACTTTTTGTTTTCCCATACTACTTGTTTTCATACCCTTCAGTTATTAATCGTATGTTCAAAAATATACTGACAAAATAGGTATACTTCAAAGTAAGATTATTGATATCACAGGAGTATTACACGATAATAACATTTGTATCACCAAAAAAGATTGGACACTTAAACTTGATATTCAATTCAGGTAAAACTCCCGCTAAACCAGTTTGATTTTATCACGGTTTAAACTCCTTTTTTATCTACAAAAGGTATTCTGGATACGTGAACGGTTGAATAATTAGAAGTCGCTTACCCCTTTTTATAGGTATCTACGTGACGTTCTTTTTTAGATGGGTAAATGTCATTTATGGTTACCAGGATTCCCGTTTCTTCAACATCACCGAAATCAGAATTCAATGCCGTACCGAAGGTTTTCATAGTTGGTGACAGTTGCATATAATTGTTGACCAATGGTGGAATATTTTCTCCGAGTTGACGTACGTACCTGGTTAACACCTTATGGGCTTCTTTGAATTCCAATTTCGAAATTTCTGCAACAAATTCTTTAATATCAGATTTAATTTCAAGTGCATTCCAGGGACGTATCAGTTTATCTCGATCCGGGAAGAAGATGTTTAAGAAGGTAAGTATGGCGTCTCGTGCTTCAGGGTTGAAATTGGAATACATCGTTACCTTACCAAAAAAATGTCGAATATGGGGATAATCAACTGTAATCGCTCCCAGGCCATCCCACAAATTGTCCAAGGCAAATATCCCTCTCCTTGAACCCGCTCTAGGCTGAAAATTTGGTTGGACCCAACTTCTTCCTAGCTCAATGGTACGTTTAAGGTAGTCGTCTTTAAACTTTTGAGAAATATCAAAGTAATGCGCCGTTGACAGCTCCAATGGGTCAGAATCTGGTATGGTGGAACAATCTATAAACCGATAACCTCCAATAATTTCCTGTGCCTCTGGAGCCCATAAAATTAATTGCTCATACCCATTCTCTGATGTATCGAAATCGTCGAGGTCAACTGGTTTTCCTGTACCTCCACCTGCAGAGGCAAAGGTTACCTCTCGAAGTCTTCCAATTTCTTGAACCACATTTGGACTATTGTGATGATTAACCACATAAATCTCATTCTCTCCCTTGTTGCTTTTGCGAACAAATCGCTCAGGGGTTAATTCCGACCGCAAAAGGTCGGCGGAAATTGGAGGAATGATATAATCTGTATTTTTCAGCATCTAACTATCCACTTAATTTGTAGACCTCTTGTTTTACCCATTTGGCCCACTCTTTATCCGACTTTTGGGAGTCGAATGTACTTGCTTGAATAGGTTTACCAAAGATAATGTTTATGGTCTTATTTCTCTGTTTAAACAGTTCATTGACCAAAAAAATCATTTCAATATTTACTTTAATTCCAAAACGCTCTCTCCAGTTGGCTAGTCGATAAAAGAAATTGCTTAATCTGCCTTCGATTAAAACTGGGATGACAACTTTTTGATTCTTTTTTGCACGCGTTACGATGGTCTTTTTCCACTCCAAATCTCGAATTTTCCCAGCCTTTTTTCTACTTACCAGACCCGCTGGAAAGACAAATATTGCCTTGTCAGACCCAAACAACATCTCCACATCCTGTAACGACGTTTTGGCGTTTTTACCGTGTTTGTTTACACCAACAAAAAGTCCCTCTAAATTTTTTAGATTCAATAAGATGTCATTGACTATAAATCGAATGTCTTTTCTATAGTCGGAAAATGCATCCACTAAGGCCATCGCATCCATTCCACCCAATGGATGATTGGACGCAAAAATTGCTCCTCCAGTAAGTGGGATGTTCTCTACCCCTGATACCTTTAGAGTAATGTTAAATCGCTTAATAATATCCTTGCAAAAGGCCTCGTTCTTAAGGTCCTTATTTTCCCTAATTATCTGATTAATCTCTGATTGATGTAGAATTCTTTTCAGGTAATTGATTACAAACCGAGGCAGACGACTTACTAATTTGTCATTTTTTGAGGCAATGATTTTCTCTACGTCTATGAATTTCTGTTCCATAAAAAATTCCCGGACGAATTTACGCGTAAATCAAAAACTTAACACCCTAAATTAGAGCGGAATGTGAGAAATATTTAATGTGTGGTTAATCGTTGGTTTATCTGCCCTTTGAACATTTCCTAGTCTGGTATTTCAAACTTAGATCGTATAAAGTTCGAGATTATTGGTCTTTCTCCGAACGTTGGAGACAATCCTCTAACGCAAAAAGTTTCAACATATTTTATGACAAGCAAATGACTTATCAATATAATAATGCCCAAACTGCAAGATGTGCAACTATCACACTTATTCTCAGTCCAGTATACCAAATTTAAAAATCTTCAACATCAAGGACTTTCCTTGTAAAATCTTCCAAATATGGTGCCTTAGACCCTTAACGTGAACAAAAATATCATGCATATACATTGAAATGAGCTAAATTCAGTTCACATAAACAAAAATTATTTCATTATGAATTCTAAAGTTACAATGGTCGTCCGTATCCTTTTAGGGGCAATGATGCTCGCTTTTGGACTGGACAAATTCTTCCATTTTATGCCAATGACCCCGCCAGATAATGACATGGGTACATTATTAGGCCTTTTGTTTAAATCCAAATTTTTAATTGTTTTGGGTTTGATTGAATCTATTGGAGGGCTCTTGCTTATTTTGGGTAAGTACGTACCGTTAGCGGTAACATTTATTATTGCAGACGTATTTACAGCCACCCTATTTCACATCTTTTACGACGATCCTGCCAACGGCATGGTGGCTTACCTCGCCTTAGTTTTAGGCTTGGTTACGGTGTATGCAAACAAAGATCGATTCAAAGAACTTTTTAGCGCATAACGTTTTACCACAGTTATAAGCGACTCCATGTGAGTCGCTTTTTTTTTGCCTATTCAATTTATAGCAAAACTTTTGTCAAAATCTTGTGGAGCTTTGTGCTTTCCTTTTCTTTTGCACTGTTCCTATTATTTGCCCGAATAATTAGTGTGATTTTCAGGGCTAAACACATAATTAAAAGAGAATCTAAAGATGCAGAGAATCTTAGTAACAGGTGGACTTGGCTATATCGGTAGTCATACTGTAGTTGAACTTCAGGACGCTGGGTTTGAAGTTGTTGTAGTCGACAACTTGAGCAACACCAGCCGTCAGGTTGAAGATCGCATCAAACAAATATCTCAAAAGCAGTTTGGCTATTACGAGGCGGATGTTTGTGACACAGACGCTTTATCAGACATATTCCAAACCGAACAATTTGATGGGGTTATTCACTTCGCTGCGCACAAGGCCGTTGGGGAGTCTGTAGAACATCCGGTTAAATACTACAGGAACAATGTGAACGGGCTGATCAGCGTTTTGGACTGTATGCAAAAATTCGATGTCAAAAACATTGTTTTCTCCTCATCGTGCACGGTCTATGGCGACACCAAAAAAAGTCCTATTACTGAACAACATCCTATTGTTGAGGCCACTTCTCCCTATGGCACAACAAAGATTATTGGTGAAGAAATCTTATTTGATCTGGCCAAAGTAACAGACATTAAGGTGGTAAGCTTGCGGTATTTCAATCCTGTAGGTGCACATCCTTCAGCCTTAATAGGTGAGCTTCCGACGGGAGTCCCAAACAACCTCGTTCCTTACATTACTCAAACCGCTGCGGGAATCAGAGAAAAACTGACCATCTTTGGTCAGGATTATAATACCCCAGATGGCACTAACGTACGTGACTTTATTCATGTAATGGATCTGGCTAAGGCTCATGTTAAGGCTATCAAGTTTGCCAGTGACCATCAATTTTCAACAGAAATATTCAACCTTGGAACTGGCAAAGGCCATTCTGTTCTTGAAGTAGTTAATGCCTTCGAAAAAGCGAACAATACCTCATTAAATTACGCGTTTGGTGAGCGGAGAGTAGGCGATGTAGAGCAGATATGGGCTGATGCATCAAAGGCCAAAAATATTCTTAAATGGGAAACCCAAATTGGTCTGGACGAAATGATGCGTTCTGCCTGGGTTTGGCAAAAAAGTCTTGATTCTAAATCCTAGAAAAACTGTTTATTAACGAGTACCCACCAAACCAATCCTGGAATTAAAAAAACGAAATCTCCCCAAAATCGATATCTCCCTTTTACCTTAAACTTGTCCTCCTGGATGTAGATCATCAGCAAGATGTTAAACATCAATAAAAGAGCAACCGTTACGGGAAGTTTCACTGGGCTTAAAATTAGAATCGTCCAGAAAAAGAACAAGGCAAAAGCACTGCCCAGGGTCTTCAAAATAACGGACCTGGTCACTTCTTTTCCCCATTGGGTTGCTGCGGAGTTGAGTCCATTGGCGACATCACTGTCGTGGTCGTAATACGAGAAGAGTAACAAATTCGAAAAATTGATCAGTATCATGCAGGCGACCAGTGTTAAGCTCCCTACGGATATATCCATATCTCCAGACAACCCTGGAAGTACGACCATGCCAGCACACACAACAATAGACACAAATAATTCTTTGAGCCAATTCACTTTAAACCCTTTGAAAATATGAATAATGCCGAAATAAAGGATAACCAGGCCACCTAAAGCCAAGCCAAAGAGCATGACTTTCGAATCCAGGAAAAAGTACGCTATAAAGGCATTAAAAACGGCAACGGCTCCAAGAGTTGGAACAATAACTTTTCTATATTTATAGTGAATATAATGCCGAACGGATATGGACTCTTCCTTCTTCTTTAAACCGTCCAAAACATGATCTAATCCATAAATAATCCAAATCGTTGACCCAAGAAGCCAATAAAAGGAAAATGACAAATTTGCATGAAACAACTGTCCAAAGAAATAGGACGTTGAGATGGAACCTGCAACGACAAGTAGACTAAAACAATTTACAAATTCGGTAACACCAAGCTGAGAAATACTAAGACTTCTTTGATAGGCGGCCATGACTTATACGACGGCCACTACTTCTTTAACTTCTGGATAGACTCTTCGAATACTTTCTTCGATACCAACGGTCATAGTCATATGGCTAATCTCACAACTACTACATGCACCGAGTAATTTTAATCGGACAACGTCGTTTTCGTCGACACTAAGCAACTCAACATCACCCCCATCCGCTTTAAGGAATGGTCGGATTTTCTCCAGGGCCTCTTCTATAATTGAAACTGTATCGGAATTCAAAATTTTTATTATTAATTCGAAGTTACGTTAATTTGATAAACTCCCCACACCATTTTTTATAGCAACCTGCCGTGCTACTTCGCCTGCCAACTTTGAATAGGCCTCCTGACCGATGGCATCATTCTCAATCTTCTCTCCTAAATCACCTGACAATCGAACCCCTTCAGTGAACGGTATTTCACCCAAAAGAGGCAACTTGAATTGCTCAGACAGTTTCTTACCCCCTCCCTGACCAAATATATAATACTTTTTATCCGGCATGTCGGATGGAATGAAATAACTCATGTTTTCAACTATTCCAAATATGGGTACATTGATATTTGGGTTTAAAAACATGTTTATGGCCTTTTTACAATCGGCCAATGCCACGGTTTGTGGCGTAGTCACTATAATTGAACCACTTACAGGCACTTGCTGTGCAATGGTCATGTGTATATCTCCTGTTCCCGGAGGCAAATCCAGAATGAGATAGTCAAGTTCACCCCAATTCACATCGGCAGTAAACTGTTTAATGGCTGACGACGCCATTGGGCCTCTCCAAACAATGGCCTGGCCTTCTTCAACCAAAAAACCAATAGATATTACCTTAATACCGTCTTTTACGAGCGGCTCCATTTTCCCATTTACCTGCTTTGGCTTCTGCCCTTGCAACCCAAACATCGTTGGGATACTCGGACCATATATGTCGGCATCTAAAACACCGACTTTAGCGCCTGTTTTCGCAAGACTTCGAGCCAGGTTTACGGCAACCGTAGACTTGCCTACACCACCTTTACCACTCGCTACCGCAATAATATTCCTAACCTCTGGAAGAATTTCTTTTTTTTCACGACTGGTGGTAACGTTACTCGTCATATTCGGCATCACCTCCAAACCTTTATCTACAAAGTGATGAACTGCATTCACACACGCATTGCGAATCATGTCCTTCATCGGACAGGCCGGGGTAGTTAACACGACATCAAACTTGACCGACTTACCCTCGATCGCGATGTTTTGAATCATGTTTAATGTAACCAGATCCTTTTTCAAATCCGGATCGTCAACATGACCCAATGCCTTTAATACTGATTCTTCTGTTACACTCATTTAGAAGGTTTTTTACCAATCATACGTAAATTCATTTTTTTGATAAACCATCCAAAAAATTTGTACTCACCAAAAAGTGAACCTATCGTAAATAATAACAACTGATAGATCAAATAGATTGCGATGAGTTTGACAAAAAACGACGACCAGGGATTTGTAAATTCGATCTTGAAGAACGCAAAAAGCCCTTTTCTTACCAAAACAGTTGTTGATCCTGTAATCGCAAATATGACAAAGATCTTGGCCATTCTCTTATCAGAGTCAACTGACCACTTTGCCTTCAATTTTTCCCAAAGATTTTTCACGGTGCAATATTACAATGCAATTGAAGTTTTACAGGTATTAATGCCGTCAGATTTTGTTATTGAATGCGCAAGTTTTTCTTTTGTATCAATGACATCCGTTCAAAATTTTAAATAACCATGAAAAAACTTAAATGGATTATACCACTGTCTATCATTTTTAGTGTTTGGCTTTACTTCAAACTCTCTAAAACTGAACAGGTTATGGCTCTCAACCTGGTTCCTTCTAACGCGATGTACATTATCGACACGGATCATCCAATAAAAAATTGGAAGAGCTTAAGCAATCATGCAATTTGGAAAAAACTTAAACAACACCCCTATTTTTTGGACCTAACGGTCTCTGCAGACTATCTGGATTCCGTTATTCAGGAAAACTTAAAGGTTTTCAACTGGTTCGGAGATCGTCAACTTCTCATTTCTGCTCACCCTACGGAGCCCAATGACTATGATTTCTTGTTTATTCTGGATCTAAAAAATGGTGCAAAACACGAAGTGGTTTTGTCTGGGATAGAAAAGGTGTTAAAACGCAGCGGATATGAAGTAATAACCCAAGCGTACAATGGGTTTAATTTGGTTCAGGCTACAAACTCGGAGAACGATATGCTCTGCATGGCTCAAATTGGCAATCAGCTTATATGCGCATTTACCGTACCGTTAGTTGAACAATCCATAGACGCATATGCCAATCCTTCACTAGCTGTAGACACTCAGTTTTTAGAAACGTATGAATTGGTTTCTGGCGATGGTTTAGCCAAAATGTATGTTCAGTACGACTTCATGGACGAATTTATGTCTGTTTATTTTGACGAGGGTGAGGAAACCTTCAAAAACATAAGTCACCTTCTTAAATTCAGTTCGTTGGACTTTGAAACCGAAGAGTCTTCCTGGGAGCTAAACGGCTACACAAACCTCGATACGACCGCTGAATCGTACTTCCATGCAGTTGTTCAATCCGGTACGAGTAAGAACACCGTAGGGGACGTATTATCTAACCGGACCGCCTGGTTTTTAAGTTTCAACTTTGAATCGTTTTCACACTTTTCTGACCAACTTGAAACCGTTCTTGAACAAAACAACCAAGACCTTGAACAGTACAAGAAGAGCCAAAAACGTATTGAAAATTTATTGAACATTTCGGTAAAACGAGACTTATTGGATTGGATTGGCGATGAAGTTACCGTAGGACAACTCCGAAAAAATTTGGTTCTGAATTCAGACCAAAATGCCGTGATTTTGCTTAAAGCGCGAAACATTGATCTTGCTCGCGAACGATTACTTTTTATTGGAGAACAAGTTCGAAAAAGAACTCCTGCCAAGTTTAAACAGATCGACTACCGATCGTACCAAATTCAATATCTGGACATTAAAGGCTTTTTCAGAACCTTTTTTGGCAAAGCATTTGATCGTATAGACAAACCGTACTACACCCTACTTGGCGAATATGTGGTTTTTAGCAACAGTCCATATACCCTCATTGGTCTGATCGAAGATTTTGAATACGGTCGAAACCTATCAAACACTTCGTACTATAAAAATTATGTAAAAGACCTGGCCGAGAGCAGTGTGACTCTCTATGCTTCGCCAACCAATATGTACCCCGTTGTACTTCCTCTATTGGACGCTGAAGGACGAAAAGAAGTGGCTAAAAGCAAATCCTATTTTGAAGCTTTTGACGTGTTTGGCCTTCAACTGACTTCGGATGGAAACATGCTTCAAACTCACGTTGTTTTAAGTCTGTCGGAAAATCAAATGGGAGAAACCACGGCGGAAAACACACTGCCTCAATTGTATAAAAGGTTTGCATCTGTAAAAGGAAATGATCCAGACGAGTTTGTCCTTCAACTTATTGAAGATGGTACTTTTAAGAAGTATTTCCCAAACAGCAAGACACTACAGATAAAAGCCGAAACCAAAAAAGGTGTATTACACGGCACCTATATCGAATACTACGAAAATGGAAAACTCCGAATGGAAGGCAAGTACAAAATGGGAAGAAAGAAAGGAAATTGGAAAGTCTATGACTCTTCGGGAGAATTTAGCCGTAAGAAATACTAACGTACCACCTGCGTTTAACTCTTGTTCTGGTCTGCATAATTAAAGACCTTTTTCAACATCTCCGTGGTTCTCTGAATTGGATTTGCCCGAATGTTGTCTTCCTGCTTTTTGATTTCTGCAAATAAGGCCACCATGGCTCGCTCGGTAACGTATTCGTTTAAATCCGTTGTCACATTTTTGTTCATAATGATGTTATACGCCTTGGACACTTTTGTCCAGGGATCATTCACATTCACCTTGTCTAAAGAAGCCTTAATTACGGGTAAGAATTTTTCTCGTAACTGAGCTGTTGTTGCGCTTTGCAGATACCGGGTTGCAGACCCATCGCCGCCGGTCACAATATTGATGGCATCTTTAATGCTCATTTGCTTTATGGCATTTACGAAAATAGGTTTAGCCTCTGCCATAGCATTTTCTGCTCCTCTATTCATAGCCGTTACGAGGTTGTCGAGATGTTTTCCTGCCAAGGCATTTGTAATCGGATTTGATCTGATTTTTGCCTCCGCGTCCTGTACCTCTTTTGGCAAAAACACTTTGTAGGCCGCATTCTTTAAAAAGCCGTCTGTCTTTCCTAAAAAACTAGTGCCGGTAGATACTCCTGCGTTTAGCGCTTCTTTCAAGCCACTAGCTGCTTCCGTTTGAGTTATTCCATTCGCTTCAGTTATGACTTCATTAGCCGTCCCGAGTACTTCTAATAGCGTGTCACACGATGTCAATCCAAAAGACACACAAAAAACTAAAATCCATTTTTTCATTTTCTTACTTATTACTTCACATTAAACCAATAGGGACGAATTACGATCAAAAGTATGGAATCACTCGATAGATTCATAAATAACATCCATGATACTGGAGCGGACGTTCATGCTGATCAACTTTTTGTTGTCGGCAGTCGGATGTACCCTGTTAGAAAGAAAAACATAAACTATGCCAAATTTAGGATCTGCCCACATTTGAGTACCTGTAAAACCACTGTGACCAAAGCACAATGCAGAAGCATAATCCGAAACGGGGTTAATTTTCCTACTGTTGTGTTCTGGTTTGTCAAAACCTATACCTCTTCTGGAGTTGGCGTATTGATACTTGGTAAATTGTTTGATGGTTTCCTTGTTTAGGAATTGATGCCCATTGTAATATCCATCATTGAGCAACATTTGCATGATGGCGGCAACATCGCTGCTGTTAGAAAACAGCCCTGCATGACCTGAAACACCACCCAACATAGAGGCTGCGGGGTCATGAACATAGCCATGAATCAGGTTTTTTCTAAAGTCGGTGCTCTGTTCTGTCGGTACAATTTCTGATTTATCGCACTTAGCAAGTGGGTTATAGGTCATCGTTCGTAAGCCCATGGGCTTGTAAAAAACGCTGTCTACATAGTTTTCTAATGTGGTATGGGTCACATTTTCGATCAGGTAGCGCATTAAAATCATTCCTAAATCACTGTATTTGTAATTTCCGGGACTTCGCATTTCGGACTCATAAATGGTTTCAAAAATGACGGATTGAAATTCTCGACACATATACAAATTGTCCGAAACTTTAATGCAAAACCTATCGGACTCAACCTTCGAGTAGATGGTATCGTATACCAACGGATCCGACATAGTCGCCCTATAAAATGGAATCCAGCTTTTTAACCCGGCAGAGTGTGTTAAGACCTGTTTGAGGGTAATGTTGCTTTTATTCGTACTATCCAATTCCGGCAAATACATCGACATTTGATCGGACAAACTAATAACCGAATCCTCAACCAACTTCATAATAGACAAGGTGGTTGCATCTATTTTAGTAAGAGACGCCAGATCGTATAAATCATTGTCTTTCACCAATCTGTTTCCCCGGTAGGTGTGCTTTCCAAACGACTTTTGGTAAACCACCTTTCCGTGTCGGGCAACAATTACCTGGCAACCAGGCGTTGCTCCTTTAGCTATGGCATCTTTTGCGATACTATCAATTTTCAATAAATGGTTTTCATCCATTCCAACTTCTGCCGGTTCTCCATATTGTAAAAGACCTAAATCCTCTATTACCTTTTGACTAAACACCTTGAAATTCTGGGTAACAGAAACCGGTAAATAAGCATCTGCTCCTATGGCACCAAATAACATTTGACCGGCTTTTACCTGGTTCGTTTTGTCATCCTGATACGCCATAACAACCGTTTTCATGTTGTCAAAGAATTTAAGATTATACGGATTGCCAAAATCCACGAAAACACACTTTTTCCGTACATTTAGTTCTCGAATAAACTTTGCCGTAGATAAATTTACACCGAAATTATTTCTTGGGTATCGACTGGTTTCATGCAAACTAACCAATACAAGATCAACCTCTTTTAACGCCTTATTCGTAGCTATAGCTTGTGAGGCACTAACGGATTTAGGCAAATGCATTTGAATCACATTGTGGTAGTGCTTTACCGTTTTTTGGAAATCATTATTTGGTTTACCACCTACAGACAACACTGCCACTTTTTGACCACTATTCACTTTGATTGGCAACAGGTTTTCTTTGTCCTGAACCACACATAACTGCTTTTCTATCAATGTATTCAGCAAAAAAGTTGCGTAAGACGAATTCAAATCTTCAATCAAATTCTCTTCTACAATTGGAACAAACTCGTTTAACCCCACCCAATATTTATTGTACAGAATTTTCTTCACTTTGGCCTCGACATATTCCTTGCTTAATTGGCCGTTTGCCATTGCCGCTTTGATCAACTCAATGGCTTTAGGAATGTTACCTGGGGCCAATAAAATATCGTTTCCTGCTTTCAGCGCTTTCAACTCCAGACCGCCTGGCGCATGGAATTTAGCAACTCCTTGCATATTCAACGCATCGGTAAACGCGAGTCCATTAAACCCAAGTTCTTCACGCAACAAGCCGTTAATCCCCTTTTCTGAAATAGAGATGGCTGTATTGGGGGTTGGATCAATTGCCGGTATGTATAGGTGAGCGGTCATCACACTCATGACTCCACTATCTATTAAGATTCGAAACGGATATAGCTCAATTGACTCCAGTCGGGCTCTGTTGTGAGTTATGACCGGTAGGTCTTTGTGCGAGTCGACGTCGGTGTCTCCATGCCCGGGAAAAGGTTTC
>CAYZWM010000108.1:1973-13604 GCA_964482155.1 uncultured Chitinophagaceae bacterium | reverse complement strand
TATGCTGTACAAATTACCAATTCAGGTTGTGTTGATACTTCGTCGTGTTACCTAGTTGATGACGCAGGTATTTGGGATGCACGATTTGGGGAATCAGTTCGTATCTATCCAAACCCGACTGAAGGCAACTTCTCCATCGATCTTGGAAAGAACTACGAGAAAACGACAATTATTATTACCAATGCAACTGGTAAAGTGATCGATACGGCGAATTTCAACCACAGTCGGTTGTTGAACTTGTCTGTTGATCAACCTAAAGGTCTTTACTTCATAACTATTCAAGCGGGTGATAAACAAGCCGTTGTGAAGTTGTTGAAACAGTAATAGCCAAATAAGTAGTGGGTTTCGTTTCGGTAGAAATGAAAACCGATAGAGTGCCATCTTACGCAAGTGAGATGGCACTTTTGTGTCATAGGTTTTTGACAGCCCAATGGCATGGCAGGTCCGTTCATGTTAAGCGTGTTAATAACCAAATCGTTAAATTTGAACATTATGAAGTACACATGTACCGTCGATATTAATGCACCCATCGATCGTGTCGTAGCCTTGTGGAGTAACGAAGACAACTTTAGCAAATGGCAGGACGGATTTCAGCGTATTGAATTATTGGAGGGCGTTGCGAATACCGAAGGTGCCATGTCAAAAATAAGTTTGCAGGTTGGTAGGCGAGATATGGAATTAATTGAAACCATATTAGTGGCGAATCTCCCACACGAAAAGAAAGGTCTATATGAACATATTCATATGACGAACACGCAAAGCTCTCGATTTGAGGCGCTCACCACCGAGGACACCAGATATACCTCAGAGGTGGAATACACTGAATTTAATGGTTTTATGGCCCGATTGGTGTCAAAATTATTTCCAGGTATGTTCAAAAAACAAAGCCAGAAGTGGATGGATCAGTTTAAGAAATTTGTTGAATCAGAATGAGAAAAGTAGTCCTTCTGGTTTTTCTAATGGCTACGTCCTGGTGCGTTAAGGCTCAGAATGTACAAGATTTTTCAATGACCGATCACAACGGTGTGGAGTGGAATTTGTTCGAAGAACTTGGCAAGGGTAAAACCGTTATACTTGACTTTTTCTTTGTCGATTGCAAACCCTGCCAGACCTATACGCCCATGATGGAACAAGTATATCAGGATTACGGTGCAGATACCGGAACTGTCTTGATTCTGGGTATAAGCGATCGAGATAATAATTTGCGGGTTAAACAATTTGAAACTGACTACGGATCAACCTACCCATCATGCGGTTTTGAGGGTGGAGGAGATACGATAACCACCTTGTACCAAAATTGGTTTACGTTTCTAGGTTGGCCCACCTACGCTGTCATTTGTCCAGATACTACCATCCAATGGAACCTACCAAAAAGTGATGGTCTTCCAGAGATTAGAGATAGCCTTAAGTCATGTCCAGATCCGGTTATGGGTGTTTTTCAAGACCATGATATTGGGGTTAGTCTGAGTTACAACTCCACCTTAAACAAGGTGTATTTAAACAATAAGAGCGCAGAAGGGGCGGAGATTTGTATCCTTGATGTGCTGGGGAAGGTTTGTTTAAAGAAGGCGATACCTCCAGGGCAATCTGAAATAAAACTAAATACGATACTACACACGCCTGGTATGTATCTTCTGAGGCTTCAAACGAACCAGGGGTACACGCTAAAAAAAGTACTTATTACAATGAATGAATTATGAGAAAAATTTTATTATTCTTAACCCTTCTTCCTAATTTGGTTTCAGCACAAACCCTGAAGTGGGATGACCCGATTGTCGTTAATTCCGATATCAATCTGGGTTATACCCGGCCTAAAATTGCACTAACAAAAGATAATGTTCCACTTATAATGTGGGGAAAGGCCAACAATAAAGGAGTTTACGCTTCGCGATGGGATGGTAGTGGGTTTGGTACGCCAACAAAAGTAACTCCAGATGGTGTAAATGCATTTGTGCAAACATGGGCAGGCCCAGGTTTGCAAGCTCTTGGCGATACCGCGTTTGTGTCCTTTAAGGCCCAGCCTGAACAGGAAGGCTTTGTGTATGTGGTGCGATCAATTGACGGAGGTAAAACTTTTGGAGACACCTTGTTGGTTTCGTCCAACAATTGGTCCCGTTTCCCTGAAGTTGGGATTTTGCCAGGTGGACATCCAGTTGTGACCTTTATGGATTTTGACAAAGACTTTAAAGATCCAAGATACGTCGTCTCCACATCGTCTAATGGTGGAGAAAGCTTTGGTGCAACAGTAAATGCATCTGGTATTGCACCAGGTGAAGTTTGCGATTGTTGCCCTGGTTTTATAATCGCACAAAAAGAACGGGTATTAATTTTGTTTAGAAACAACGACGATAATCTTAGAGATATTTGGGCTTCTATTTCTACAGATAAAGGTAAAAACTTTAGCCTTGCTGCAGATATTGATAAAAACAACTGGATGATTGGTTCATGCCCGGCAACTGGTTCGGAAGCAATTATTCTTGGAGATAGCCTTGTGTCTGTTTGGATGAGTGGGGCTACGGGGAATTCAAAAATCAATATCGGCACCAGCGATTTGCAATCGCTTAAAGTTGGCTTAAACGCTGAAATTACTTCTGCAAAAAGTAATCAGAACTATCCTAAAATATCTGGAGATGAATCTTTTATTGCGATCACATGGCAGGAAATTGAAAGTGGGAGTCGAAATGTAAAGTGTTCCTGGTCCGTAAAAGGACCGTCCGGATTAATTGGTCAAACAGCTTTCCAGGTCAATGTGAATGCGACAGGTGTTCAACAAAGTCCAGACATCTCATATGCTGACGGATATCTTCATATCGTTTGGCAGGATATTACTGCACGAAAAATTATGTACAGACGGGCAAAGGTCGACGTAACGGCCGTCAATAATGTGGAAACGAATTCAAACCCCTGGTTTACGCTTACTCCAAACCCAGCAAATGGTTATGTACGGATTAATCCTGCACGTTCTACTGACGGTGAATCTGATGTTCGGATTATTGATGCGCTTGGCAAAGTAGTTTTTAATCAAACCTTTGCTTTAGGTGAGCAAATGAATATAAACACTTCCTCCCTTACTCAAGGCGTGTATTATGTTGCAGTGATTAAGAGAGGTCGTTCAGCTTATAGGAAATTGATGGTCGATTAAGTGTCAACCACCCCGTTTGGAATAAGGTGGGTGTTACTTAAATTCTTTTATACGATTCGCCAATCACACAAAGCGTTTTGGTTTATTGCCCTTTTCGAGTTTCGAATATGGGACGAACCCACGTCATTGTCAAGTCAGAATCTCCCAGTGTAGCATCTGAGTCTCCCAACGTCGAAAAAAAAATGCACAGAGGCAATCAGGCAGCCCTAGTAACCGTACTTTTCCTTCCAATAGGCCTGCATTCGTTTACGCGTTTCATTTTCTCGGGCATTGTTACTTGGATCGTAGAATGCAGTTCCTGCTATTTCTTCGGGTAAAAATTCAAGATTGGCAAATCCTCCATGGTCATGGGCATATTGATAACCAACCCCATAATTCAGTTTTTTCATTAGCTGAGTAGGGGCATTTCGAAGATGTAACGGTACAGGTAAGTTACCCGTTTCTTCCACCATTTTTTGCGCCTTTTTTATAGCTATATAGGTCGAATTGCTTTTTGGAGACGTAGCTAAATAGACAGCTACCTGAGAAAGAATAATGCGACACTCCGGGTATCCAATTGCTTGTGAAGCTTGCAAGCCATTTGTGGCCAAAACTAATGCCGTCGGGTTTGCATTTCCGATGTCTTCGCTGGCTAGAATGACCATACGACGAGCAATAAAAATGGGATCTTCTCCGCCTTCAATCATACGAGCCAGATAATATACCGCAGCATTCGGGTCGCTGCCCCTCATGGATTTTATAAATGCAGAGATAATATCATAATGTTGATCTCCATTTTTATCGTAGATGATGCGATTTTGCTGAACCGTCTTTTCTACCAGGTCATTGGTAATGGTAATCTGCTTTGCATCTGCTTTAGAGTTTAACAGGATTTCCAGGGTATTTAATATTCGCCGTGCATCTCCTCCCGAAAGCACCATAAGTGCGTCCAGTTCTTTTATGATGATCTTCTTTTCCTTTAGATATGAATCCTGGCTGATGGCTCGTTCAACCACTTCTTGTAATTCATCGGATTCCAGACTTTTCAATACATAGACTTCCGATCGACTGAGTAGGGCGGCGTTAACTTCAAAAGAAGGGTTTTCTGTGGTTGCACCAATTAGCGTAATTACGCCCTGCTCAACGGCGTGAAGTAAACTGTCCTGCTGGGACTTGTTAAATCGATGGATTTCGTCAATAAACAGCACCGCATTCTGTTGGCCCATAAATTGGCTTCTTTGCGCTTTTTCAATGACTTCTCGAACTTGTTTTACGCCTGATTCAGTGGCACTTAGAATAAAAAATGGACGTTTTAATTCGTTTGATATAATTTTGGCTAACGTTGTTTTGCCCACACCTGGTGGCCCCCAAAATATCATAGAGGGTAAGGCACCACTTTTGATCGATCTGTACAAGGGTGTACCTGGTGCAATGATGTGTTTTTGACCTATGTAATCGTCAAGGGTTTTTGGACGAACTCGTTCAGCTAAAGGGACACTCGGAATCATAGTTCAAATGTACACTTTTCGCAAACCGCTGAGAAATATGTATGACTGTGTTTCTGTTAAAGTGAGGCAAAGGGTCTACGCTTGAGATCGTCTCAAAATCTGTGACAAATAACCAAACACAAAGACTAAAATGACACCAATGACATTATACCATAGGTAACCCACGCTGATATCGGCATTCAGAAACTGACCAATTTTTTCGTCGAAAAAGTATAAGGTCAAAACACATAGCTCCGAGATTATTGCTCCAATAAATACGGCTCTACCAGAAATCTTCTTAGCGTAAAATGCCACAAGAAAGACCCCAAGTACCGTTCCATAAAACAAGGAACCCAGAATGTTTACAGCCTCAACTAAACTATCTAAAAACTGAGCCATCAACGCAAAGGAAATGGCAAACAGACCCCAAAAAGCGGTCAGTATTTTGCTCATTGTTACCGCATTTATCTGTTTAGCAGTGGGAATGAGCCGTTGATAAAAATCTATAAAAGTAGTGGTACCTAATGCGTTTAATTCAGCTGAAGTAGAGGACATAGCAGCCGAAAAAATGACAGCCATTAACAAACCAATTAGACCTATAGGTAAGTAGGTGAGTACGAAGGTGATAAACACAAAATCACTTTCTTTTTCTACCTGTGCATGGTATCCCGATTTCTGAATGACCGCATTTAGTTTTTTGTCAATGATCGAGCGTGATTCGGCAAAACGTTCACGATGAACTTCAAATTCCTCGCTACCCTGTTTAATAAGGGCTTTCTGCTCGTTAAACAGCTGATTCTTCTCATTCGACAATACTTCATATTCATGTGCGTACTCGGACTGCATAACGTGCTCTACAGCCTGTTGGTCGAAATGACTTGGTGGTGCGTTTAGTTGATAGAAAACAAAGACCAATATGCCCAAAAACAGAATGAAGAACTGCATCGGAATTTTTAGTATGGCATTAAAATAGAGTCCTGTACGGATTTCTTTAATGGATTTTCCAGAAATGTAACGTTGTACCTGGCTTTGATCGGTGCCAAAGTAGGAGAGCATTAAAAACGTTCCAGCAAGCAAACCCGACCAGATGTTATATTTTTCATGGAGATTAAACTCCCAATTGATGGTTTTTAACCGATCTCCGGTCCCAGCTATAGACCACAGTTGGTCGGTGTCAATCTCTTTGTAAATGTATTTGAGTAAGAAGCCGAAAGCAATAAACAGTCCGAGAAAAATAACGGCCATTTGTTGTTTATGGGTTTGAGTTACAGCATTTGTCCCGCCAGAAACGGTGTATATGATAACCAGCGTGCCAATAACCAGGATATTGATATAAAGCGGTAATCCAAGAATTTGACTGAGAATAATGGAAGGTGCGTAAATCGTAATTCCAGCGGCTAACCCACGTTGTACTAGAAAGAGAAAGGCGGTTAATAATCGAGTGTTCAGGTTAAACCGTCCCTCCAAAAATTCGTAAGCCGTAAATACTTTTAGTTTGTGGTACAGTGGAACAAATGCAAAGGCAATGATGATCATGGCCAAAGGGAGCCCAAAATAAAACTGGGCAAATTCCAATCCACTTTGGTACCCCAGGCCTGGGGTGGATAAAAACGTAATGGCGCTTGCTTGCGTCGCCATAATGGAAAGGCCTATAGCCCACCAGGGGGTATTTCGATTCGATGCTAAATACGATTCTTGACTTTTCGCACCTCGGGTTTTATAAATTCCATAAACGGAAATAAAAACCAACGTACCAAACAAGATGCACCAATCTATCCAATGCATTCTTCTAGTTTGTTCTAAGTTTAAAATCTTCGGCAGTCAGTAAAACCTTTCCGAAGGTGTAATCCTGGACAATCAACACACGATTCAGTTTGTTATAGAGCGCATAAAAACGACTTGGGTCATTGGCAAACTGATTCCCTTCATTGTCATAAAGGCCATGCATCTTTTCATGGGGCTTTTTGGTATAAAACTTAAGTTCATCGATTTCTCGATTGGAACTTTTTACCCGAATAGTGCAGAAAGGTGTTTTTTCTAACAAAGCTTTTTTTAACGAATCGGATGTCGTGTTTATAAAGGTTTCAAAGTTGCGTTTCTCAAACAGGCTTAAGTAAGACTTTACCGCACCATTATTGACGTTATCAATAGACGCAGTAAAATCGATATTACCGTCTTCTTTTTGAATCATACTGAAATTCTTAGTACTATCCGGATAGGAAACCATCACTTCTTCAATTTGGGATTTCACACTTCCAAAAACGGTCCGGCTAATCCAGTCATCAAGTTTAAGGGAGTAACGTGAGTTTACAAATCCGTTGAACCCTGGAATTTGAATAATCATAGGCGAATGGTCGCCCGGTATTTTAAAATAGGTGCCCAATTGGCTGGGTGTGGTATTGCCTACTATATAGACTCGGTCGGGGTTTTCCGTTCCACCTTTGTAAACCTCCACCTTGATTCCGTTAATGCTCATATAGGAGAGAATATTTTCAACAGCTGCCTTTGGTGCAGGTCCCTGTACTTTTATTTTAACCATGGTCTCCTTTATGAGAAAGTCAACTTTCTTTTGCCAGGCAATGTGATTATCGTTAACAGTCCAGGTGCCGTCATTTTGTTTCTTCAGATAAATTTGATTTTCACCACTTTGATCCGTCATAAACAGAAGGGTTACATCTTCCGGATGGTCGATGGCAAATTCAGTCATGTTATCGGTTTCTTCGATGTCTTTCGACTTGTCTTTTAGGAAGTATAATCCGACCAGGGCCAGGATCAAAAAAAGAACTATAAACGCATATCGCTTTGAACTCATGTTACTCATATTCGGGAGACAAAAGTAAGGGCTAATAAGTTATTTGTCCCTTCAAATTGACAAACGGTATATTTCACTTTATGAGCTAGGCCTTTGAAGGCATTTGTCCTTCGTCAACAAAACTAAAATAGCCGTCCGAAGTAAGAATAAGATGGTCAAGGACGTTAATTTCCAATATGGAACCAGCCGATACGATTTTCTGGGTGAGGTTAATATCTGCCGTGCTGGGTTGAAGATTACCACTTGGATGATTATGGCAAAGAATCATGGCTGAGGCACGTGATTCCAACGCGTGTCTAAAAATCACTTTAGGGTCTACGGCCGTCGAGCTAAAACCGCCTTGACTAATACAAACATCACTGATAATATGATTGGCTCGGTTTAGATAAATTACCCAAAACTCTTCGTGTGTTTTGTCAGCCAGTTTATGAGCAATAAATTGATGTGCATGCGAACTGCTTTTAATACCATTAACGTCTCTAACTTCTTCCGAGTTTCTACGACCACCAATTTCGATTGCGCTGAGTATGGTGATTGCTTTAGCAGGACCAATACCATCAATCTTGCACAAATCAGAAATCGTAAACGTGGCAAGTTTATTGAGGTTGTTGTTGGCCGCTTGAAGAATGTCGCGAGCCAAATCAACGGCCGATCTGTTGCGAACGCCTGTTGAAATAAGAATGCCCAGCAACTCGGCATTGCTTAGGGTATGTTTTCCGTGTTTGGAGAGTTTCTCTCTTGGGCGCTCGTCGAGAGACCTATTCTTTATGGTAATGTAGTTTGGCATACCACAAAAAAAAGGCTTTTGGTACGTTACCAAAAGCCTTTCTGTATTTTATTGTAAATCCGTAACCTACGAAATAGCGTTTACGTGTTTTGTTAAGCTACTTTTTAAGTTAGCCACTTTGTTTTTATGGATAACGTTGTTTTTAGCCAATTTGTCCATCATAGAAAACGTTTCCTTCAATAGTCCTTCCGCTTCTTTCTTATCTGTTGAGGTTCGCAATTTTTTAATCCAGGTCCGAGCAGTTTTATGCTGGTACTTGTTACGATCTCTTTTAGCCTCGTTACTTCTAATTCTCTTTAATGCACTCTTATGGTTTGCCATTGCAATTTTTTTAAGGATTGCAAAGGTAGAACTATTTATCAGAAACAGAAAAGGTTTTTTAGCTAGTTTTTGTTTGGTCAAAGTCTCGCTTCTTCGGTACAATTTGAATGCTGTTGTTTTGAAGTTTTACTGTAGAGTCTCCAGGAATCTCAGTGCGTATATAACAATTCGCTCCAACCGTAACATTATCACCAATTTTGGCTCCAGGTACCAGGCTGCAATTTGCGCCTATCCACACATTATCACCGATAGACACCCCCTTGTTCTTAGACACCTCGGTATGGTTGTGTTTAGAATGGTTTGTCGTGGCTATGACGGTGTTTGGACCGATAATGACATTGGTGCCAATGGTTAAACCGCCCGTTGCATTGATATAACAACCGATACTGCCTCCCGGATACGAAAAGTCGTCCCGTTGTATGTTGCGCCAACCAATTATCTGTGATCGAAAGTCAACCGGCCAGGGCACTGATCCATTGATACGAAGTATTTTTTGAAAGAAGAAATAGCGTCGAAAAAGGTAAAAATAACTTACCTGACCTTCATACAGATTTTTGAACTTTGGATAAAACAATCGCATAATGGGTTTGAACACCAACGTGTCGATGAATTTGTATCGATATGGACTCACTTTGTTCAGAACAGCGAATATCGAATAAATGTGGCAAGGCCAACGCAAATAGCTACGATAAAAAGTCCAAAGAGCATTTTCCCGATTAAGTTTTGACCAATAAGCCTAAAACAGGAAATGAGCATGGCGAGTCGTACAAGGATGCCTATAAAGCAAAAGGCCATAAGTCCCATATAAACGTCGTGGGTTACGGTTAAGGTGATAAACAAGCCCAACGTGGTGGATGCGGTAAATATGGACGTAAACAGAAATTGTAAATTTAGTTTGTTGTACACCTCAAAAGCCGCGGCAAATGGACTGCTTAAATACATGACAAAGTAAAACAGAACAATAATTTGGGTCATTTGGCCAGAAACTTGCCAATCACTACCCAGGATGAAAGGCGTAATAACGTCTCCCCAAACCACCATAGCGACCACTGGAATTAACGAAAGGAAGAATAGAAATCGAAGAATATTATGACTTAGCGCATGGCGTTCCTGATCTTCCTTCAATCGAGCAAGACGCTCAAAAAAAACTTGCCCTACTGCGAAACTCACCATCCCCATTGGAATGTAAGTTAGTTTTAATGCGTTTGCAAAATAACCCGTGCTTTCTCGTCCAATAAAATAGGTGATGAGGAAAAGGGGCATGGCTGTTCCAATCACGTTGATTAAGGTGGATGGCATAGCCCAAAGCGGGAAATTTTTATACGCTCTTGCCAGCTCCTTGAGTTCAGTCCAGTTGGTTTTAAGATGACGCGTAAAGTTTCGAGGTATATAGAGTATCAGACCGATTATCTGGCCAATGGCATGGCCTAAAACCAACCCATTTACCGAAAATAAGGCAAGTTTTTTATGGATAAGTTTATAGCCCGAGCTACCCAGCGTTATGGCTAATCGATTGACACTCAGTTTTTTATATTTTCGTTCGCGATTCCACCATACGGCTAAGGTCTCCACACATCCAGTTATGAATATGGTGATGGGAATAAGATATAGCCAATTCTCAAACCGATGTAAGCCCAATAAGTTAATCAGCGGTTGTTGGAATAGAAACAAAAGAAGTGACGAAATTAAAAACCAAACGACGTTCAACCAAAGCGAAAGTTTGACCAAATTCCGTGCTTTTTTTCGGTCGCTTTCCACCATAATGGCTTGCTCATATTTTAAGGTCGATATGGCCACGCCAATGGCAATAATGGAAAGAAAATTTGCCATGTCTCCATGTACCTCACTCTCCTTGTACAGCCGGGTAAGAACAGGCACTACAAGCAACATGAGTAACCCCGCTATCCCAGAACTGCTAAACAGCAAGCCTGCGTTTTTTATAAAGTCGCTTTTAAGAAATTGTTTGATAGACACTTGAATCAGCGAATTACGGGTAAATGGAACAATTTATCAATGTAACAATGTGATAATGGAACATTGCTTTCCTCTGTCGAAGGGGGTAACGGATGCGAGTAACATCGATGTAACCTTCAACTTAATACGGTCAAATTTTATCCATTTTATGTCAAGAATGCCACCACCAGTCGACAACGGTGTTAAATTGCAGATGGATATGAAAAAGGGAATCTTACTTTCTTTGGTATTTAGTGTTGTCTTTGTAGCGTGTAAAGACGACCAACCTCCTATTGATGTTGTAGATGACAACATCTCTACTGAACTGCCGGTTCCAGAAGTGGACAAGGTTTACAGGCCGTTTCTTCATTTTTTTACCAGCATCCATTGTGGTGGTTGCGGACGATTTGGTATTCCAGTATCCAACCAGGTTGCAGAAGAAATGGGCGATAGCATTTTGATGTTGCCTACCCATTTTAAATACCAGGATGTGTTTATCAATCATTCTACCCTCGCTATAGAGAAAGCATTGGTGGTAACCTATCACTCTCCACAGTTGTGGGTCAACAAAAAAGAACATACCTACGATATAATCAATTACAGTCACGACAATGCTGCAGATTATTTGAAAGCAGAATTGAGAAAAGAGTTAAACACGGTTGCAGGTGCCTATGTCGGACTCAACTACCAATTGAAAGACAATGGCCGGGTTGACGTGAAATTGGCTGTTGAAAATGCCGGTAATACAGAGGCTGAATATTTTTATGAGGTGTATGGCATGGAAGATAGCTTGAATGAGGTTCAGGCCGGGAATACACCATATCGCCGAGACCACGACCGTGTGAATAGGGGTGGAAAATTTGGTGAAATGGGTAAACTCCATGCATTTGGGCCAAATGAAAAAATAACGGAGGCCTTTGAATATGTACCCTGTTTAGGCTGCACAGTTGAAAATCTATATTTCTATGTCATTGTGTGGAAGTCGCTCGGAAACGGCCGATACGAATACGTGAATGGGAAAGCGTTTAAGAACTAACTGAAACGGACTTAATCCATCAATTCTATCTTCCATAATTAAACTTGCCCATACTGGGTACACTTAATGGTATAAAGTAATAGTTTTGCGACGCAAAACGAATATTCATGTCTG
>CAYZWM010000108.1:0-1963 GCA_964482155.1 uncultured Chitinophagaceae bacterium | reverse complement strand
CAAAAACGTTATTTCCCATGCCAAAGAGTATGGGTTTGTATTCCAAAGTAGTGAGATCTATGATGGACTGGCTGCGGTATACGATTATGGCCAGAACGGGGTTGAGTTAAAGAAAAATATTCGAGAATATTGGTGGAAAAGCATGGTGCAATTGCACGATAATATCGTGGGTATTGATGCCGCCATATTTATGCATCCAAATGTTTGGAAAGCCAGTGGCCACGTAGATGGGTTTAGCGATCCGATGATTGACAACAAAGATTCCAAAAAGAGGTATCGCGCCGATGTATTGGTAGAGGATTACCAGGAAAAATACCGGGTAAAAAACCAAAAAGAAATTACCAAGGCTAAAAAGCGATTTGGCGACGACTTTGATGAGGCGCAATTTGTGGCTACCAATCCAAACATTAAGCGAAACAACGATAAGATAGAAGAAATAGATAACCGCTTGAGAGAGGGACTGGAAAGCGGCCAGCTTCACAAAGTCAAGGAGCTGATAGAGGATTTAGGCATAGCATGTCCAGTATCTGGAAGTAAAAACTGGACTGATGTACGTCAGTTCAACCTGATGTACAGTACTCAAATGAGTGCTACCGATGGAGAAAGCCAGATTTATCTTCGACCAGAAACGGCTCAGGGTATTTTCGTTAATTACCTAAACGTTCAGAAAACGGGAAGGATGAAACTTCCTTTTGGTATTGCGCAAACGGGAAAAGCATTTCGAAACGAGATCGTTGCACGCCAGTTTATTATGCGTATGAAGGAGTTTGAACAAATGGAAATGCAATTCTTTGTTCAGCCCGGTACGGAAATGAAGTGGTATGATTACTGGAAAGAACATCGATTGAAATGGCATAAAAATCTGGGTATTGACGATTCTAAATATCGGTATCACGATCATGTTAAAATGGCTCATTATGCAAACGCTGCAGTCGATATTGAATACGATTTTCCATTTGGGTTCAAAGAAGTTGAAGGCATTCATTCCAGAACGGACTTTGATCTAACTCAACATGAAAATGCAACGGGCAAAAAGCTCAGATACTTCGACAACGATACAAATGAAAGTTATGTGCCGTATGTGGTAGAAACTTCCATCGGTTTAGATCGAATGTTCCTTGTGTTGATGTCTAATTCCTTACAGGAAGAGGATTTAGGCGAAGGGAAAACACGCACCGTGTTGCGACTCCCAGCGGCGTTAGCTCCTTACCAGTGTGCGATTTTGCCTGTGGTTAAAAAAGACGGTTTGTCGGAAATGGCAAAAGACGTCTTCAATAAACTAAAACTCGATTTCAATTGCTACTACGAGGAGAAAGACAGCATAGGTAAACGGTATCGTCGTCAAGATGCTATAGGAACACCGATCTGTATAACCATAGATCACGACGGATTAGAGGATGACACAGTAACGATTCGTTTTAGAGACAGCATGGAGCAACGCAGAGTAAAGGTCGATGAGCTATCTGGTATAATCTCTAGTGAAGTGAGTATGAAAAGACTCTTAGAAGGCCTGGTCTAACTCAAATCAATCTTTGGGTCTTCTTCTGTTGCGGATCCGATTTCCACCAGTCGATCGAGGAACAAGCAAAACATAGCGAGTAAGCCGATTAGAGCTTTTTTATCCTTAATTATTCCGGTTTCCTGACAATACAAAAGGTCGTGTTTCTCTTCATATTTTTTGTTCCAAAAACCTTCGTCATCCTTCGTCTGGATTTTTAATCCTTTTAGGCTAAGCATAAGTGTTTTGAGGTCGGCAGATTTGAACATTTCGCGAATCTTAGAATCATCGTTACCCTTGATCATGTATCGCTCGTCAAACGTTTTGTCGTTCACTTGAATATCCTGCAGCCCCATCCATTTGCTCACTGGAGACAAAAAATTCTCTTCATAAATTCTAAACTGCAGATTCCTGGTGGTCACATAAGGGGCTCTAATTCGGGTGTATGTCGTATGCGTTTTTCCG
>CAYZWM010000107.1:0-13667 GCA_964482155.1 uncultured Chitinophagaceae bacterium | reverse complement strand
AGAAGCTCATGTTATTGAGGAGTCATGGCATCACCAAAGATGATATGTCTCAAAATCATGGGAATTGGTTTTATGAAATGAAAGAGTTGGGACACAATTACAGACTGACCGATTTTCAATCTGCCCTGGGCATAACCCAATTAGCAAAAAACAATAAGGGACTAAAAAGAAGAAATGAAATTGCAGAAAAATACACGTCTGCCTTTAATGGAATTCTAAAATACCAGACCTTAACCGATGGCACCTTCAATGCGCATCATTTGTTTATTGTAGAAGTTAAGAATAGAAAAAAGGTATATGACTACCTTCGGTCTAATGGAATCTATGCACAAATTCATTATATCCCTATTCACACGTTGCCGTATTACAAAAAAATCGGGTACGAGGATGCAAATCTTATTCAAGCCGAAGTTTACTACGACAGCTGTATTAGTCTACCTATGTTTCCAACCTTGTCTGATGAAGATCAGGAATTTGTAATTCAAAAAGTTCTCGAATCAACCCGTAAATCATAATTATTGAATACCAGCGACGCACATAGCATATGCATTATTCCAGCCAGGGGTGGTAGCAAACGAATTCCAAGAAAAAATGTCCAGAACTTTCTCGGCAAACCCATTATTGCCTATTCAATTGAAACGGCCTTAAAGTCTGGTTTGTTTCACGAAGTGATGGTTTCGACGGATGACGAAGAGATCGCACAAATTGCTAAGGAATATGGTGCTTCGGTCCCATTTCTAAGAAGTGCTAAAAACTCGGATGATTTTGCCACAACGTACGATGTAATTGAGGAGGTACTGAGGGAATATGAACATAACGGGTTCACATTTGAATATGTTTGTTGCATATACGCCTGTGCACCCTTGGTATCAGGCAAATTATTGACAGACGCTTATTCCAAGCTGGTCTTGAAATCATTTGACACAGTTTTTCCCGTGATTCAATTCAGCTTCCCAATACAAAGAGCCATTAAGTTAAGAGACGATACAGTCCAGTTGGTAAATAATGAATATGCGACCACTCGCTCTCAAGATTTAGAAATTTGCTATCACGACGCCGGCCAATTCTATTGGAGCGAGGTTAGCAAGTTGTTGTCAAATTCGAAATTATTGACTAAAAATACGGGTGCTATTATCATTCCTGAAATGGAAGGGCAAGATATTGACACGCTTCAGGATTGGAAATTAGCGGAGTTAAAGTTCAAATTATTGAACCCGGGTTATAGTGACACTGAAGGGTAGTGCCAAAAAAAATAGTACGGTGATTTAAACTGCTATTTTCAACTAATAAAATCAAGCGAAAAACGAGTGCCTTTTTCTATATCCTGATTTGACTTTTTTTCAATAATCTTATTTAAATATTTTGGATGAAGTCCAAAACCAGGTCGTATTGAACGCACATTTTCATTTGAAAAAATTTCTCCTTTTTTGACATCTTTTACAACGTATAGGGATCGGGAAAAGTCTTTTCCTTTTTTTTGTTTTTGAGTCAATGTGTAATCTATTTTCCCAACGGCTTTTTCAGCTTCGCGAACAGCTTTTACCATTTCTGTAAACTCTTGTTCATTCATAGAAAAAGAAGCATCAGGACCGCCAATGGCCCTATCTAAAATAAAATGTTTTTCTATTATTTTAGCCCCCAAAGTAGTTGCAACTACAGGAACTGTAGACCCCATAGTGTGGTCAGATAAGCCAGGTATGACATTAAACCGATGGGCAAAGTCCTGGACCATTACCATATTAGCCTCTTCTACAGGAGCAGGATAACTGGACGTGCATTTGAGTAAGGCAATATCATAATTACCCATCCTATGACACGTCTCCAAGGCTAGTTCAATATCTTCAAGAGTGGCAATACCGGTTGACAGGATTATAGGTTTACCTTTAGAAGCAATGTATTCAATTAAAGGAATATCAGTAATTTCAAAAGAAGCAACCTTATAGGCAGGAACATCTAATTCCTCTAAAAAATCCACAGCAGAAAAATCAAAAGGAGATGAAAAACAAATTAATCCTTCTTCTTTAGCAACTCGAAACAACTCCTTATGCCATTCCCAAGGAGTGTAAGCCTGTTGATACAATTCGTGTAAATTAGCACCATCCCATATTGTTCCTTTGATTGTGAAATCATCTTTATCACAGTCAATAGTCATTGTGTCTGCCGTATACGTTTGCAATTTTATACAATTTGCTCCGGCTCTTTTTGCAGCTCGAATTGTTTCAATTGCAGTTTCAAAACTTCCGTTATGATTGGCTGATAATTCCGCAATGATAAAAACTTCAGATGTATTAAGATTAAAATCCCCTATTGTCATGTTTATTCAGTTATTGATCTAACAATGTGAAATGCCTCCATATATTCTCGTCCCATAGCTACGCCCCATCTTTGAGCTACAATTTCTAACGCTTTTGGAGAACGTGGATGTGGGAAAGGTCTACTTTCAAATTCATAAGATTCCATTCCCATTATTTTCGCATCCAGGTTTTCTTTGCTGATGGAAACAAAAAAATTAGGCAAGAAATGTCTTGGGTCTGAATTTGCTCGCCATTCGGTACCAGAAGGTGTTTCAAACGAAATAATCGTTTTCACAGTTTCATTTTCCATAGGGCGGCAAGAGGTCATTACGGCTTCAAATGTTCTTTGATGATCAATATTAACATCTCCACCGTGGTGGGTAAAAACCACATCAGGGCTGAACTCTTGTTTTTCCTTTTCAATTACTTTGATAATGTCTAACAAAGCAACTGTATCAAAGCGGTTGTCTGGAAAGTCATAAGTACTGACAGAATGGTATCCAATGGCTTTTTGAGCGTTTTTGATATTTTGCTGGTGAATGGCTAATTCCTCCTTCCACTGATCAACATTTCTTGAATCTGAACGAGAAGTAATACCTTCACCCAAAATAATTACATGGGTAGATATATTATATTCTGTAATCAATTTATTCATTGTCCCACCCAATCCGAGCAACTCATCATCAGGATGTGCCACAACAATTAGTACGTTTTTATTTCTTAGTGATTCTAACATTTGCAATAAGTTGGTTATTTGATTTCATACTCGCTTTCGAAAACTCCAATTTAAAGTCTCCAAACTCTAAAAATGCTGAGGGGTATCCATCTGAATCTAACATTCTTATATGATCATAAATTTGTTCAATATTTTGTAATTCGTCTATATTACTATCTTCTGGTCTCCTTCGCTTAAAGATTGTAATATCCCCTTTTTGTGGAACAGGTGAAAGCCCATTTTGAATTATTTTAATAATCATGCGCTCAATAATACTACTTGCTCTGACAAAAATTTCTTCAGCAGTTCCTGATAATGTAAGAGGTTCTTTCAGGTAAATTGGCCCCGTGTCAATACCTTTATCCACTTTTAACGCTGATATTTTAGTCTCCTTATGTCCTCTGACAATTAAATTTTGAAGAGGGCTTCCTCCACGTCCAAAAGGTAAGTCGGTCATGTGAAAAACAACACATTCAAAGCTTTCGTAAATTTTTTCCGGAATGATATGTGACCAATGAGGAATAAAGATTTTTTCTGGGTTTAGTTGATTTAAATACTCCAAATTAAAACCATTTTTAGTCTTAATGTTTACCCATTTAAATTCAGGGAAGCAATCGTTGAGATTTGAATATAATTCCTCATGCCAAACTTTTTCAGATAAAATAACAAACGTGCTCATCGGGTATTAATCTATTTTTTTAATAAAACTTATTATCGAATCATGGTCACTAGAAGTTGGCAGAAAACCCAGTTGTTGAAAAACCTTTAAAGAAGAAATATTGTCATTTTTGACAATGGCTTTTAAAACATCCTGAGACGAAAATTCAGCACTTGCCAACTGAATGATTTTTTTGCCTAATCCATTCCCTCTATGCTCTTTGTCAATCGAATAATCTATCTCCCATTCATTGTTCATTAAATCAAATCGAATTTGCCCAATAGGGGTTAATCCTTTGTAGAAGATAAATATTTTTGTAGAAGGAGAATTTAGCTTACGGTCATACCATTCAACGTGATTTTTCCAAACGATTGTTTCTGAACTAAACGCATTATTCCTAACAGACAAATCATTTGCCCAGGTAAATAGCAACTCCGTATTTTCTTTGGTAGCAGGAGTTAAGAATAGTCGTTCGGAGAAAAATTTAGAGTGAATTAAAACATCTTTATAATCTCCCTGAAACAAACAATGTTCTTTTAAAACAGCTTCTTTTTTGTATCCTACGGCTTCAATACTGGTAAACAGTTGTGGTCTTAAGTCAAAAGCATACGTAAAAATTTTATGCAGTTCTAATTCGTCAAAAGCCAATTGCTCAATTAAGCTCAAGTAAATTTGCCAATGCTTTGTAAAACTATTTTTCTCTAACTGTGTGTCCATTACAAAAGAGATCTCAGCATGCTTGTCTATCCAGTTAATATGAACCAGACCTCCGTACCCAATACAAATACCATTTTCCAGGTAAGAAAATAAAATTTGCTTGGGACGCTCTTGTTCAAACAAGTTGGCTATCACATTTTGGAAATAATTGTTTTGATCTTCTTCTGTAAGCGGAACAGTTTGTCTCAAATGGTACATCTGTTCATTTCGCCACTTCATTATGGTCAGCTGGTCTTGAAATCTTATTGGTATTAAAGAGTAGTTACCCTTTTTAAACATATTTTTTTTGAGTACACTGTATTCGTTCATGTTTTCAATAAATTTCTTCTAGTTACATTTATAATGTTTAAGAGGTTTCGTCTTCTTATTCCTCTCGACATTTAGCGTAAAACATTTTTGCACCCAGTTTACCTGCTGGTTTTGTACTAAGCATTTCAATTTTCATTAAAATGGGCTTCCCTCAGGTTTAATTGATTTCAATTCTGCCAATAATTTATACGGCTCTACTGCAAATTTAGTGGTAGAGTTGTAATTCTCCATGAAAAAATAAGATCGTACTTCTAAAAAGTTTTTACCCTAAAGGTGATTGTGCATTAAATCTTAAATTGATGCGTCTAATGCATGATCATAAAATACTTTCCATTTAAGAGAGCAAATCGAATGCATGCCTGGCGCATCAAAGACAGGGGTATAAGATGATTAGAAACCGATTTGAGCATCCCTACTATCGAGTAATGGGACTCAAAGCTATTGCTGGAGCATACGTCAGGCGAGGCTCTGTACCCCACCTATGTGCCCCAAAATATTTGGACAATTTCGAAGATATACGAGAACAGGGAACTGTCTATTTCTCGTTAGATGTAACAATTGTCCTAATTTCTTTGAACATCCATCCACCAAGGAGAAGTAAAATAAGAATAGATGATGCCATTGATACCATTTCACCTTTCTCAAACGTCTCAGGTTTAAATTCAAAAACAATTTCGTGTTCGCCTTTGGGAATTTTCATACCCCGAAGCAAATAATTTACCCGAATATGGTCTACTGGGCTGCCATCAATATAAGCCACCCACCCTTTATTAGGTCCGTACCAAATCTCTGAAAAAACGACAAACTCATCGTCAACAGCATTCGAACTATACACTAAACGATTGGGTTGATACTTAGTCATGGATATACTTCTCGTTGAGCCGCTATCCACCGCATGATTCCTTAAACCGGCCGTATATTCCTTAAATTCATCATGAATTACTGCTGTGGTATGGGAGTTAAACTTAGTCACTTTGCCCTTAATTGCGGCTAATTCATCAGTAGCCGTTGATACGCGACTAAAACTGTCAATAAACCAGGCATTACCCAAAGCACCAACGTTTGGAAAAAGCTTTTGTTCTCCATCAATAATATATTTGGTATTGAGCATGTCTAACACCTCATAGGAAAACCCTTGATTGAAGATGGTATCGATAACGTCTTGAATTCGCGACATTTTTACCGCGCTATACCCACCAACTGTGTTATGGAAATAACTCGTACTACTTGAGCTAAACGTATTAATAGACAGATCTAATACCCGATAATAGCCCCGGCCATTGGTTTCCATCTGAAGGATTTGGTGATCGACAGCCCTTTTACTAAATGGGCGTTCTTGTCTATTTTTAGAAATGAATTCATTTTCACCAAGGTATTTCCGATCCAATGAAATCATATCGATTAGAATCAATAAACCGACCGTTGCAATTACAAATTCCTTCTTCACTTTCGATTTTGCAAACCCCCAGAGTATGGCACCTACCAAAAGAACAAAACCCAATGATTTTAATGCGCTTTCCCTTAGATACTGTGCTCGTCCATCCTGCAAGACATCCATAAATTGATCGTATCTCATTTCGTCCCCCTGGAAGTATTGCATTTTAAGTGCTTCATCCTTGAAATGCGATAAACTAAAAATTGCCCCCCCTATTAATGTCACCATGAGGGCGATACCGCCTACGATGCCTACAGACCTCAATACTATTTTCTTTTTCTCTTCCGCACTTTTGTCGGAACTTAAGAACTTAGAAAGGCCTGCAATGGCTAAGATCGGAAAGAAAACGGAAACCACACCTATTGCTGAACTGTGGGCACGGAAGCTGCTGTATTTAGGAAAATGATCGAATAACAACCGGTTAAAACTTTCGAAGTATCGACCTAGAGAAAGAAAAACGACGACAACCCCTCCTGCTATAATAGCTATTTTCCAGCCGTCATTAGGTAAGGTAAAGAGTCCAATGACCAGTAATAAAGCGATAATTACACCAAAATAAGCTGGCCCAGCTGTCGAATCAGAACCTCCCCAATACAGGGGTGCTCGAACCGGTTTTTTACCATTTCCAAAAAATCTGGCTATTTCATAGTCCGTTCCAACTTCCTCACCACTACTTCCACCAACAATGCCAGGGATAAATGTGCCCAACAAATCTATTGGGGCATAACTCCACATCATGGCATAATCCCAGTTCAATCCATCTGAACTCACCTCCTGATTGGGGTTATTTTCTCGTGTTTCCCTTTTAAGGTCAGAGTCACCCCTCATGGTATCTTTGGAGTATTCCAGTGTAGTGGATATTTTGGAGTACGATGGCCCTATGGCCAGCACTCCACCGATTAACATGATGGCTGCTGACTTGGCAAATCCAAGCACCTCGCCTTTCAAAGCAGCAAACACTAAATATGCCAACATAAAAATCACCATTCCTATGGCAAAATAGTAGGTCATTTGGTAGTGGTTGGCGGCAATGTTCAAACTCATTGCCAGCAAGAAAACAATTCCGCCTTGAATATATTTTTGTTTGTTGAGGAGTAGATATACCCCTGCCAGAGCTAAAGGCAAATAGGAAATTGCCCTAAATTTGGACGTATGACCAGCCGCAAATAGAATCATGTTGTTGGTGGACAGCGCGAACGCAAGGCCGCCAATAATGGCCAACCATCTATTTACGCCCATGACTAACATGAGAATATAAAAACATACCGCAGCAACTACGAACCAACTTATAGGAGCCTTAATAAAAAGCTGTACTGCAGGTTCAATGAAACGTCTGATCCAATTGGATTGCTGTGGAGCTCCAATTTGATACACCGGCATTCCTCCAAACATAGCATTCGTCCAGAGTGTAAAATCCCCAGTGCTTTCTTGAAAGTCTTTGCTCTCCTTTGACATCCCCTTGAACTGCTGAATATCACTTTGACCAACGACTTTCTTTTTGAGCTGTGGGTGAAAGTAACCTGCAAAAACTACCAGAAAAATACCCAATGCAACTATATGTGGTCTTGCAACCTCCCAAATCTTCTTCATGTTTAAACTCCTTTTGTATTCAATTTTTCCAAAATCATGTGCAAAATACAAGAGTTTAAGGCAACATCAATATGGAAAGTCGATTTTTGGATCAAGACTAAATTTTCTCAACAACATCCAACAGAATTGATTCGGTTTAATACCTTTGACCATCATCAAAATTAGTGCATGCTTTTTTCAGACATAGTTGGCAAAGAAGAGTTAAAACAGGAGCTCACGAACCGAGTAAATTCTGGTCAACTCCCTCATGCACAGTTATTTGTAGGCAATTCGGGGTCTGGAAGTTTAGCTATTGTACTTGCCCTTGTGCAATACATACTATGCGAAAACAGAACCTCTTCAGATGCGTGTGGGGTCTGTTCTACCTGTGCTAAAAACAAAAAAAACATCCACCCAGATGTTCACTTTTCTTTTCCAGTGGTGTCAAAAAAGTCTGGTCATAAACCGGTAAGTAATGATTTCATGGAATTGTGGCGAGATTCCTTAATCAATGACGTGCACATCAGTTATATAGACTGGATGAACAAAATTGGTGCTGAGAATAAACAGGGGAACATTACTAAAGAGGAATGCAAATCCATCATTCAAAAACTATCCCTGAAATCTTTTGAGGGGAAAGCCAAAATATTGATAATGTGGCTGCCTGAGTATCTCGGAAAAGAGGGAAACTCATTGCTAAAAATAATTGAAGAACCTCCAGAGAACACATACTTTATTCTGGTTACGGAAAATCCAGATGTGATTTTACCGACTATTTTGTCTCGAACCCAATTGGTGCGCGTAAATTCTTATCGCCCGAGGGAAATTGCTTCATTTTTATCACAAATCAGTCCGGATTCTGATATTGACACCATTTCCTTCCTTGCGAATGGGGACTTGAATGCAGCTCAAAAACTGGTAAACAGTTCTGAAAACAATCTTACGGATATACTCAAAACATGGATGCGGCTATGTTTTCGAAAAGATGCACCAGGAATGATGAAATGGAGTGATGAATTAGGGAGTAAAGGCCGTGAAAATATCAAGAACTTTTTACACTACGCTTTAGGCGTATTTCGGGAAGTTCTTGCCTACAAAATGATACCCGATTATACCATTCGTCTCGGAAAAAATGAGCAACAATTCGTGATCAACTTTTCTGGTGTGGTACAATTTGCTAATATTGAAGTGCTTTACAAGGGAATAAACGACAGCATTGGACAGATTGAACGGAATGCAAATCCAAAACTGACCTTATTTCAGTTGTCTTTGACTTTACGCAATTCGTTTATTGAAACCCAAAAAGCAAAAAACATTTAACGTGATTTTAGAAAGAAATATATGGGCTGTGGAAACTGTGGTTCAACTCAGAATGGAGATAGCTGTACATCGCCAGGATGCGGTAGTAATGGCGATTGTTCAACTGGGGGATGTAACAAATTAAACACATACGATTGGCTTAATCACATGGTTTTACCATCTGATTATGATCCATTTAATGTTATAGAAGTGCGTTTTAAAGGTAGCCGAAAGGAGTTCTATCGCAACGCAGAGAATCTGGAAATTTATACGGGAGACACCATTGTGGTCGAGTCTGATTTTGGCCACGACGTGGGTGAAGTGAGCCTAAGTGGCGAACTGGTTCGTCTTCAATTAAAAAAGAATGGTATTGACGAGAACTCGGAAGTAATACGAAAGATTTACCGTATTGCCAGTGATCGTGATAAAGAAAAGTATACCGAAGCTAAGGCCAAGGAATCGTCCACCTTAGAACGTGCAAGAACGATCGCAATGGGCATGAAACTGGCTATGAAACTTAGTGATATTGAGTTTCAGGGAGATTCTCGAAAAGTGATATTTTACTATACCGCAGAGAAACGTGTGGATTTTAGAGCATTGATTAAGCAATATGCATCCGAATTCAAAACACGCATAGAAATGCGTCAGGTGAGCTATCGCGAAGAAGCATCGCGTTTAGGAGGAATCGGTAGCTGTGGCAGAGAACTATGCTGTAGCACCTGGTTAACGGACTACAAGGTGGTTAATATGGGCGCTGCTAAAAATCAGAACCTGTCAATCAACATGTTGAAACTATCCGGTCAATGTGGACGCCTTAAATGTTGTTTGAACTATGAACTAGAGACCTACCTTGAAGCGTTGAGCGAGTTTCCAAGAGAAGATGATTTGTTTTTAGAAACGGATGCTGGCAGCGCACGTTTGCAGAAAACAGATATTTTAAAGCGTATGCTGTGGTTCTCGTACCCAGGTTCATCCGATTGGATCGCTGTGGAACTTGAACGGGTTAATGAAATTAGAGAGTTAAACAAAAATGGTCAAAAACCCGAGACTCTCATTGACAAGCCATTTGGCGCTGAGATTATCAATAAATTTGCTCCCGCACCAGACTTGATTTCTGATCAGGACATCAATCGGTATGATGAAATTGATGAAGCCCAACGAAAGAAAAACAAGAAGAATAGAAGAAAAAAAGGTGGCCCAAGAGGCAAGGGACAAGGTCAGCATAAGTTTAACAAATCTCGAAACAACGATCAGGGAAAGTCACAACCTCGTTCACAGAATTCAGATTCCGGTTCCGGTTCCGAAAATACTGGTGGGTCAGACAACAAACCAAAGCCACGAAATAAGAATAGAAGGAACAGACCCAGGCCAAAACCTAAGACCGACTAAATCTGTTACGAATTAACTTTATACGGTACTCGATTAAGGATTGAGCGCCCAAGTGTAATCTCATCCGCGTACTCAAGTTCCCCACCAACAGCTATGCCTCGTGAAATGGCTGAAATTTTCACTTTTTTGGAATCCATTTTTCGCGAGATATAAAATGCTGTTGTATCGCCTTCCATGTTTGCACTTAAAGCAAACACCAACTCTTCAACCTCGTCGTGTTCTATTCGACTAAGAAGTTCAGAAATGCGAATATCATCCGGACCAATTCCATCCATAGGAGATATCACACCACCGAGCACATGGTAAACACCATTAAACTGTCCTGTGTTCTCAATTGAAATAATATCTTGAAAATCCTTTACGACACAAATTAATTTCTTGTTGCGGTTTACGGAAAGACAAATAGTACACACTTCTGCATCTGACACATTACCGCATGTTTTACAATATTGCACCTTGGTTTTCAGATCAGTAATTGCCTCCGTCATACGTTGAACGTATTCTGGCTTATCCTTTAGCAAAAACAATGTCATCCTCAACGCGGTCTTTTTTCCTATGCCGGGAAAACGACTTAATTGCTCTACTGCTTTTTCGATTGTTTCCGATGAAAAATTCACTCCACAAATGTATTTTATTTCCAGCTTTGAATTACAATGAACAATTTGACAAAATCATCGTTTAAAATTTTGTAGAAAGAAGAAAAATGTTTCAATTTGACTCGAATTTGATTTACACCGCAACCACATACAATGTTAAGATATCGGTCTTATCTGAATTTGAACATACCATGTCCGAACCGGAAGAGGATTTGTTCATTTTTAGCTATAAGGTTCTTATCGAAAATCTTGGCGACGAGGCTATTCACCTTTTACAACGTCATTGGTATATTGTTGACTCATTAGGTGATAACAAAGAAGTACAGGGTGATGGTGTTGTTGGTGAAAAACCAATCATTCTACCTGGAGAAGCTTATGAATACTCGTCATGGTGTCAATTAAAAACGGACATAGGTAAAATGCACGGTAATTATCTGATGAAGTCCTTAGGCGATGGCAAGTTGGTAGAAGTACGGATCCCAGAATTCCTGATGTTTCCTAAATTTAAGTTGAATTAGACTCCTTTCGAACATTATTTTTTTACATTTGAGTTGACGAAATTCAAATCAGCCATATGTTCATTTTCTTCGGAACCAGATCTTCCAAACTTAAAGATCGTTTTAAACTAGATCATTGCACGTGCCCCAATTGCCGAGTTACCGGTACACATACGGTTACCACTTTAGGTAGATATGTACATCTTTTCTTTATCCCCGTTTTTCCACTAACTAAAACCAGGAGCATCGAGTGCGACCATTGTAAGAAAACCTTTGCACAAGAAGATTTAACCGACGAGATGCAAGAGAAACTTCAAAGAGGGTTACAGGTATACCCTGGCAAAAGACCCATCTGGCACGGCTGTGGTTGTTTGCTTATTATCGGTTTTATTTTGACGAGCGCTTTTGCAAGTTTTTTCATCTCAGATATAGACACTGAAGAGGATGAGCAAGACGATATCTACAAAACCATGCTCGCGGATGACATTGAAAAAACACGGAGCCATCCGAGCATCGAATCTGACTCCTTAGGGTTTTACCTGTCCACCTGTTTTGATTTCAATCTAGTTGACGACCTGAGTCGAGAAGAAATGGCATTTTTCACCAAACAAAATGGATCAAAGCTTCTCGTTTTGGTTAAAATGAAAGAGATAAAAAAAATAAAACGCGATCAGCGAAAAGAATTGCTCGATTTGGTCAAAGATTGCTTGTATGAAATCATCGATATTGAAGAGTATGAACTGTTTATTGGGGTTCATGGACGATTCAGTATGATGGTTGTCTCCACCCCGTCTGAAACAGACGACATAGGATACGTTGCAAGTGAATCCATATTATTACCATTTTACCACGACGAGCCAACCATCGAATCTATACTGGATACGGCTACTTTAAATCTGAAAAAGAGGTGATTATTACCTCGTTTGAACGACCCATAGGGCAATTTTATATCGATGGAGATTGTATCTACTGTCAGACATCTGGCCAACTTGAAGCAACGACATTTGCAACAGGAATTGCGTTCTTCATTTTTACTTTTCCAAAAGATAAACGAATCGAAGCTCATTGCACTCAATGTAAAAAGCATTACGCCCATAAAGAGTTTAACCACCAAATGCTCAGAAGTTATCAGGAGAAGAAAACCATGTACTCTATGCGCACCCCACTGTGGTTCTATATGGGTATATTTCTATTGGTCATCTTACTAATCATTGGGTCACTTGCCGATCCTGGAGACCAACCTTAGTACCGACGTACAATCATTTCTAAATTAGTGTAATCTGGCTTGATGTAAGCAGCAATAACCCAAAACCCTTGTGCACGATACCTGAGAAAAACAGATACAAAAAAAACCCGAACGTTACCGTCCGGGTTTTATGTGGGATCAAAATCCCAAAATGTTTATTTCAATTAGTTCGCAACTGTAACTCTTTGCATTGCAGAGAAGTTACCGTTTACTACTTGCACCATGTATACACCGGCTGCTACGTCTGAGATATCTACACTATAAAGCCCACTTGCGTCAGCATTTATTGTTTTGATAGTCTTACCTGTTGCATCCATTATAACGATGTTCAAGTTGCTTTCTGGGTTGTTTACTCTTACGTTAAACACACCTGTGTTCGGATTCGGATATACACTGAATACATCGTCAGCAGCAATGTTGTTTACACTTTGTAAATCAACTGTTACCTCATGACATTCTTCACTAATACATCCTTCTGTGTTGATTATTGCTAAACATACGTTAAACACATCTTTATCTGCAGTGTATGTATGAGTTGGTGTCACATCATTTGATCGTCCACCGTCATCAAATCTCCAGTTATATATGTTTCCAACAATAGGATCTGCCTGATCGATAATAGTTAAGACTCTACCTTGAGTTTTTGGTGTAAATCCTGCATCTGCTGCAGCATGAACCGTTACCGTCTTAGCAATTGAATCTGAACATCCACCTGGAACTAAAGCCAATAGGGTTACCTGAAATGACTCAGTTTCTCTTGAGTTTTGCAACTCATAACCATGACGTGGAGAAGTTAAATCAGATACACCTGAAACTCCGTCTCCAAATCTCCATGAGTAATTCAAGTTACCTGCTGCTACTTCAGATTTGTTTGTAAATACTACTTCTTCTCCCTCACATACATCCGATGCGATAAAGTCTGCTTTCGCTTGAAGTTTTACTA
>CAYZWM010000106.1:0-13741 GCA_964482155.1 uncultured Chitinophagaceae bacterium | reverse complement strand
AGCTTATTACACCCATTTTAATAGACCATTTAAATTTTTCCAAAAATCATTAAGGCCGGACTTCCTAGAGAAACGTCAAATACAGGTTTGTACCAATCAACGTTCGTTTCCGTTAAAATCTTTTTATTCTCTTTTCGATAGTCGAGAAAGTACTGATTATCTCGATTTTGTGATTTCCCATAAGAGAACCAAGTCAATTTAATTCTGTCAGCGTCTATGATTTTTAGAAATGTTGAAGATTCTTGAATGTGAATTGGATTATAAATTTCAAGCTTTTCTCCTTCGGCAAATTCGAGTGTTAAAACTTTTGTCTCCGTATCGAAAAATCCTTTGTCAAGAGAATGAACATTGTCGTAAGGTTTACCGAACCAATCATTATAAATTCTAAATGCCCCGCCTTTACACAAATTCTGTTTTTCAGAAATTAGTTCGACAAATTCCTTGGGAGTTCTTTCTTTAGTTGAACTGTCGGGGCTCAGTTTCAAGTTATCGAGTTCTGGTGTTGCATTCTGTACCGTCATAAACTCAATCGGTCCGATAATTTGAACCTTTCTGAAAATGGAATAACCCATATATAAGGCCAGAATTCCTACTAGTACAATTATTCCTTTTCCAATGAAATTTGGTTGAGCGTCATAAATGAATAGTCCAAAAAGTGCTGCTCCTAGAATTGGGCCCATTCCATATACAATTCCTGATACTATGTTAATGATTTGTCTCAACGGTTCCTTTTAATGTTTGGCAACTTGTTTATTTAACGTATATAGTTCGCTTTACAATTTCCTGAATTGGGTCAAATGGAAATGTTGCGTGAATCTATGGGGTAAGGGTGACGAAATTAGACTAAAAATCGTCAATAATTTATTTGGTCTCCTCAAAACATCAACCCATTTCTCTTTGGTTAATTTGTTGTAGACAAGGTGCAACCTTGCTTTTATCCCGACGATGCTCGCATCTCAAATGTCTGGACAAGTCCAAGGACGAAGACAACTACACACAAGCCGGAATTCAATCTTCGACCAGAGAGGGGTTCCACCTTGTCCATTTAGTAAGTGCAGATTGATTATTTTGATTTAGTGCTATCTAGGTCAAAGATGTGTAATAAATTAGGCCTCGATCCTGCGTCAATCCTTTAATAGGTTATCTTGCTTTTGAGATGTATTCTAATTGTTCAGGATGCGGCTCGTAGTTTATACGTTTTAACCAGTCAGTCGTTATGAAAAAACTTCTAATTCCTCTCCTAATTTTGTCAGGTTGCATGGCAGATGAAACGCAACCAGTCCTTGAAACTCCAATGGACAGTATATCCGGAATATTTAAAGGCAAAGTGAGCATATTTAAAGCTGATGGCTCTCATTATTTTGACAAAGAGCAAGCGGAAGTAACAATTATTGCATCTAAAGACGGGTTAATAATTGAGGACGGTTCTTTTACCTATATAACAGCATCGGTTGATGAAACACCAGAAGGCATAGCATTTTTAATCTTACCTAACAGGGAGAATGAATGGGTACATCGCAGAGGAACAATGGGAAAACTGGAAATAGGTGGCAGCGAGTATCACGGTTTGTATAATAGTCAAACTAAAAAATTACAAATGTTCATTGATGGCTGTGACCCAAATTGTGGCGATGTTGTGCAATTCTATGAGTATGACTTAACCAAGCAACTGTAGCGAGTTAGTGCAAATGCCGATTGTCAAGGAGTCCTCTTTGTATGGGTTAGACTGCCTAAACCTGTTCAAACAGTACCATCTCTGCGATATTTCACTAGTTTATATAACGTTATAATTATAAACGTTAATAACAAGCATATCAGAAGGTCTAATAACAGATAACTTAAACGAGTAAAACCATAGTTGTAAAAGTCATTCCCATTTAGTTTTACCCTATGAAAACAACGAAAAGGAAATCCAACGGTCCAAAACCTCTTCAAAATGCTAGGAAGAACTATGTTGGTTACCGTATAAATTATAACATATGTTAAAACCAGCGATCTTCTTTTCATTACTATTTTAAATCATTTCAACCTAAAAAACTTATTTTCCTCTCCTCTGGTGGAAGATTGAGTCAGGCCCATAGTTTGGATATCTTCGTCCTACAAATAAAGATAACCTTGGAGCTTATCAAGCTACTTCAATTACATTGGTCTCCTCAAAACATCAACCCGTTTCTCTTTAGTTTATTCGTTGTAGGCAAGGTGCAACCTTGCTTTTATCCCGACGATTCTCCTGCGTCGGATGTCTGGACAAGCTCTATGCTGCTCGCATCTCACATGTCTGGACAAGTCCAAGGACGAAGACAACCACACACAAGCCGGAACTCAAACTTCGACAAGAGTGGGTTTGAAACCGTTTTTTCTGGATTTACGGAGCACGCTACTACCCCAAATTGGCCAATACAATAAATAACATACTTACCGCTTTATCACTTTCCTAATAATTGGTCCATCTGCTGTATTAAAGCGAATTATATAAACTCCGTTGGCTGTACCCGTTAAATCAATTTTGGTCAAATAACGATCTGAAAACACCCATGCACTCTGCTCGTTTACCAGTTTTTTGCCTAAGACATCATAGACGTCTATGGTGACCTGAGAGTTTGTATAATTGTCCATGGCCACATTGTACTTACCACCTGAGGGGTTAGGGAATATGTGAATGGACTTATGGCCTCTGTTTTTATCGTGTTGCGTAATTGTGTCGCCGATGGAAAATTCAAAACGTATGTTATCGCCAAAATCTGCGTTAAAGTTTTCCAGAACAGCACCTGTCATTTTGTTTCGAAATTGACAAAATCCACCTCCATCATTATTAGCCCAAAACGACAAACCATTGTCTGCAGAATCTACAACAATAAATGTATAACAACCCACAGGTAGTGAGATGTCTTCACGGTACAACGTGTTGTTTTCCAAGCCAGAACCCTCATAAAATATGTTGCCTAAACCATCTGTAATGGTCCATGTGGTTTGCCATGCTTCCCGATTGGTTCTTAAAAAAAGTTCCAAATCTGCTGGGTATTGAGGTGGAGGTGTATAATAGCTGTGATTTGCACTGTTTTGTTCGTACTCATCAATTACACCATTTACCATGACCACTTTTGCATTAAACTTAAGTTCGTCTCCCCACCAATTATCGAAAGCATGCATAGGCAAAATAACCTTTTCTGTCTCCATAAACGCCAGGCTCCCTTTCCAGTTAAATGCCTGAATTTCACCACCTTCCACCCCATATTGAATGACCGCTGACGTCATATTCGCACTACCATTATTTCGCAACTCTATTATAGCATTGTCACAAATTGGATTAAACCTCAAATGTTCATCAGCGTTACTCGGTGCAAGAATTTTATAAACCGTCGCGTCATTTACGAAGTTGGGATGGCCATACGATATAAAGTACATAAAACCACCCCAGTTCCCAAACTCCTCCCCCGTTGGGTCTGGGTCTACCCCTTTAAACAACACATCAGATTCACCTTTCTTTACATAAGGCGTTAAGTCAAAATGATAAATGTCTTGAGGTGCTCCTGGACACCAACCTGTGCGATCGTATATCCATGTTCCACCTTGTGGGTAAAGTGGGTTGTCGGAACATTCTTTCCAGTGAACCCATTCATATATCCGCTTTCCACCAATCTCGATGAAGTGGTTTCTACGGCAAAATTCAGAGCAGTTTGTGGCATTATTGAATCCATGACCCGAAAATGAAGCACGAATCCCAAATCGATCTGAATTTTCATTTGGGTAGATCGTATTGTAAAACCGGTCTGGATGGGCAACAATATCGGCATATTTACCTCCTACATTTTTCAGAAACTGAAGGCTATGTACATCTTGAGGGGGAATCCCTTCAATAAACTTAAATTGAAGATCAATTAATTCGCGCTTACCTCCACCTTGAATATCTATCGTGTCGTGTAGAAGAGACTCAAAATCTGTTACATCATATATCCAGGTAAAACCATCACCCAGATCAAGGTTGTTGCCATAGGGCGTAATGTACTTGGTTAAGGTCATTTGGCGACCTATGTAATAGTTGAACAGGGTTTTTTCCGCCGGAACAAATATGGAATCCACTTTCTCGCCTTGCTGATCCAATGTATATGAACGCCCTGCCTCCCAAACATAAAGGGTGTCAATTTCAACATCCTGCATACCTATCAAGGACAAATCTCTTAGGTTTTCGGACACAACAACACTGGTTGCTGGATTTTCAGTTTGCACAACACTTAGTGTTGAATCAATATGCGACTGGTAGTCTCCCTGAACAAACGTAATATTAGGACGTTGAGAGGTCTGTTGAAGATTCCTAAATCTTTGGTCACCAGGGATATAATGTTGAGTTGGCAACCCAAACACGGAAGTTTTGGATGTTCCTGTTTCGTCAGTCGCCACTCTATTGTGATCACCTTCGAATCTAAAATATCCGACAAGGTTATCGTAAAATGGGTGAGAACCGTCTAAGTCTTTATGCATCCAGTTGCGTATCGTCAACTGGTCAAGTTCCTTGTTCCAGATTTGAAACTCATTCAATTTACCAGAGTAAAATCTATTGTTCGAATTTCGGTCCCCAGCTATTCGAAATTCCTCAATACGATCAAGGACACGTTTGGAGTTCCCTTTGGTTTCTTGAAGGTATATCTCCCCGTTTCTGTAAACCGTCATTACGGTAGAGGTGCTGTTTCTTGTAAATGCCCAATGCGTCCAACCTTGGGTAAAATCAGACATATCACTCAAATTCTCTGTGTTTTTTATCTCATCCAAACCTGCCCCTAATTCCCTACCCGCATACCAATGTGCTCTTGGTCCGTTTGAAGGCAGATAGGTTAACATCTGATAAATTTGACCGCTATCTACAGCAGAAAATGGAACCATATTGTTGGTTTTCCCTTTTACATCCATTTCAGTCCAAAACGATACGGTAATATTTGAGTCTATTTTCGATTTTAGCTGGTTCGTTTCAACATCAATATATCCCTTATTGTGAAAGTAGAAACATTGATCGTCTATGGTACTATAGACTCCTGAGACAAATGGTGTTGCGCTTCCAGAAACCATGTAATTTGTTCCTGAAACCTCATTGGAAAAAGACAAATCAACCACGACGTTGGAAGACCCATCCCACATAAAGGGTTCATAAAAATTAAACGTGTGAGCACCTTCAACTAAAATGACCGCCTTGTTGTCATAAACGGTCACCAAACCATTCGATTCATATTGGGCCTGAGACAAACTGGCCAACGATGTTGCCTTAATTCGTATTTTCAAATTGTTAAAATCACCTGTCCCTAGTGAAACAATGTTCAATTTCATTTTGTCTATGCTGCCTGCAGACAAACCTGCATTTATTAGTTCACTTGCACGAAACATGTACTGCGCTCTATGCGTGTGAAGAGACCCTTGTAGCACATTATTTAGACTGAGCGATTGATCACCTAAGACAAATGTCTCCTCCTTAATTACTTGGTCATACACCCTATGTTGCTTATAAACCTGATGTCTGGTATACGTCGGGGTACTGGTAATACTGATAGAGTCTGGATAGTCGAAGCCCTTTCGATACCTAAGGCTATCCTGATGGCTGTGATCATAGATATAGAAATTCTCCCCTGTGTCCCATTCTCCACATCCTGAACCCGTGGGGTTATTGATTAGCGCTGGGTCACATTTGAGCGTTTGATACATTAAGACCTGCCGATACGAAGTATTGTCTGGAGGGAAGTATCGCCAAGCCCTTCGGTTTTCTAGGCCATCCGAAAATTGGATTACCTGGACAGTGGTTGTGTCTTCAATTTGGCCAAATGTCCATTGACAACTAGGTAATAAAATTAGAATCGTAAATAAAGCACGTATTGTCATTAGATAAATCACTCATTGGCCAATTTCAATATTACAACTTTCATCTCAAATCAATTGACCAGTTCACATCGATCAACGAACAATCCTAATAAAATCATGCAATTCGTTTAGAGTGAACGATACCCACTAGCAATTTAAGTGCCGCCACTCTGGTCGAAGATTGAACAATGTCTGTAGTTTGGATATCTGGGACCTACAAATTAAGATACCCTTGGAGCTTATCAAAGTACATCGTTTACATTGGTCTCCTCAAAACATCAACCCGTTACTCTTTAGTTAATTTATTGTAGGCAAGGTGCAACCTTGCATTTATCCGACGATGTTCGTGCCTCACATGTCTGGACAAGTCACTTACGCAATGCCCCCGACAAACTTCAACCAGAGCGAGGGTTTACACCTTCCTGTTTATCCATAATTTAATGGGAGTAATCAACACTTAAATGTCATTGCCCATAGGTAAGTTAATCACTCTTTGATCACTTTTACCGTGCTTAAAACGCCCTCATTTGTGCCAATTTTAACGAAGTAAACTCCACTATTACCTATCAATTCGAAATGAATTTGACTCGCAGACTCAACTCTTTTTGTTAAAACAATTTGACCACGTACATCCATTACAATTAGTTCAATTTCTTCATGAATTTGCCCGAGATTCAGTGTGTAATTTCCATTTGATGGGTTGGGATATATTCGTATTGGGCTAGTGGCTATTGATTCGACACCTACCGGCCAATCAAATCTATAAATCCTGACATCACTCCCATCATTATCACCGCCTCCTATGGCTAACGTTTTCCCATCCGAACTGATACCTATACTCCAACCAGAATAATCTCCTGCAACTTCTCCTTCAATATCAGATCCTCTTTGTGTCCATGCTGACCCGACCCATGAATAAACTTGAACCTTACCCGCTTCATTTCCATTTTCATTATTATATGGGGATCCAATGGCCACTACGTTTCCATCTGAACTAATACTAACGCTCGTCCCAGACGCATCATCTATCGCCTCTCCAGAAATGTCAGACCCTTTTTGCGTCCAGGTTGAACCGATCCATGTAAACACCCTTACTGCGCCTGCCCAGGATTCCACCCCGGTAGCTCCAACCGCAAGAACATTTCCATCTGCACTGATGTCGACACTCTCGCCAAAAAATTCACCTTCTGATTTTCCATCAAGGTCTGTACCTTTTTGTGTCCAAGCGGTGCCGTCCCATAAATAAACACGAACATGGCCCACAAATGGTTCAAATTGGTCACCTGAATGAGAACTTGCACCAGCGGCAACAACATTTCCATCAGAACTAATACTGACGCTCTCGCCAAACCCATCGAGAAAGTCTGCTCCATCAATATCAGATCCTTTTTGTGCCCAGGCCGATCCGCTCCATTTGTAGACTCTAACATGGCCTGCGCCTGAACCATTTCCATTGTTACCACTCGCGCCTATGGCAATAATATTACCATCTGAACTTATGCCTACACTCTCCCCAAACCAGTCCTCTGAGGATTCGCCAACGATATCTGACCCTTTTTGCTCCCATTTGGTTCCATTCCATATAAACACATTAACATGGCCCTTTTCATCATCTTTCCAAGGAACTCCGATAACAACCGTCTTTCCATCCGAACTAATACTGATATCACCGTATTCTTCTGCTGCCGCTTTTCCATCAATGTCAACACCTCTTTGAGTCCAATTTTGGGCAAAGTTGTCGCTGGCACAAAACATAAATGCGACCACCAAAATGACCGATTTTGTCATTCCTATAAATGAATGCCTAGGGACTCTATGAAATTGTCGTTTAGACATGATACCGATGAATACATTAAGATTTTTCATAACAACTTTTCTATATAATTAACTGATTAAAATACACATTCTGGTTGACGTTTGCCGGATAGGTAAGTACAATAACAGCTTCGTCTTCATCTGCAGAAGATCGTTGCACCGACTAAACCGTTAAACACTATCTTTTGGCTTCGACTACCTCTATATATCAGCAAATGAACTGGTTACTCAGGTTAAACCCGATACAAAATCCAATAAAAATAATTTAATAATTACGGAACTGCGACACAAAACCCCATTTCAAAGCCACAAAGCAGCACTAAACGCAACATTGGGTCAAAAATCCCTCGATATTTTGCAGAATACAATAATCTGAGTCTAAATCTATAAAAGGAACTGCCCAATTGGGTTTTGATGGAATTGATTTATTAAATGCTTCAATGGATCAATGGATCAAGTTAATGCGACAGAACCTTCTATAGAATCCGTAGTTAAAAAAGCAATCGTTAAACCACCAACTCAATAAACGCAGCTAGTCACACCTTTTAGTTCTCTCTATTTTACAACAATTCTTTTCACAATAGAATTACCTCCTTGAGTTAACCTAAACATGTAAATTCCACTTAGGTGAGATATATTTATGTTCGCTTGATACGCATCTAATTCTTTAGAAATAACTCTCCTTCCAACTACATCATACACTTCCATTAATGTAGTATCACTTAACCCAGTTACATTTATATTTCCAGAAGCTGGATTTGGATATAACTGAACAGACTCTTCACTAAACTCAGCAATATCAAGTGGCATTTCTGGCCAATCAACTCCCATTTTATCACCCCACAAATGCTCAGCTATTTCTGGATGGTCAATAAACGGGTTTCTATTGTCTTGATAATTCGTATAAATGATATCATTTCTGTTTTCTTCCCAGGCATCAACTGGGTCATTTCTATGCCAGTCTAAAAGGACTGATAGTTTACCATGAAAAGGAGTCTTATCCGTTTTAGACAAAATGGTTTCTGAAAGTTCTAAATCTGGATATCCATCATACCCTTCATAACGAACAGCCATGTAAAAGAGCATTCGTGCAACATCTCCCTTTACCTCTGGGCGTGGCTCAAATGACCAATCCGTGTTATCTCTAAAAGATTTAGTATTGTTTGACCATTTATCATATACGATTGCACAATCGGTACAATTATCAAATCCTCTGTTACTCCTTGTGGAGTTCGTAGAATTGTCTAAGGGTCTAATTGCATGAACATCTGTTCCAGGCCCAGTTGATGTACCAAAATCGCCCCTAGACTTAGCCCAGACGTGTTCTCTTGTCCATCCATTAGCATTGTTATATTCTTGTGCGGCATTTACAGAGATGCCAGAATAAACAAGAATAACATTATCCCCATTATTAGGGTCTCTATCTGTTTCTTTCAAAATATCCCAAACGTCTGTACTTGTACTGGTGTATGAAAATTCAACGTGGTCATCAATGATTTGATTCAGCTCATATTTCAATGAATCATCAGCCTGATTTTCAGCAGTTAAATAATACCCAATAGGAGTTTGGGCAAATGATAGGACGGGAAGTATCAGTAGGAGTAACGTTTTTACCATGCGAGGCACTTAATTCTGTTTATAATACACTTATACCAAATATAGTTTTTTATATTTTACGTTGAAAACGTTATTATACCCAGAGTTTAGAACAAGAATTAATCATTTAAATAAGGTTCTGTGGCATTAATTCGGTTTGGATCTAAAAACGCCAAATCTCCTTATCTCTTGTTTAAGTTAATTATCATGAATCTCAAATTAATAATGAGATTGTTTACTCTCAACGTTTTAGATGTCGGACAATATGTTGGATCACAAGGAACCAGTATGTTTTGAACTAAATCACCCAAAAAATCAATTTATTTAATGCGAAAGGGTTTTTTTTACCTTCTACCTCTACCATACCTCCCCCCGTACTTACCCCTTAGATTCTTTAGATGAAATTAGTTCTATATAGTACCGGCGTTTCCCTGTTTGCCGGACAAAAGACCAAAAAAGACTTATTTCGAGGGGTTTATTTCGGGTGGATTAGTTTTATTTCGAGGTTGTTGAGAAAATAGCCTATGGTCGAAGATTGAGCAAGGCCTTTAGCTTGGATATCTTCATCCTCCAAAAAAGATAAGCATGGAGCTTATCAAATAGCTGTCTAGCAAAACCATAAACCCATTGCACGTCAAGAAAGTGTGGCTTATTGTTTGCCCGTTTTGTCTTCTTTCAAATTTGAATTTTTATATGGCCGACCCATCACTTCTAATAAGTTAATTATATGATCTTCCTCCTTTTCCCATTGCTCGGTATCAAAATAAACATGTTGAATCACTGCTAACCACTCTGCGGTTATAGAAACCGCCTCTTCATTACTCAAATTGGCAAACAACGCATGAAATGAATTGAATTCAAGCGACAACTTTTCTAACTTATTCTTAATTGCAAATTTTTTAACCTGGCTGAACGCTATTTCGGAAAGGGCAAGCCAATTTCCATCTACTTTGGTAATAAAATAATCTCTCACCTTGATCCGGACCGAATCAGACTTTATTCTTATCAGGTTATCTTTTATTTCCTTTGCACTAAAGCCAGGTTTATTTATTTCACCATAGGTACTGTCGAAACAGGTAATAAGGTAGTGGTCTGTGGGTCGCTTAACGGCTCCAAACTCCTCCATAATGCATTCATTTACCCATTTCTTGTAACCTCCATGGTAGTAGACGTCAAAGGGCAAGTAGTATGTTGCATATGTCGTATCGGAATCAGAAACGAAATGTACTTCATGAATTCCACATTTAAGATTCCAGGTTGTCGTTTCTTCTGCCGGTTTACACCCAATAATAAGTATGACCAGAAGGTAAACACTATATCGTTTCGTCATTGCATATGTTCTACTTCATCAATAAAATATCACTCATTCTAACTTCAAATTCTCGGCCAAAATACTTGCTATATTCGGTTGTATCTCCCGCATTGTTCAGGTTTATTATGGTAAAAGCAGAATCCGCAGCGTTTCTAGAACCCTCACAACCTCTGCAATTTGATTTCAAATTCAAAACTCCAATGACCACATTAGTTTTAGTACCATTTCCAAAACCGGAAATTACCCCAAATGTATTCCAGGTTCCTATGTTATTATTTGCTTCATCTCTAAATTCCACACCAAGAAACATTGGGGTCTTTTTAATAGGAGCTGTCGCCCTAATAGTTAGTGCCCCCTTCTGGATCACATCCGCTGGATTTGTGAATGGCGATGTTTGCATTCTTCCATACGACAAAGTGGTACTGATATTCCATTTGAGTTTTTTATTTGGCATCCGCATCCCGATATTTAATCCTGCACCATCAATTGCAAAGGCAAACGGGGCGTCATATGTGTATACACTCAGATCATTTTGATAGAAGTAATAAACGGTAGAGCCCGTAGGAACTCCAAAACCATTCGCAATTACACCCGTCACTTTTGCCGTATAAAAATGTAGTGTAACCCATGGTGGAGCTGCTTGTTTTGCTGGTTCTTTTTTAATTAGCACAGAACTGGATTTACTTAACCTTAAAATTGCTCCTTTATCAATATTCCAAAGTTTCCCTTTGCCGTCTTCCCAATATTCCTTATAATTTCCATTGACTGTTGCCATATAATCTGCAAAATAATAGCCTTTTTTCGGATCCTTAGCTCCTTGATTGAATTTGGACACATTCCATACTCCAATACCGGTTCTTTTACCAATTGACTCCGCATTATCTCCAGATTCTACTTTCCATCCCCATGAACCATCCTCAAGCAGAATAGAATCAGCCCCTGTTGGATCAATTATTCGAATCGGATTATTTCCAAAACACGCATAAGTAGATTCATAAGGTTTAAGTATAGGATCTACGTTCCACCGTCTTCCAAGCCTACCGTCATATTGCCAAAAAATTGCGGACATAGAGTTCCCTTTTCCAGCTATTTCATCATCTCTTTCCTGACCATTAAATCCAAAACGATACGTATTGGATTTATAACTTCCAGCATCAAAACCTCTTCCTTCCATGAGGGAACCGAATGCATAATAATCCTGTGTACTAACGATGTATGGAATATAATAATCTATTTCTCCAGAGAATAATGTATCCCCCATTTGTTTTCGATCCTGTATTGTAGCAAGAACGTTGCTAAGATGATTAAACAACTCATACTGTTTTAGACCATGAACCGTTTGATTTATCTCTGTTTGATAACCATAAATAACTTGAATTGCGTATCCATTGTAGTCTACATTCTCGAGTTTCATATCCGGACCAATTGTAGCACTAAAGGATCGTTCAACTAGTGGTGTATCGACAGTCATTACGCCTAATCGTTTACTACCATAAACCACCCACTGATTCATTGCTAAGTGATCTGTAAATGTGCCACCATCCTCACTGTAGCTTTGTTTGTAAGTCGCCATCAACATGGAGGCTCCATCGTAGATGTAATACTCCTTCAACCAGTGAGTTTGTTCCATTAACTGGCCTGAGCCATCTTTAGGTTTAACGATCTTATACAGTCGATTACCCATAACATCATAACCAAACTCTAAATCTGCGTCGGAATTGCCTGGAACCCGAGTTATACTTTTCACCTTGCCTGAAGATGTCCATTTTATTTCAGCAATATTGCTACTATTGTCTCGAACCAAGTTGCCAAGCTCGTCATACCCATAAGTGTTTACTGAATTGATAGAGGCTGGGATGGGAACAAATGCCGTTCCAGGATCATCAATATCCACCGTATATCGACCATCGTATGTTGGGTTGTCATTTACGTGATACAATCTATTAACATTTAGTGCCTCCCAGTTTAGTGTGGTTGTCCCACCTCCTGGAAGATCGACCTGAGCACTTTGCATACGCTTATCATAGTGGTAGTTGAATTCATCCATTTCAACAGAAGATCCCTGATTTCCGTGACGATTGAGCTGTGAAATATTTCCACTTGCGTCATACTCAAAATCTTCATAATACACTCCATCTCCATCGAAGCCTGAATAAAACCATGCAGTTTGTGTCGAGTTAATGTTTTGAAAAACACGATGTTTTTTGATCCGGTTTAACTGATCATACTTATATACATTTCCCATTGGGTCGCCTTTAAGGCTACCGGATTGATAGTCCGATTCTTTCGCAATCGAACTCACTAAACGAGCGATGTTCCCATCAAACAGGTCATATGAGTTCCCTGCCAGGTCACTACCCGTTGTTAATGGTCCATATGCTGAACCGTTAATAGGTTGATAATCGCCGGAATAGTAATGGAAATCAAAGGCAAATGCATCGCGTGCAGTGTAACGATTAACGTGCAAACCTGTATTATCTCCATCACGTCCTATATCCATAACGGGATCTAGAACGGGGCTATTAATACTTTTAACCCAACCTTGTAACGTATACACAAAGTCCATTCCTTGTACGCCCAACTCCCCGTATTCGAGACGAGCTAGTTGTCCGTGGAAATAATATTCATACCGCAAATCTCTTTGCCATGAATAATTATCCTGAGACGTATAAACCTCCAACAGTCGGTTGTTCTCATCGAAATTATACCTATGTGCAAACTGATCGGCCTTGTTTTCTTGATAAACTATCTTAATGGTATTTCCACTAAGTAGGTCATGATCATAATCTAAGGAAAATAGGTTTTTGTCCAATGGATCGAGGGCCGGGATATCTTGGATGAGTCGCTCAACATTGCCTAACGCATCGTAGGAATAATATGTTGCCTGATCATAGGTACTTGGGTCATTGTCATTCACCTCTTCATAAGTAATAGATGCAACCGACTTGCGTAAATTTTGCTGCCCTCCCAAATCACTAAATGCCAAGGTGACACGACCTAGATTCGCTGAAACGTCAAACTGAGTTTGTGACATCTCGGTTTTGTTAAGTGGGCTTGAACTAACATCTAATAATGTTGCGAGTGAGGCCGGATCAGCTACGAAAGAAGCTGTGATACCGCCACCTGGAGGACTTACCGGATCGATCTGGCCTGATTCTATTGGCCTACCCAAAGCAT
>CAYZWM010000105.1:0-13745 GCA_964482155.1 uncultured Chitinophagaceae bacterium | reverse complement strand
GAAACGATTTCCGTTCTATTTGAATTCTTTTTTATTTTAAGGCTAAAATCCTTTTTGTCGATTTCTAAATGATCTACATCAGAACTGGAAACCAACTTTACAAGTGTTTGAATTTCTTTTAAATCCATAATTCAAATTAAGTTAAATTATTCGATAAAAATATAATGATTTATGAAGGATCGTATGCCCACTTAATATAAATGGCACCCCACGTAAATCCACCACCAAATGACGCTAAAACTATGTTATCTCCTTTTTTGAGTTGCTTTTCATAATCAGACAAGCATAATGGAATAGTCCCAGAGGTCGTATTACCGTAGCGTTCAATGTTAAGCATTACGCGCTCGGAAGGCAAGCCCATCCGCTTAGCTGTTGCATCTATGATCCGCTTGTTCGCCTGATGGGGTACAAGCCATTGGATATCATCGCTTACTAAATTGTTGCGTTCCATAATGTCGTAACTCACGTCGGCCATCTTGGTAACCGCAAACTTAAACACCGTTTTTCCTTCCTGAAACACATAATGTTGACGTAAATCAACGGTTTCGTGTGTTGGAGGATATGCCGACCCTCCAGCTTTCTGATTTAAATATTCAAATCCCGAACCGTCCACTTTTAAAATACTGTCAATAATACCGAAATCCTCTTCGGTTGGCTCCAGCAAAATTGCGCCAGCACCGTCACCAAAAATGATACATGTATTTCGATCCGAATAATCAACAATTGACGACATCTTGTCAACGCCTACAACCACTACTTTTTTGTATTGGCCAGATTCAATAAACCGTCTGGCCGTTTCTACGCCAAACAAAAAACCAGAGCACGCTGCAGAAATATCATATCCCCAAGCATTGGTTGCTCCTATTCGATCGCAAATTATATTTGAAGTAGCTGGGAAAATATGATCTGGCGTTACTGTGGTACAGATCAATAAATCAATATCCTTCGCCGAAATCCCTCTTTTTTCTAAAAGGCCTTCAACTGCAGGAGCAGCCATATGGGATGACCCTTTACCCTCACCTTTTAAAATCCTTCGCTCAATGATACCGGTTCTACTCCGAATCCACTCGTCCGTTGTATCAACCATTTTTTCCAAATCGAAGTTGGTTAACACATCATCAGGAACGAATCCATTTACGGCGGTTATTGCTGCATTTATTCGACTCATTTCAAAAAATTAAGCGGTAAAAATATAAAAATTAAAGCGATGCTCTAATTTTCTGTATAAGATTTGAAAGCACAACCTGCTTTGTTAATCGTATCATATTGACAAAAGTGCTGGATTTTGATATACCATGACCAATAATAATGGGTTTGTTTACCCCTAAAATTGCTGTTCCGCCATAGGCTTCGAAATTAAAACGATCTAAAAATTCGTCGTTTATTCCTCTCTTTTTAAGTTTATAGTAAAACCCTTCACAGGTTTTTAGTACGATGTTTCCGGTGAATCCGTCACAAACAATAACATCATTCGTGTCTGAAAACAAATCTCGCCCTTCTACATTTCCAACGAAATTGATTGACCCAGTATCTTCCAACATGGGATAAACGGCTTGATTAAGCAAGTTTCCTTTTTCCTTCTCCTCGCCAATACTCAATAAACCAATTCGGGGGTTTTCGATACCCAAAACATGTTGTGCATATAACGAACCCAAAATGGCGAACTGAACCATTACATCGGGTTTTACGTCAGCGTTAGCACCTATATCAAGTATCAGCCCATTGGTTCCATCAATTTTTGGAACTAGAGCCGTTAACGACGGTCTCAGTCTCCCTTCAATGGCCTTGACCGTATACAGGGCTCCAACCATCATAGCACCAGTATTACCTGCACCTGCAAATCCATCCAGCTGACCATCCGCCAGCATTTTTAGACCTACATTGATACTTGAGTTTCTTTTTTGGCTAATAGCTCGTGTAGGGTGTTCAGCCATACCAATCACTTCTGTGGTATGAACAATGTCAACACGATTGGACAACTTGGCATTAGCCAGTTGCTTATTAATGATATTCTCGTCCCCTATAAGGGTCAGGTGAACATCCTTTAAATCGGGTGTAGATAGCGCTTCAACAACACCCAAAATAGTTTCGTTAGGGGCAAAATCGCCACCCATTACATCTATCCCAATTTTCATAAAATGTGGAGAGTTTAGAATTAAACTTCCTCGTTTACCTCAATAACCTTCATTCCTCGATACATACCGTTTTCGAGGTTAAGTCTATGATATTGAGTCACTTCTCCAGTCTTAGGATCTTTAATAAGCTGCTTAAAACCCATATTGTCGTGAGTTCTTCTTTTGTCTCTCCTTGTTCTCGAAATTTTTCTCTTTGGATGAGCCATAATATCAGTTTTTAAATATTTCTTTTAGTTTTTGCCATTCCGGATACGTCGTATTTTCGTTATCGACATCATCGGTGGCTAACCTTTCTAACACGTCTTCGTCACACTCTTTTCGATTTAGAGAATCCATACATTCAATCTTCATAGGAACTGATAATGCAACAAAGTCAAATAAGTGACCACCCAGGTCAATTTCATACTCGTTGCTACCAATGCTTACCATCTCAGCTTCGTCCTCCATTTCCTTATCAGTAATCTTCACCTGCAAGTGCTGACTACTCTTTATCGGATATTGAAGTTCACTAAGGCAAACGTCGCAGGGCTTATTCACCCATCCTTCAAGTTTAAAATCCAAAGACATATGCCTTTCGAATCTCTCTAAATATAAAAGAACATTAACATCTCCCTCAACGATTAAGTCTTGCTCTATACTGGTAAAAAAATCCGTGGTTAAAACGTAACTGAATTCATGGATACCCTCCTTCAATGAACCGAAAACCAAATTTGTCTCTTTACCTACCATCTCCTCTCTCCAAAAGGGTCGGCAAAATTACTCTAATTTGTTGTAAAAACGAACTTTATTTGAGATTAGGAACACCTATACTGAATTTCTCTCTACGATGAGTTTTGAATGTCAGGGGATTTTTGTTTAGTTCGTTAAATTCCATCCGATTGGAATAAATTTTCTTAGCTTCAAATATGGCATTTACCAGGGATGTAACATCAGCCTGATTCTTTCCTGCAAGGTCGTACGCTGTACCGTGGTCTGGAGATGTCCGAACTATAGGTAGTCCCGCTGTATAATTGACCCCATCGGCAAATGAAATTTGTTTGAATGGCACAAGGCCCTGGTCGTGGTACATAGCCAATACCGCATCAAAATGTTCGTAGCTTTTCTTACCAAAAAAACCATCGGCTGGATATGGCCCATAGACCAACTCGCCTTTGTTCAGATATTCCTGAATAACCGGCTTTATTACGTCTTGCTCTTCCTGGCCAATTAAACCATTATCGCCGCTATGAGGGTTTAACCCCAATACAGCTATCTTGGGTTTAATAATTCCGTAATCAAAACGAAGGGATTCTAAGAGTATGTCGATCTTTTGAGTTAACAATTCTGGTGTAACTGTCCGTGCCACATCCGTTATGGGTATATGACCTGTTACAACGCCTACACGCAGTTGATCGCTCGAAAGAAGCATCATGTAGTCTTCGGTTTCAAAAGCCGAGGCCAAATAATCCGTATGGCCTGCAAACTCAAAATCGTCCGATTGAATAGAATTCTTATCAATGGGCAACGTAACGAGGTTATGGATTTCTCCCTTCTTGATGTCCTCCACAGCAGTGGTAAGGGCCTTAAGTGCTAATGCCCCACTCTGTTTAGATGCTTCTCCTGGTTTTATATCAACCTCAACACCGACCTCTTTCAAATTGATCTGACCAGATACCGCCTCAGAGACGTCCTTAATAAGGTTATAACGAAGGTCAGGCAACTCCAGATTCTTACAGTAAAACCGAAACGAATCAGCCGTACCATACAATACCGGTGTGCAATGATTAAATAAGTACCCACTGGCAAATGCTTTGAGCATTACCTCCAGGCCTATCCCGTTGACATCGCCAACGGTAAATCCCAACTTGGTTTCTTTAAATTCCAATCTAAACTTTGTTTGTACAAAAATACGTTGGAAGAACCAATTCTAATCGACTCTCTTTACAAAGAGTCTTTTCAACGTGATTTAATCAATAAGTTTTTGGCGAAGCATGAACTCCAACTTTTCGTTGGTTTCGATAAGCTGAACCACTTCCATTTGGTTTTTCTTGTCAACTTCAAATTTGTCAAATGCCATCTCAATGACACTTTGAACCTGTGCCACATCCATAGGCTTGTATAGATATTTGAAGATTTGACCTCGATTAACACTATCCACCACGACCTTTAAGTCGGAACATCCCGTCAACAATACCCGAACAATCGTTGGGTGTGTCTTACACAGTGTTTCAAAAAACTCAATACCTGTAATGTGTGGCATTTTGTGATCTGAAAGAACTACATGAATGTCTTTGGATTCAATAATTCCGTAAGCTTCATCAATGCTGTTCGCAAGCGAAACATCAAAGACTCGTCTAAAATTGGCGTTAAAAGAATTTAGATTTTCGACCTCATCATCGAGGTACAGAACAGAAATTTTTTTCGTGCTCATGATTAACAATTTTTAAGTAGTATAAATAAGTAAGTAGTATCAAAACGAGGACGTAACACACCCTCGGTTTCAACAAAGTTAATGCGTTCCATCTTAAAAACCAAACATCCCTTGCGTTTATTAAAAACCCACCCTAAAACCCACTAGTTGTAGCGTACAATAAACCATACACTATGTCTGATAAACACGGTAACCCCCTAATGATCTATTGATGCTTGTTGGCTATCTTCACAAATAATACCTATAAAAACTTTGACGACTTACACACCTATAATAATACCCGCAGGCGCCGCGTCGTCTGGCCTCAAAAATCTTGAATTATTGAAAAAAAAGGAGGGTGTTGTCATTTTTGATGAGATCAAAAGCCAGCTAAAAGAACTGGTAAAAAGCCAAAACCCGAAGACCAATTTCAAGGAGAATCCAGAAAAATATCAACATTACATTGAGGATTACTTAGCAGGAAGACCTGAAAACCGCATTGGTAATTGGGTGTATTACCCCTGGAGAAACACCTTGGTTCACCTTTTGGGCAAGAACGATTTTGTTGAAGTTCGAACGAATAGGAACAAGTATAAAATTACCGAATCAGAGCAAATCTTACTCGGTAAAAAGATAGTTGGAGTCATCGGATTGTCTGTTGGTCAAACGGTTGCAGTGACCATGGCCATGGAACGCGTTTTTGGAGAAATCCGATTAGCGGATTTTGACGAAATTGAATTGAGCAACCTAAACCGGATTCGGACAGGTGTTTGTGATTTGGGGGTGAATAAAGCAATTTTAGCTGCCCGTGAAATATTAGAAATTGATCCCTATTTGACCGTTAAGGTTTATGATCAGGGCGTGAATCAGGACAATATTGATTCTTTTTTTACCGAAGGAGGAAACCTGGATGCTTTAATTGAAGAATGTGATGGACTGGACATAAAAATAATGGCCAGAAACAAAGCCAAGGAGCTTGGTATACCGGTTGTTATGGAAACCAATGACCGTGCTATGTTGGATATTGAACGATTTGACCTGGAGCCTGATCGCCCCATTTTACACGGTTTGGTCAAGGGATTGGACATCGAAGTACTCAAAACACTTAAAACCAACGAAGACAAGGTGCCTTATATGCTCGATATGATTGGCATTGAGGATACAAGTGTTTTACTACGGGCTTCCATGTTAGAAATTGAACAATCAATTTCAACCTGGCCCCAATTGGCCAGTTCGGTCGCTTTTGGTGGTGGGCTTGTTGCCGACACCGTAAAACGAATTTTGCTCGGCAACAATGTAGTCTCCGGACGATATTACAACGATTTTGAAGGGGTAGGAGAAGCTCCTAAAGATGATGATATTCTTTATTCCAGTCAAGCCGCTTCCGAAGACCCCGACTTTGATTTCATTTTTGATCAGTTGGAATTGCCAACTCCAAATGAGGCTGTAGACCTGTCTGATGATGTTTTAAATACGCTGGTATCAGACGTATTACAAGCCCCATCTGCAGCCAATAATCAACCCTGGAAATGGCTGTATAAATCTAAACACCTGGTTTTATTTCATGACGTGAAACGAGGCAATTCCTTTTGGGATCAGGAGCACCTAGCTGCTGCCCTTAGCCTGGGTTGCGGTTTAGCCAATCTGAACATAAGCGCTCTGTCAAATGAGCTTGTTCCTCAAGTGAGTCTAAATCCAGAAAATTTAGGGAGTAGTCAACAACCCATCGCTTCTATTTGGTTCAAGACTTCCAACTCTAATAAACACGATTTATACGATAGCATCCATTCGCGAAAAACGAATAGACAAAATTTATTATCGGCACCCATTGAACCCAGCGAGCTGAACGAGCTTCAAAATTCGGTTTCCAACTCAGGATATGACCTTCATATCATCACCGACCACGAACTCAAATCAAATCTGGGAGATGTATTGGGTAAGGTAGAGCAAATTCGACTGTTAAACCCAAATGGACATCGTGACTTTGTGAACGAAGTGCGTTGGACATCTGCTGAAGCCGAAGAAAAAAGAAATGGTATTGACATAGGAACAATCAACCTATCGTTGTCTGAGAAGGCTGGATTAGTCATTTCTAAAAACGAAAAAGTTATACAGAAATTACGTGAATGGGATGCTGGGGACGCTTTTGGCGAACTCATTACCAAAGGCGTTAACCTAAGCGCTGGCTTATGTTTTATTACCTGCGACAAATATGACAACGAGGCAAAACTTAATGCGGGAACTACTTTTCAAAATCTTTGGCTGACAAGTGCCAAACTAAACTTAGAAATTCATCCACTTACTTCAGTGGCCATTCTGTTTAATTTGGCTAAAAACAATGCCTCCGTGTTGGCCGATCAAGAACGAACAAAACTCCATAAGCTAAACGAAACCTTCAACGCTCTTTTAGGGATAAAGGAATCTCAACGAGTGTTTATGGCCTTTAGATTATCAAAAACCAAAAATTCAAGCATAACATCCTATAGATTTAATAAGAACGAGAGCTTTGCAAAAGGGTAAAGAAAAACTACTTACGGAAAACCTCCTGCATCCGGAATATCATTTCGATGTCAAGTTGTTTCAGGCTATAGATGAGCCAGAGATATGTCAGGAGTATCTTAGACAGCACAGAAAAGTTCTGGAAGACTATGGTATTAAAAATGTCTCCTCGAACAAAGAAAGCTGGATGCATAACCCCAATGTGTTTTGCGCAATAATTTTTGAACCCGATACCCAAAAAATAGTTGCAGGCGTTCGCGTACAAAAAGCCCATAAAAAATTCGACTTACCCATCGAAAAAGCAATTGGCAAAATGGACTACAAATTACTCGTCGACATCCAAAAGAATTACAATAATGGTGTTGCTGAGCTTTGTGGACTTTGGACATCCAATAAGGTTAGAGGTTATGGCCTTAGCACCCCATTGACCAGGTTTGGGATTTATTTGTTGCAAAAAGTGGATGTGGAATGGGCTCTGTGTTTATGCGCACAGTATACCAAATACCTTGTTAAACGGCACGGATTTATGGAGGACGAAAAATACGGTGCACGAGGCAAATTTGAATATCCTGACGAGCGATATATCGCATCTGTTATGAGTCTTAACCCGGTTATGGGCGACTCTGGATTTACCTCTGAAAAAAAGCAAATAGAAGACCTAAGAAATCACATTTTTACTTCTCGGGAAATGATAAATTGTCACTTTCTGAAATTTAATATAGAATCATGTTTAAATACCTAACCACCTTACTATATATACTGGTTTGTTTGTCCACTCAAGGGCAAAATCGGTTCGATATTGTCGACGAAAATTCATTCGAAATATCCAAGACCTCGGAGTACTTTATTGACACCACAGGTAATCTCTCCGCACTAGAAGTTATTTCTAAAGAATTTATAGTCAGCGATAAGGAGATTATTAATCTTGATATTGTAGCCTATAATGTTTGGGTTAAGGTTAAGGTAAAAAACAGGACGTCATATAAGAATTTCACCCTTACCGTTGACAACGCCAATATTGATCAGGTCACTTTTTATGAGATATATCAGGGTGTCATTTTAAACGAAATGCAATCAGGCGACCTGGTTCCATATGAACAAAGTAATCGCGTTTGGCAAGACCCATTTCCAGTCTTTGACTTTACACTTGAACAGGATGTGGAGAAGACCTTCCTATTTAAGATTAAAAACAAAGAACCTATCGTGGTACCAATTGCATTGGGTTCGCAGCAATCTGTGCTTCAAAAAATTATTTCGCGTGATTTGTTTTTTGCTCTGTACTCTGGCATCATGTTGGTAATGCTTTTGTATAACTTCTTTATTTTCTTTTCGCTACGCACAAAAATTTATCTAAAATACGTACTCTATATCCTATTGGTGTATTTAGCGCAATCTATCTTTCAAGGATATGCGTTTAAATATTTTTGGCCTGGTAGCCCCCAGTTTAACAATTATGCCTCGTTAATATTACCCTCCCTCACCGTTGTGGTGGGATTGATTTTTATTTACGACTTCCTAAATGTTAAACGGATTACGCCAAAGGCAAGAAGCTTATTTGTTATCTTCATTGCTGCAAGTTCCCTTGGAATAATCCTGAGTCTTTTTAAACAATTCCAGACAAGTTTTTATATCGCCCAACCCACCGCGGCACTGTCCGCTGTATTTATTGTTGTTCTTTCCGTTGTCCATATTACCAAGGGCAACAGACAAGGTGTTTTTCTACTCATCGCATGGTCGGCCTTTTTTGCAGGTGTAATTTTGTTCATCCTCAAAAACTTCAGTGTCATTCCTTCGAACTTTATTTCAAACTATGGTATGACCATTGGGTCTGCCATTGAAACTGTGTTACTTTCATTTGCACTTGCTGCAAGGATAAACACATTGAAAAAACAACGGGAAGAATCTCAACGCCTCATGTTAATGGAGGTTAAAAAGAATAACGACCTTACACGAAATCAGAACATTGTTCTGGAAGAAAAAGTACACCAGCGTACCTTAGAACTGGAGGTAATGAATTCTGATTTGCAGGAAACTTTATCTGATTTGAAGTCTACTCAAGGCCACCTTATTGAAGCTGAAAAAATGGCATCCCTGGGTCATCTTACTGCAGGTATTGCGCACGAGATAAACAACCCGATCAATTATGTTTCATCCAATGTAGAACCCATACGACAAGATTTGGGTGACATACTTACGATTCTAAACGATTATAAAGAAATTGCGACCAAGTCTGGTAGTGACGAGTTGGAAAAATTAATACAAAAGGAAAAGGATATGGACATTGATTATTCCATCAATGAAATGAAAGAACTCCTTAATGGTATTGAAGAGGGGGCAAAACGAACCTCAGAAATTGTCACAGGTCTGAAAAACTTTTCTCGAACCGATGACGATGAAGCACAAAGTGCTGATGTCAACAATGGATTAATTTCGACCGTGACCATCCTGAAAAGTGAGCTCAAAGATATTAACACTATAATGGAACTTGGTTCTATTCCGCATATCAAATGTTACCTCGGTAAATTGAACCAGGTGTTTATGAACCTGATCGATAATGCAATTGATGCCATCAAAGAAAGATATCCTAATTCTACGGAAGGGGAAATTCTAATTCGGTCAGAAAATATTGATAACAAGGTGGTTATCACCATTCGCGATAATGGAATTGGTATGGAACAAGAGGTGGCAAAAAACATTTTTGATCCATTTTTTACCACCAAGGATGTGGGAAGAGGTACTGGTTTAGGTCTTTCAATTACCTACGGTATTATGGAAAAACACAATGGAACAGTAACCGTGGATAGTGAAGTGAACGTAGGAACTACATTTGTAATTGAATTACCGGTAACAAACGAAAGTGAATAAACAATACATTCTATACGTTGATGATGAAGATCCAAATCTGGTCGCTTTTCGCGCCATTTTTAGACGAGAGTTTAACGTGCTTACCGCTACATCGGCAGAAGAGGGTCGGCAGAAATTAATAGACAACCCTGAAATCAAGGTCGTTATTAGCGACTATTTGATGAAAGGAATTACGGGTATAGAATTTTTTGAAAGCATTCTTGAAAAACACCCGTACGTAATTCGAATCATTTTAACTGGGTTTGCAGACCAGGCCGCAATGCAAGACTCTATTAATAAGGCCAGGGTATACCGTTTTCTAAGTAAACCATGGAATGAATACGACCTTAAGCAAACCATTCTCTCCGCTATTGAGTTGTACGATGCCAGAAAAAGAATTGCAAACCACCAACAAGAACTTGAACAATCTTTCATAGAACTGAACCAATTCGTTCATAAAGCTTCAAACGACATGCGAAGCACCTTAGTCTCTATGCACGGTATTGTTCGTCTGGCCAAGCTTGACGAAGGTGGCGATGACGACATGGAATATTGGCCCATCCTTGAAAAGGGTATTATGCAAATCGATTTGCAACTGAGAAATATTATTGAACACTACGAAGCTGATCAGGAGATAAGAAGTATTACGAAGATCAACTTCGAATCGATGATTTCGAAATGTCGAACGGCACTTGCCACGTTTCAGGACTTTTCAAACATCAATATCAAGCTTACAATAAAGAATGAAATGCCTTTTTTTAATGACTCTTTCAGGCTTCAACTCGTCATTGGAAACCTGCTTAACTATGTAGGCGAACAAGTCAACCCAGAAAAAGGAAAGATTCAGCTTGACATTGAAGTTATTGATACTAAAAATGGAATTCAAATCATGTTTACCGACGATGGTATTGGTATCGATAATGAACAACTCAACGGACTTTTTGAACTCATATTATCCAAAGGAAGTAGCCAGGACATAAGTCTCTATCTTGTTAAACAAGCCGTAGAAAATATGGATGGAACCATAGAGGTGAACTCCATTCCAGGAGAAGGCACCTATTTTAACATTTTTGTACCTAATAACGAATCAGCCATTCATGCAAGTAGTACTCATTGACGATAATGAAATTGACATTTTCGTTAATCAAAAACTTTTGGAGACCGCTGGTATAGGGGCCAAAATAACGACGTTCTTAAACCCGGTGTCCGCACTGGAACAAATAAAACATAAAGAAATCGATATCCTTATTGTCGACAATCAAATGCCTGAACTTTCAGGTTTTGACTTTTTGAAACAAGTCTTAGAAAGCGACGTCGAACCTGAGACTAAAATAGTCGTTTTGACAGCTACGTTACGGCCGGAATTAACAGACAAATACAAGGCCTTAAGTAACCGAATTCACTTATGGGAAAAGCCGCTAAATACAGACAACTTATCGGCGCTTTTTAAGTAGGTTTATTCGTCTTATTTTTTCTTTCAATCCCACTCTCTTCATCCAAAACGGTAATACGAGACTGCCCATTAAAATGTATGGATAGTACGTAATTACTCTCCATAAAATAGAAAGTTGTCTTGAAACCAGTTTCGTGGGTAAATACATGCCCATAAATGCTGGAAATATTAATTCCGCTATGCCACTTCCGCCAGGCGTGATAGCAATCATGAGTAAAATCCACATGACTAATTGTTTACCAAAAATGATCCAATGTTCTTGTGCATCAACCTGGTTTAATAACATGATAAGGCAGTTGATCACCAGAAATCGCGCTGTCCATGTAACCGCGGTTGCGGCCATACTCTTTGCCCAAAAAGACATCGGTTTCTTCTTAAACTCGATTGACGCAATAACCAGATCATTACCCAACTTCTCACCCCTTTTCTTAAACCTCTTAAGTAAGGGTAACGAAACAAAGCCTCTAATGATGCTCTGACTTATGCTCGGTTTAACAAATAGAGCAACGGCTAAAAATATGGTCCATATCAACAAGAATATATACCCGCCCCAGAAAAAGTACTTTAAATTGACTGTGTTAAAGACACTTTGAAAAGCAGCATCTTTCAAATCGGGGAACAAGTTTGTTTCACTAACGGCCCAAAATGCAATGGGAATCATAAGCATGTAATACAACTCGTCGAGAAACGACGTAATAAGAACGATAGCCGTTGTTAAACCTGTTTTCAACCTCTCTTGAGCCATTATGACCAGAGCAACAGCTGTACCGCCAATGGCGCCAGGTGAAATTGCTGAAGCGAATTCCCATAACATAATGACTTGAAAACACTGTTTCCAGGTCATTCTTTTATCGGACAATATTCGCAATCGGATCATATATCCCAAATCGCGAATAACCATTAGAGCAACGGCAGCAAACAGCCACATAACCGTACCCATACTCCAGTTAATATCGCTCAAATTCGACGTAACTTCCTGGCTGTCTGACCTTGAAAAAATGAAGTATGCCGACACGGCAAAACCAAGCAAGAGGGGTATTAATATCCTCCTTAACTTGAAATACTTCAATACGTCAGTTTGTGCTGACATGGGATTTATCGTTATTGATTATTCCAGGTACTCTATTTCCCCTGACCAAGGGAATAAGCACGCTGTCCATCAATAATATTTAAAAATTCCGTAGATGACACGCTAACTACAGAATTTAATTGGTTTGTTGCTTTCCAGTAGTCCTCTTTCGTTAACGATTCTCCGGTAATCCGAGCTCCATAACCTGTGCTACATTCGGTGTATACCGACCCTTCTGGCCATACTACAGTGCCCCGATTGGTTAATGAAACTAAGGTCATGTTATCTGGCAATTTAGCTTTGATCTCTTCGGCCAATACCTTTGCCCGTTTTTCCGATTGAAAAAACAAATCAACCCCTGCAATCTCAATCTCTGCCTTTTGTCCAACCATTACCTTTTGATGGTCAGGTCTGCTTGGCAAGATAAATTCTGATCTGTCTTCGGTCTCTCGCAATTCAACCTTCTCTGGAAACTTACCCAGATTATGAATCACTGCATTGGCAAAATCGGTCGTGCTTGCCGTGGGTGTATTGCGGTCTCCAAAATCTCCTGTGTGAACTCCACTTTCTATGGTATACAGCAAAGCACCTTCAATGGCCCTGGCTTCTTTTAGTAAGCCCAGGTGGCGCAACATCATTATGCCGCTCATTAATAGCGAAGTTGGATTAGCAACATTTTTACCCGTTATATCTGGAGCTGTACCATGAACCGCTTCAAAAATTGAGATATTATCACCCACATTGGTTGATGGAGCGAAACCCAATCCACCGACAAGGCCTGCACATAAATCTGAAACAATATCGCCCTGTAGGTTGGTTAACACAACAACCTCAAAATCCTGAGGAGTCATAACCAGTTTCATACATAAAGCGTCTACAATTACGTCGTCAGATTTTACCTCTGGATACTGTTTAGCTATTTCATAAAATACGTCTAGAAACAAACCGTCGGTAAGTTTCATGATATTGGCCTTGTGACCACAAGTAACTTTCTTAAAACCTTCCTTACGTGCCATTTCGAAGGCAAATCGAATAACCTGTTCACATCCCTGTCGTGTAATAAAACGTCTGCTTAGGGCAACGTCATTACTCAGCATATGTTCGATCCCACCGTACGTATCTTCGATGTTTTCTCGTACCACGGTAATATCAATAGGAATTCCAGCTTTCGAATACACCGTATCTACCCCTTCAATGGTTCTGAAATGTCGTCTATTGGCATACGTACTCCACACTTTCCGAGCGGTTACGTTTATGCTTTTAACACCCTTGCCTTTCGGGGTCTCCATAGGTCCCTTAAACAGTATACCGTTTCGCTCAATGCTCTGCATGGCTTCTGGAGTCATCCCGTTTCCG
>CAYZWM010000104.1:5584-13819 GCA_964482155.1 uncultured Chitinophagaceae bacterium | reverse complement strand
CGATTCGAAAACCACCTACAAAACATTTGAAACTTCCAACCTGGATGTAGAAGCGACAAAAAGTGTTTTGCTTGATTCCGGTTTGTGGCCGTTTATTGTGCAACGTCCGTATGGAGTTGTTGCCGATCCGACCACAACACCCAGAGCAATTCATATTTCTTGTTTTGATTCTGCCCCTTTGGCCGCCGATTTCAATTACACATTAAAAAATGAATCGGATGCGTTTAAGAAAGGAATTGAAGTCTTAAAAGGATTGACATCGGGCAAGGTGCATCTCAATAGCGATGCTAATGCACAAAACCTGGATATATTCACTCAGTTAGAAGGTACCGAGTCTACCCAGTTCAGTGGTCAGCATCCTGCTGGTGTTGTAGGTATTCAAATGCACCATATTGATCCCATTAATAAAGGGGATGTGGTTTGGACCATCTCACCCCAACACGTTGTGTTTATTGGTAGATTGTTTACATCCGGTAATGTAGATCTTACAGAGATCATTGCCGTTGGTGGTTCTGACGTTAAGAACCCAAAATACGTGGAGACCATAGTTGGTTGTAACGTAGATGCATTTTTGAATAACAACCTCTCAGGAAACAATTCACGAATAATAAGTGGCAATGTATTAACAGGTACAGCGATTCGTAAAGACGGTTACCTGGGATTCTTCGATACATGCATTTCCGTGATACCTGAAGGCGATGAGTATGAATTTTTGGGATGGTTAATACCTACGTATTCCAGACCTACGAATAGCAGCTCGATGCCAATATCAAAATTTCTTAAAAAGACGTTTGTAGCCAATACGAATTTCCATGGAGAAGAACGAGCATATGTGGTAACAGGTCAGTATGAGAAAGTACTTCCTATGGATATACTTCCAGTACAATTAATAAAATCAATCATGGCTCAGGATTTAGAGGCCATGGAGAATCTTGGGATTTATGAAGTGATTGAAGAAGATTTGGCCCTTTGTGAATTTGTTTGTACGTCAAAAATTGAAGTTCAGAAGATTTTGGGCGAAGGTTTAACTTTAATGGAATCCGAAGGATAATAATTTAGCAATTACAATGAAGTTTTTACGAAATACATTAGATAAGCTAAAACCGAACTTCGAGAAAGGCGGTAAGCTGCATTTCCTGCATTCCACCTTTGATGGGATGGAAACCTTCCTGTTTGTACCGAATAAGACCACCTCAAGAGGAGCTCATATTCGTGATGGAATTGATTTGAAGAGAACCATGTTTACCGTGGTGGTTGCGTTGCTTCCAGCGTTGCTGTTTGGTATGTGGAATATCGGGTTGCAGTACCATGGCGCAATTGGGGCTGAATCAACGTTAATAGACAACTTCCTATATGGACTGTTTCAAACCTTACCCATCATCATGGTATCCTACGGTGTTGGTTTGGGTATTGAATTTATGTTCTGCCAGATTAAGGGACATCCAATAAATGAAGGCTTTCTGGTTTCAGGACTGCTTATACCCATGGTTATGCCGCCAGACGTTCCATTGTGGATGGTTGCTATGGCCACAGCGTTTGCTGTAGTCATCGGTAAAGAGGTTTTTGGTGGTACGGGTATGAACTTGTTAAACCCTGCCCTTACAGCAAGAATGTTTCTATATATTGGGTATACGCCAAGCATGAGCGGCGACCAGGTATGGATAGCCATGAAGGATGGTGCGAATGCCATTAGCGGTTCCTCTGGAGCAACCAAGCTTGGAGAATTTGCAAACGCAGCCGCGGAAAAAGTGAAATTCGGGCCCGATGAGATCGATAAAATGTTTAACAATCAAAGCGTCATTGACAGCATCATCGGTACCATACCAGGTTCGATTGGTGAAACGTCGGTCATTGCTTGTCTTATTGGAGCAGCCATATTAATTTTGAGTGGAATAGGGAGTTGGAAAATCATGATAAGTACCGTTGCAGGTGGTTTGTTTATGGCCTGGATTATGACCTTAACCGGTGGTGAAGGGGTATTTTCTAAGGTGCCTCCATTTTATCACATCATTATCGGTGGTTTTATGTTTGGTACGGTGTTTATGGCAACCGATCCGGTATCCGCAACTCAGACAGAACGAGGTAAATGGATTTACGGGTTTATGATCGGTCTATTGACCATTTTAATTCGGGTTTTCAACCCGGGATATCCAGAAGGAATAATGATGGCCATTTTATTGATGAATGTATTTGCGCCGTTGATTGATTATTTCGTGGTACAGGGAAACATTAAAAGAAGATTGAATCGTGTCAAAGTTTAATAAAAATTCAAACGGTTACATTATGTCTTACGCCATAGTGATGACCATCGTCTTTGGGGCTTTATTAGCATTCGTATCCGAATCGCTTGGGCCAAGACAGCGAGCTGAGGTTTTACTTGAAAAACAAATGTTTATTCTAAAAGCGGCTTTAGGTGAAGAAGCGTTAGGTGACATTGACAAAAAGGACATTCCAGCACTTTATACGAAGACGGTAGCCGTAGATATCATTAACGCTTCAGGCAAAATGGTAGAAGGTGACGAGACCAAAATTAGTATCTTAAAAGAATACAAGAAGTACAAAGAACTTAAAAGTGCTTCTGCGACTTTAGTGGATTTAAAAGTGTCGAGTGATGCAGATCCAACCGAAATAGGAGACTTGACAACATTGGTCGACAGTCTTACAAGGACCTTAAAACTACCCATTTATTCGGTTAAAAATGCCGATAACCTGGACATTGTAGAAGCCTATGTTATACCCGTTTATGGTGAAGGACTTTGGGACTTTATTTGGGGTTACCTGGCCATTGAAGGTGATTTGGAAACGGTCAAAGGCATTATTTTTGACCACAAAGGGGAGACGCCGGGTTTAGGTGCTCGAATTACAGATGCAGAGGTGCAACTGAGGTTTAAAGGAAAGAAAATATATAATACGTCTGGTGAGCTAGATGCTCCACATTTTCAAAAGGGAGAAGGAAGCGACTATTCATCCAATCCACATAAAGTAGATGGATTGAGTGGTGCAACCATTACCGCCAACGGGGTAAATAAAATGTTAGACAGCTATTTGGAATTGTACCAACCCTACATTAACGCACAGAAGAAATGAGTACAGAAACAGTAGAAAAAGTAAAAGAAGAGGTTACTCCTAAAGAATCGCTACTTTCCAAAAAGAGAAGGAAGTTAGTAAGTAATCCAATGGACGAGGACAATCCAATTACAATACAGGTATTGGGTATATGTTCTGCACTTGCTGTGACTATTGCTTTAAAAGGCACCGTCGTTATGGCTTTAGCAGTTATGTTCGTTTTGGTTTTGGCGAACGTCATTATTTCGGCTTTACGGAAAACGATACCGAATCGTATTCGAATCATTGTTCAATTGGTGGTTGTTGCGTCTTTAGTGGCGGTGGTAGATCAAATACTACGCGCTTATATGTTTGAACAGTCGAAAGCCTTATCCGTTTTCGTAGGTCTGATTATTACAAATTGTATTGTAATGGGTCGATTAGAGGCATTTGCTTTAGGCAACAAGCCCTGGGATTCGTTGCTTGACGGAATAGGGAATTCTCTGGGGTATGGCTGGATCATTATTGCCATTGCCTTTGTACGAGAATTATTTGGCTCTGGAAAGCTATTTGGTATGCAGGTGTTGGGAGATTGGTATATGTTGAATGGGTTCTTTGCAACGCCAGCTGCGGCATGTATTATTCTGGGAGTGATTATTTGGATATTAAGAAGTAAAAGCGGTTACGTAGAAGAATAATGGAAAATCTAATTAACATCTTTGTAAAGTCAATCTTTATTGACAACATGATATTTGCCTACTTCTTGGGCATGTGTTCATATTTGGCGGTATCAAAGCAATACAAAACAGCTGCTGGATTAGGTATGGCCGTGATCTTTGTGTTAGGCATTACCGTTCCTCTTAACTGGTTAGCGTACAATTACCTGTTAAAAGAAGGCGCTTTAACCTGGATTAGTCAGGATCTGGCGACCATTGACCTCGAAGTACTTAAGTTTATCGTGTTTATAGCCATCGTTGCGGCGTTTGTGCAGTTAACTGAAATGGCTGTTGAGAAGTTCTCTCCTGCACTTTATAACTCACTGGGTATATTCTTACCCCTTATTGCTGTAAACTGCTCTATTCTCGGTGCTGCGTTGTTCCTACCTACTAGAGATTATAACTTCGCTGAAGCCAGTGTCTTTGGTTTGGGTTCTGGAGTAGGTTGGTTTCTTGCCGTCGTATCACTCGCGGCAATTCGAGAGAAAATGGCGTATTCAAATGTTCCAAAACCACTACGAGGATTGGGGATTACCTTTATCATTGTAGGGCTAATGGCTTTTGGTTTTATGAGTTTTTCAGGATTTAAACTACCATTCTAAGAATCAAGTATGAATATTTTAGCAATAAATTTTTCAGTAATAATTCTTTCAGCTGTTGTCTTTACACTGATCATCATTCTGTTGGTGGTGATGTTGTTGGTGGCCGCTAAACGACTGGTTAAACAAGGCAATGTCAAGTTGGTCATTAATGGCGAGCGTGAGGCAGAGGTTGAAGCCGGTGGAACGCTTTTAGGAGCTTTACAGAGCCAGGATTTATTCCTTCCATCCGCTTGTGGTGGAGGTGGTACGTGTGCCATGTGTAAATGCCAGGTACACGAAGGTGGTGGAGAGATTCTACCAACTGAAACGGGTCACATCAAACGAAGTGAGCAAAAAGATAACTGGAGACTTGCCTGCCAGGTAAAGGTAAAAGAAGACATGGTTGTCGAAGTACCTGAAGAAGTTTTCGGAATTAAGAAATGGGAATGTGAAGTCGTTCACAACTACAACGTAGCCTCATTTATTAAAGAGTTTGTAGTCCGGCTTCCAGACGGGGAGACATTGGATTTTGAAGCAGGTGGATATGTACAAATCGATGTACCTAAGATTACCGTAGACTTTAAAAATATAGACATCACTGCCCACCCTGAGTTGGTGGCAGATGGTAGAGACAAAATGGACTTTAAGTCTGAGTGGGACAAATTTGGTTTATGGGGTTTGAAAATGGTGAACGATGAGCCAATTTTTAGAGCCTATTCCATGGCTAACCACCCTGCGGAAGGCAATATAGTGATGTTAAATATCCGGATAGCGACACCTCCGTGGGATCGAAAGAATAACAAATGGATGGATGTAAATCCGGGTATCTGTTCTTCCTACGTATTTGGTTGTAACCCAGGAGACAAAGTAACTATTTCAGGCCCTTATGGAGATTTCTTCATTAAGGATACGGGATCAGAAATGTTATATATCGGTGGTGGGGCAGGAATGGCACCTATGCGATCGCATTTGTTCCATTTATTCCATACCCTAAAAAGTGGCCGGAAAGTAAGTTACTGGTACGGAGGGCGATCTAAGCGAGAGTTATTCTATTTAGATCACTTTAAGAAAATTGAAAAAGATTTCCCTAATTTTAAATTTCATATTGTTTTATCGGAGCCTGCACCCGAAGATAACTGGAAGGAGAAGACAGACGTGAATGACGATTCAGGAGATGGATTTACCGGGTTTGTACATCAAGCGGTGATCGACCAGTATTTGACCAAGCACGAGGCACCTGAAGATATCGAGTTTTATTTCTGTGGACCTCCGTTGATGAACCAGGCGGTTCTTAAAATGGTAGATGATTGGGGTGTGCCACCAGAAAATGTAGCATTTGACGATTTTGGAGGATAATTTTTAATGAATATCCCAGAACAAATAAAAATTAAAGGCAGTATCATCTGCCTTTTTTTTGTCCTGATTTTTGCTGGTTGTACCGAAAAGGCAGCTCTGGTAGAGGTAAGCCGACTTGAAGGAAATGCGTTGGGGACCACGTATCATATTATCTATTTGGGTGAAGAGGTAGACAGCATTCAAAGGGAAATTGATTCTTTGCACAAGTGGTTCAATTTTGAATTGTCTACCTACGATTCATCTTCCCTTATTTCAACCATAAACAAGAATGACTCGGTCAGGTTTCGGATTTCCGGCGCGTATCATGATTTATATATTATGGTAAATATGTCAAAAGAAATTAACCACAAGACCAATGGAGCCTTTGATCCTGGAAGTGCCTCACTGTTTAAAATTTATAATCAAGCCAAAAAAAATGGCGTTGCCATGGATTCGAACCGGGTCAATAAAGCGTTGAACCACAGCGGAATCCAAAAGGTCTCCATTATGCATGGGTTCAATTACTATTACCTGGATAAGTCAGAGGTAGACCTGGAGTTAAACTTCAACGCCATTGCCAAAGGATATTTTGTGGACTTAATCACAGAGTTATTGGATTCCAGCCATCTTAAAAATTATATGGTTGAGGTAGGCGGAGAGGTGCGGACTAAAGGAACCAATTCGGAAGGGAAGTCATGGAGAATAGGGATCAACATTCCAAAAGTAGGCTCCCCAGCCAATCAGTTCTTTGAAGTCATTGAACTCACCGACCAGTCGATGGCAACCAGCGGAAACTACCAGAATTACTACTACGTTGATGATGTGTTGATTGGTCATACCATCGATCCACGAAACGGTCGACCGGTTATTTCCAACCTAAAAAGTGCTACCATTATTCACAAAGAATGTGCAGTAGCTGATGCGTATGCGACGGCATGTATGGTTTTGGGGATGGAAGACTCTAAAATAATGATCGAAAAGGACTCAAGCCTCTCTGCATACTTCATATATGAAGAAGCCGGAGAGCTTAAAGGAGTTCACATCGAATAAAGTAAACGACAATGAACGATAGAGCAAAAAACGTAACCGAACGCTTAATGCGTTACGTACAAATTGATACACAAAGCGATCCAACAAGTACGTCATTCCCTTCAACAGAGAAGCAGCTCAACCTGTCTATGATGTTGGTAGAAGAATTAAGAGACATTGGTGTGGAGGATGCCATTATGGATGAACACGGCTATGTTTTTGGAACTATCCCGAGTAATTCAGACAAAGAAAATATTGAAACCATCTGTTTTTGTTCTCATGTGGATACAGCGCCAGATTGCAGTGGGGAAGGCGTAAAACCGATCCTGCACGAGAATTACCAGGGAAAGGATATCGTATTGCCAGATGATGAATCTCAAGTGATTACAACGAAAGAATATCCGTATTTGGCCACCAAAATAGGGGATGATATTGTGACGGCATCTGGTACCACGCTATTGGGAGCAGATGACAAAGCAGGTGTGGCCATTATTATGCAATTTGCTGAAGCCATGATGGATGATGATTCCATTCCTCATGGAGATATACGTATTCTGTTTACGCCAGATGAAGAGGTCGGTAGAGGCGTGGACAAATTGGACATGGAGAAATTAAACGCAGACGTTGGATATACGTTAGATGGCGGTCCACAAGGTTCTATTGAAGGAGATACGTTTTCAGCCAACGCGATGACGCTTACTTTTCACGGCATAAGCGCTCACCCAGGATATGCCAAAGGCAAAATGGTTAATTCCATGAAAGTACTGTCGCATTTTATGGATTTGTTGCCGTCTGAGAGCTTCTCTCCGGAGGTAACGTCTGGTCAGGAGGGCTTTGTACACCCAACAAGTATTACCGGTGAACTGGAGGAATCTAAGGTTGATTTTCTAATCCGCGATTTTAAAACCGCCAAATTGGCAGAACATCAGGACGTATTGGTGAAGTTAGCTCAACAAGCCATAGACCGATATCCAGGCGCACGATTTGAAACCCAGGTTTCAGAACAGTATAGAAACATGAGAGAGATGTTGGATCAATATCCTCATATTGAAGCCAATGCCATTGAAGCGATGAAACGTGCAGGAATTGAACCTAAGCCCGATTGGGTAAGAGGCGGAACAGATGGATCAAGGCTTTCCTTTATGGGCTTGCCCTGTCCGAATATATTTACAGGAGAAATGGCCATTCACAGCAAACATGAATACGTATGTGTTCAGGATATGGAGGCAGCCATAAATACGCTGATTGAATTGGTTAAGGTATATGAAGAAAAGGCGAGTTAATAAACTCGAAGACGTTTATTTTTCGTCGCTTTTACAGATTTCACCTGGTTTTGCACCACACGTTCCACAGGCAACACCTTCTTCTTGCAGCATGGGGTTCTTTCCTGCACAGCCTGCGCGCATCTCCCCATTTTTGACAATGATCAGGCGAATGCCCATAGCTACAATAGCCAGAACCAATACAGCAACGATTAATACAAATTGAGTCATGTGTTTAAAACAATTACCGCAAAGTTAAGGTTTGAT
>CAYZWM010000104.1:0-5574 GCA_964482155.1 uncultured Chitinophagaceae bacterium | reverse complement strand
CATAAATGATCGGTTAAGTTATCGGTCATATCCCACCGTTGGTCTATAAAGTTATTGCTGTAACTTTTTTCATTTATCTTCGTAGAACAGATAAAAGGGCACAAATGTTGTTATGATTAAAGTGTCCAAAATTTATTTGCCTATGAAACGCTTAATATTATCAGCCAAAAAAAGAAGTTCAATTTTGATCATTGGGTTTTTGTTATTGGCGAACTTGTTGGCCTTTGGTTTGGCCACGCATTACATAGGAGATAAAAATGGTGTACCAACTGAAATTTCTGAACAGGAAAAGGTCATTGATACAGGATGGCAGGTATTTAGTTGGGGATATTCTTTATTGGAATACATCAAATTCCAACCCCCAGGTTAACTTTATAAACGGTAAATGTCTGTAGTCAACTCGCAAGGGTATAGTAAGTTTACACGATACAAAGTACATCATTTCGCCTTTTGGCTTGCCTATTTCTTTTTTTGGTACTTCTTCTATAATCAACAACTTCATTCAGGGTCTGCCTTTGTTACAGCCTTTATAACCATATCCATTCATGGATTAATGGTCTATTTTAATATGTACTTCCTGTTTAGCAAGTTGTTTAAACAAAGGTTGTATCTGTCTTATGTGGTCAGTGTGATACTAACCATTCTGCTTGCGTCTTTGATTTGGACGTTGGCCCTTAACTCGTTAAGCATCATTACCAATCATACGCCGTTAAAGAACATCTGGACCATCAAATTCTTTACAGCATGCTTTGCCAGCATAACGTACTCGTTGGCCATTACAATGTCGTTAAAGATGGTAAAACAGTGGTACGAACGCGAACGTGTAGCTGAAAACCTGGAGAGGATTAACATGGAAACCGAGCTGAAGTATTTAAAAACGCAGATTAATCCACACTTTCTGTTCAATAGTCTGAACAGTTTATACGCATTAACGTTGCAAAAATCGGACAGGGCTCCGGAGTTGGTATTAAAACTATCTGAGATTTTGAGGTATGTTTTGTACGAAGGCAGTGAGCGTTGGGTCTCCCTTGAAAAAGAAATTAATTATCTAAAAAGTTATTTAGATCTTGAGAAAATCAGGAACGGTGATCGATTGAGCCTGGAGTTTAACATTAATGGAAATCCAAAAACCAAAAAGATTGCCCCAATGCTTTTTTTAACCTTTTTGGAAAACAGTTTTAAACACGGAATTAATCAAAAAGCGGAGGGAGGATTTGTGAAAGTAGAAATGAACATTTCCGACAAATATTTGGACTTTAGCATCGAAAATTCGAGACCTAAAGAAAAAGAGAAGCGTTTGAACGGAAAGACCGGGGGTATAGGCCTCGAAAACATCAAAAAAAGACTAGAATTGTTATACCCAGATCATCATGAACTGACGATCGAGGATGACGGGGAAAATTATCGAGTAAAACTCAATTTAAGTTTAGAACAGCAAATATGAAAAAAATGAGATGTTTAATTGTTGATGATGAACCGTTGGCTATAGACGTAATCAAAAGCCACCTTTCGTCTTATGATTCATTGGAATTGGTTGGAACAAGTTCGAATGCCATTCAGGCAGCTGAAATGTTAAGAAACAACCAGATAGACTTACTCTTTCTTGATATTCAAATGCCGGAAGTTACCGGAATCGACTTTTTGAGGTCATTAGACAACCCGCCACTTGTCGTATTTACGACGGCCTATGCAGAATATGCTGTAGAAGGTTTTGAGCTTGCTGCGATTGATTATTTACTTAAACCGATATCAAAACAACGATTTGATAAGGCAATTAGTAAAGCACAGGAGTATTACGCCTTAAAGCAGGGAAGTCAGGTTGAAAGTACGGCAGAACTTGAAGACGAATTTATTTTTGTAAAAGCAAATCAAAAGCTAATCAAGATCAGCTACGACGATATTTTTTATATTGAAGCATTTGCTGACTATGTTAAGATTTTCATTCCTGAGAAAAGAATAGTTACGCTTCAAACCATGAAGAAAATGGAGAAAAAACTCCCAGCGCATAAATTCAGTCGGGTTCATCGATCCTTCATTGCCGGATTAAAACATATTGAGTCATACAATACAAGCGAAGTTGAAATAAATGGAGTAAAATTGCCTATCGGTAAAAATTACAAGGACGGATTCATGGGAATGATGAAGTCCAATAAAGTATTATAGATGAGCAATACAGACCCCAGGCTCAAGTCATTTGAGCGGTTGTTGAATATTATGGATGACCTTCGAACTCAATGCCCATGGGATAGAGAGCAGACTCTTGAAAGCATCAGGCACTTAACGATTGAAGAAACCTACGAATTGAGTGATGCTATATTAGACAATGATATGGCTGAAATTGAGAAAGAACTAGGTGATTTGGCGTTGCATTTGGTCTTTTATGCAAAGATTGGTAGCGAGACGTCTGATTTTGATATCACCAGTGTTCTCAATGGAATTTGTGAGAAATTGATCCGAAGACATCCGCATATATACGGTGATGTGAAAGTGGATGGCTCAGAACAGGTAAAGCAAAACTGGGAACAAATTAAGCAGCAGGAGAGCAAAGGGAAAAAATCCGTTTTAGGGGGTGTTCCCAAGTCTATGCCAAGTTTGGTAAAGGCTATTCGAATGCAGGAGAAAGCGGCGCAGGTTGGATTCGACTGGCCGGATAAAACTCAGGTATGGGATAAGGTAGAAGAAGAACTGCTGGAGTTTAAAGAAGCTGCGACCGAAGAAAAGTCAAATGAATTTGGCGACGTGCTATTCTCCCTGGTTAATTACGCCAGGTGGCATGATATCAATCCTGACGATGCGTTGGAAATGACGAATCGCAAATTCAAACATCGATTTGAAACCATAGAAAAGTATGCCAAAGACCAGGGCATAAACATGAAAGATATGTCTTTGAACCAAATGGAGGACATTTGGCAAAAAGCTAAATAAGGATTCCTCTAGATATTACTCTAGATTAAAAGGGGATCGGATAATCATTTTACCTTCACTCCATATTTCTGCATAGTGGCTGCCTTTTTTATAGGCTTCTTCCTGCTTAAATTTAAATTTAAACTTCTGAGACTTTCCGTCGTACGTGAAATCTTTTTTCATCGAAACCAATTTGTCAGAATCGGCAAGTAAGTCATTATCTGCGCCAAGAACTTCTTTGTTCGTACCAATGATCCTTAGAGCTAACTCCTTTTCACCTTCTTTAATCATCGGAGATTCGAGTACGGTGAAGGAAATTTCAATTTCCTGAACCTTCGCACTCTTGTTGGTTTCCTCCATTCCTTTACGTCTTTGGCGTAATGGTTTTACCACTAAATCGGAAATGTGGAAGGTTGCGTCATCCAGTCGCGTCTCAAGGTCTTCGTTGATATCCTCAACCGCTTTCTTTTGTTTTTCCATCTCCTCACCATACGATTGGTAAGCGGTAATCTCCGTCTCGTACTTCTCCTTATCCTCAATGGCTATGTCTAATTTAATTCGATAGTCATTCAAATCTCTTTTAAGCTGTTCAATTTGACCATTTGCTTCAACGAGTTTTCTTGGATTGGTATTTGCCTGACTCAAAAGCTGGCGAATACGCACCTTCTTTTGTCCGAGATCCTCCAGAGCGTCGGTACGCTCAATTCTCAACATTTCGGATTCATCGTAAATGGATTGATATTGCTCACTCAGAAGGTCATACTCTTTCTGAAGAGAATCTTTAGAAAATTCGGTCTCTGCAAGAACCTCCAAAAGTTCAGCGTTAATCTCTGTTAAGCTCTTACCGTCGCTGTAATTGTTCTGGTACCAGTCGTAGAACAGGTAAGCGTTTAGAGCCAACGAGAGTAAGAATAATAGGAGTAAAGGAAGTGAAACCTTTTTACCTTTTTGAGTGCTTGGGTTATCGAACTGATTTTCGGACATACTTATTCAATTGTATTGCAAGTTTACAATAAATTGATAATCGTCGAAAATAAATTAGAAAGGAATTTCCGAACTAGTACGTGTCGTACTTACTCCAGTCGATTTTACGCATGAATTTTTCCTCAAGGCAAGTCCATGTGGATTTGCTTCTCCAGGAGCCACGAGCGTAGGCAAATCGCGCTTTTTCCCAACTGTGATACCTTTTGTAGTTGTAGTTCAAATAATGAACTCCAACAACAAGGTAGTTGTAACGAGATTTTCCTCCTTTAAGTTCCAATCGGTCATACCAGTAACCGAATGTTTCATCGATTACCTGGAGGTCTCCAAAATCGGTTCCGCCAGAAAGGGATTTGATACATTGCCATCCACTTTCGTTTTGGCCGATTTCGCGAACCAATTCAGCCGGTACTCCGATGGAGTTACAGATCGAATCTGATACTTCCTGGATACTTTTTGAGGTTGAAACAATCTTTTCTGATTTTTTTTCAGAAATAAGTTTGTTTTTCTTTTCTGTGGTGTTATTTTTACCACCGGTAGGAGAGAAAGCCAATAGGCCAATCATTCCTATAAATATTAAATACTTCTTCATAGCTCCCATCTTTTAATTAACAATAATTAGGATACTTACGTGTGAAATAAAGCGCAAAGGTCGTCTTTATTATTTTAAAACCAAGTCTGGAGTGGCTAAAAAAGTAGCCAAAACGTAAAATAATACACACATTCTTCCCACAAGTGTTAAAAACCTGCTGTACGGTGACGGTATTATGACATTACTTGAATATTCTGGTGCCAATACGGACCATGGTTGCCCCATTTTGAACAGCCAATAAATAGTCTCCACTCATGCCCATTGAGAGCTCTTTGAAGGAAGATGGATTTGGCATAATTGGCATCAATTTGGTGAAAACATCCCTGGTTTTTTTAAATTCTCCCACCACCTGATTTTGATCCTCGGTTAACGATGCCATCGACATAAGTCCACAAAAAGTGATGGAATTATACGCGTTTAATGCACCACTCTGAACCAGGTCAAATAACGCGTCAACTTGAAACCCAAATTTGGTTTCCTCTTGAGCTATATGTACCTGTAAAAGAACAGAAGTTTTGATGCCTTTTTTGTTGGCTTGTTTTTCAATTTCATTAAGCAGTTTGATGCTATCGACCGAGTGAATTAAGGTCACCTTGTCAATAATCGTTTTGACCTTATTGCTTTGGAGATGACCAATAAGGTGCCAATCGATATCTTGAGGTAAGACTGCCTGCTTTTTTAACAGTTCCTGAACTCGGTTTTCAGCGAATATTCGATGCCCAGTTGCATACAATTCCTCAAGTTCGGGAATGCTCCTGTGTTTTGATACCGCAATTAGAGTGGCTTTGCCGATTTCGGCTTTTATTCGGTTGATATTCTGTTGTATCATTGCAGTCAAAGAGTTATCGTTGATAAATCGGCTCAAAATTAGTTTTTCGTGAAGGTTTATATGAACAATTCTCCAATTTTTTGATCGATATGAAAAAGCTTATATATATAGGTATATGTTCTTGCCTCTTGTGGGCCTGTTCAAGTACCATGAAACAGGTGCCAAAAGGTGTTCTAAAACCTGAGAAATTTACGAAACTCATTTTGTATATTCGTTTGGCGGAGTCGTATCAAAAAACATGGCTCCTCAGGATGACAGTCGCTACATT
>CAYZWM010000103.1:7281-13833 GCA_964482155.1 uncultured Chitinophagaceae bacterium | reverse complement strand
AAGATTTATAAAATGAAGAAGTTAAAAGTAATATTGATCATGAGTGCATTTGTCGCTCTGGTTTATAGTTGTAAAGACAACGATGAAAAAATAGTGGAAACGGTGGAGTGGGATCAATCGCCATATCTTTTGGAATATGGAACATTCCCAACGCCAGATATCGCATCAGACAATGGGTTAACGGTTCAGGGTGTTCAACTTGGTCGGATGTTGTTTTACGAAAAAATGTTGTCTCAGGATGGATCAATGGCGTGTGCCAGTTGCCACCTACAGGAATTTGGCTTTAGTGATACAGCTAAATTCTCGATTGGTGTAAAAGGCTTACCAGGCGGTCGTCAGGCTATGGCTGTTTTCAATATGGCATGGAATACAAACGAGTTTTTCTGGGATGGAAGAGCACATTTAGTGCGAGACCAGTCTTTGGGACCCATTCAAGACGAGTTGGAAATGAACGAAACATTGGAAAATGTGATCGTCAAACTTTCTGCCAAACAATCCTATAAAGACCAATTTAAACGAGCCTTTGGTTCGGAAGAAATAACGTCAGAAAAGATGTCACTTGCTATGGAGCAATTTATGAACTCCATTGTATCGTACCAGTCAACCTACGATCAATTTCTTACGGATTCGACAGTTTATACTGAAAGTCAAAAACGTGGTAAAGATTTATTTTTCCTGGAGTATAACGAGTTTTTTCCAGATAAAAGTGGAGCAGATTGTGCTCATTGCCACAGCGGCGCAAACTTTGAAAATGATCAGTATATGAATAATGGGCTTGATGCCAATGGCTCCATAAAAGACAACGGAAGAGAAAAAGTAACGGGTAAAGCGGAAGACATTGGGAAAATGAAAGTTCCTAGTCTAAGAAACATTGCCATTACCGCACCGTATATGCATGATGGTCGATTCAAAACGCTTGAAGAAGTGGTTAACCATTATAATACGGGTTTACAGGTTTCTACCACACTTGACGCAGCTCTTGAACAGACACGAGGAACGGGTTTACGATTGTCTGATCAGGATAAAACGGATTTGGTTAATTTCTTAAAAACATTAACAGATACAGAATTAACAACGAATCCAGAATACAGTAGCCCATTTTAAGAATTTGGTTTTACGACGGACCACTGAAAGTGCAGGGTAACGAGATGTTGCCCTGTATCTTTCTCTTTATATACCCGTCCTGAATAACCGCATTCGATTATTAATATTAAAAAATTTAAAAACACAATATGAAAACGTATTTAAGCATTGTTCTTCTTTTTACTAACCTAATCGTAGTAAGCCAAAACACCAATTCCTATGCCTCAGTTCCAGAAACAACAGAGGTAAATCATGAGGTAGTTGATACCTTCAATGTATCTGGGAATTGTGGTATGTGTAAAAGAAATATAGAGGGGTCAATTAATAAACTCAGCGGTGTTTCCAATGCGAATTGGGACGTAGACAGTAAAACGATAGTAGTAGGATATGATCCGCATGTAATTTCACTGGAAACCATAAAAGCAAAAATTGCGAATGCCGGCTACGATACAGACACCGTTAAGGCTAAAAAAGAGAGCTACAAAGGCCTACCTGGTTGCTGCAAGTATGACCGGGAGGAGTAACTAGCATTTCTGTGTTTATGGAGGCGGTGGTTTATTGTCTATTGGCCACCCCTTCTTAAACAGAGATGTCGTAGACCGAATAAATAGGTTGAGTTTTGGTTCGTGTAAAGGGACTAAATTAATGAACGACTGGTCTAGCGTTTCTAAATGAATTTGATAAAAAAGCCCCCTATCCAAAGACAGAGGGCCGTTCGCTGCTAGGCTGTGAAACTTGTTTAGTGTTTTACCACAAGTCTTTTTACAATACTTTCTGTTCCATTGGTATACTTTACAAAGTATATTCCAGTATCAAAATTACTAAGGTCAATTTGGGTAGAAGTGCTGTTTTTTGCACTCTTATCCACGACTATCTTTCCGCTCAGATCGATAACCTGAATCTGGCCATTTTGGGAACCTGTGTTCCATTGAACAACCACTTGGTTATGCGCAGGGTTTGGATATAAATCGATGTTAAAATGAGCACGTTTTGTCAAGCTGCTTACGATTTCTACTCTTGAGTAATCGTATTCTCCGTCAAAATCAACTTGCTTGATTCGGTAGTAATTAATATCACCATATGGGTCCTCATCGATAAACTGATATCGGTTAATTTCTACGGAAAATCCAGCGCCATTTATCTCACCAAGTGTTTCCCAATGGGCTCCATCATGGGTTCGTTCAATCACAAAGTGACTGTTGTTATCTTCCGAACCCGTTGCCCAGTTTAATTGAACAACATTTCCTACAAATCGACCTTTAAACGATAACCATTCCACTGGAAGAGCACCACCCCAAAGACCGAAGTCGTTTAATGAATCGTGATTTCCACCAGATGTAAAAACGGCGGCCTCCACATTGTCTGTGGTTAAGTATGAACCTGAAGGTTTGGTTGATGTGTCAATTTTAGTTGTGTAACATACAGTAGAACTACCGGTCGTAGTTGTTGTTTGGTACATCAGTACCAATTTAGGTGCTTTTGACGTACTTCCGTCGTAGGTATACGCATCTCTATGACCGTCAATTGCCTTTAGAATAAACACCATGTCGTTACCAGAATCCCAGTTGGTTCGTCCAACAATTTCTGCAACTATATCGCTTAAATCAACGGTATTGTATTCATCGTATTTTGTCCATGAACCTGGAAACCAGGTAGATGAGTTAGAGGTTTTTGTCCGATTGGTGATGTCGTTGTCCGAAGAACCAAAAGCGTCCGCATCGTCTGCATCTTCACCATAAATCTTAATTTCAGTGCTTTCCGTTTTATCCCCTTCAGCGGTAAGTGTGATATATGCGCTGGTAATGGTTGCTCCTTGTGGAATGTTTAACGATTGAAATCGAATACCAGCCGTTTTATCTCCCAAATGGAAATCATTATCCGTTCTGTCCATGTCGCCGTAGCTATATTCTGATGCATCATCATAACTCGACGATACGGTTTTTGTAATGGTTACTACTGAGGTTGTTGTGGTTGAAGGAGAATACGTTCTAATAAATGAATATTTTCCATCCGCTCCTACAATCGTGCTTTCCAATTCTTGCTCGCCTGAGTCAAGTACGCCGTCACAATTGTCATCCGCATAGAGAATTACCTTTACGCCTGATACGCCATCTTCATTCGAATCTAGATTGGCATCTTCGTTTGCATCTGCATATATAGTTCCGGATATTATGTTGATGAAATTCGTAGAATCTACAACAAAACCAAAGTTGTTGTTTTCATCTTTTTGTCGACCGGAGGTAAAACTAGCCACCTCAATATTATCTGTGGTGTAATCGTTGTAAGTTGGAAGGTCATTTGTGTCTGAAAATAGCACGTATTTTTCCGTTCCTGATGTATAGTTTAATCTGAATTTGTAAAAACCATCTGCATAGGTTCGTGTCGAATCTACAAAAACATCCGTACCACTGTCGTAGGTACCGTTACCATTTACATCCTCATACAAGGAAACCAGGAAGCTGTTTTTACCATAGTCACCACCGTCAAACGTAGTGTCTTTATTTTCGTCATAAAACACATAACCAGAAACCTCAACGGTGCTGATCGGATCTCCGAATATACAGTCGCAAGTTTCCATGTCGCCACCCCAAAGGTTAAACGACTTCGTTACTTCTCCATTGATAAGATCAACTTTCCAAAGGGTGTTTTCGATCGATGATGAACTCGCATTTGAACCCGTAGTAACATATAAGTCACCAACGGCATCAAATCCCATACCTTCTATATCGTTGATGGTGTTGAACTGACGAACCAAGTCCATGCTACCCGTTGTTGTGTTGATTTTAAAAAGGTAGTCGTAGTTTTGACTTGTGCCATTCATATTGCCGTACAACTCATTATTTAATGGGTCAAATGCCATGGCATCAAATCGCAACGCAGACCATGAACTGTTATCTACCACAAGATAATCTTTGTTTGTACCGAAGAAGTCTTCTTTTACATTTCCGGTAGACGGGTCGATAACCACAAGTAGACAAGGGTCATTTGTCGACGTACCTGCCCAAATGTTTCCATTCGTGTCAATGCTCATAGCATCAAAATCACTAATGGTACGAGACCCTAATGATCCGCTTAACGTTTGACCGCTGATATTAGACCCAGATACTTTGGTATTCGCTAAAGAAGACGTGCTGGTCAATATATAGTGCAACTCATCCTGGTTAAGAATCCATAACGTGTCTCCTTTATGGTTTAACGTTGAAGCTTCCGGAGAAGATAGACTGGACAAGGATTTCGAGTCTAAAATGGTTCCGTCTGATAAGTTGAATTTGTAAATCTTGTTTTCATAATCTGAGATGGTGAAACAAGTTTGCTGAGCGTTGGCGTTAAAATTAAAAAAGCACAAAACAGCTAAAAGAGTAAAGTAATAAGTTTTCATACAAGCGACTATTAAAATTGGACTAGACCGAGGTCATTGTCCGATAGTAAATGAACAAACGGCCTGCCAAACCTGTAAGATGCTTATAATCAAGTAGTTGGTAAATGGTGTTTTATGGCAATTTGTCTCGCTATGAAACTTATATCCCAAATGGAGACAGTTTTCGACACGTAATTCACACGTTTCTACTGGAATAATTTGAATAGATTGATCTTCTCGTAAGAGAATTTTCCCTTGAGTGCATCAAACATGGTTTTGGATCGAACAATACCATTTTCGAAGAAATCGTCCGCATTTTTTCGGTCCCTGATTTTGTTCAGCGCCTGTTCCATTTCTTCTATACCAACCAGTTCAAGTCTAAGGTGTTCAAAGCTAAGATGATCGTGTTTGGACTTGAGTTCAACAAGGTGACTAACCACCGTACCTGTTGTTAATCCCCGTTGGTCGGCAATATCATCCAGAGTTAAACCTTGTTCAAAAAGAACCTTTGTTTGATCCTGCGTACTGATTTTCTTAACCTTAGCTTCCTTCTTTGCTTTGTGTCGCTTGATATCTTTTGGGTCGATCAGGCCACCACAGTGTTTGACAAAGGCGTCGAAGCTTTGTTCCAGAACGCCCATATCCAACGAATTTTCGGCCGTTTGACTTAATTCTTGAAATCGGGCATCGGCCTTTAAGGCCAGACCATCTACCTGTAAGGAGACCTCATTGTATCCCAAAAGGCGTAATCCATTAATATCTTTTAATCGGGAAAGCGCAACATAACCCTGTCCAGGTTCAAACGTTTTGGTCAGGTCAATTTCGGCCGCCTCCAACGTCATTCCCTGACTCTTATGGACCGTAATAGCCCAGGCAAGCCTCAGTGGAATCTGTGAGTATGAAGCAAGTGTTTTACCACTTTCATCTTGAATGGACCATGCTTCAGGTTCGGCTTCAATTTCGCGTTTGCCACTTAAAGCGATTTGCGGATAACCGGTCTCGCCACTAAATCCAACCACGGTGCCCAATGTGCCATTCATAAAGCCTTTTTCATAGTTGTTCTTTACAAACATGACGCGAGCATTTTCCTTTAACAATAAGGTATCAGGCGCCAATACGGATTTTTGAAGCATTTCTTTCAATCCCTGATTCCCTTTGGTTGTGGCCATAAAAACCTCGGCTTCACCTGCAAGATTTTCTATTTCTTGATGGTTGATGCGATCGACGTCAAAATTATGGCTGTACAATCGAGTAGGTTCTTCGCGAAAGCGGTTAAATACGGCTTCATCTAATAAAGCGCGACTTTTTGTGGATACGTCGTTTTTGCGAATTTCGTTGAGCACTTCATTGAGCTCGTTATCGGTTTGTCTGAATTGCTGCGTTAGATAGCAAACGGTAAGTTTGGCATCAACCCACGACGTACTCATAAAGGCAAATTTCTCGCGGTTGGGTTCTTCATTTTTGGTCACCGGAGGAAGTTGAAAAAAGTCACCCGATAAGACGACTTGTATATCTCCAAATGGCTCAAAACTCTCTCGCATGTGTTGCAAGATTTCGTCCACCATCTGAAGTTGGTTTTTGTGCAGCATCGATATTTCATCAATGATTAGCACCTTGGCCTTACCCACATTCTTTTGAAGGTACTTTTTACTTGCAAGCTGATTGAGGTTGACCTCGTAGATGCTGTTTTTAACACCCATACCACACCAGGAGTGAATGGTTTGCCCATTCATATGGGTAGCAGCAATTCCTGTAGATGCAGTAATGGCTACAGGAATTTTACGACTCTGAAGGTATTTGATGTACTGATTCAGAACGTATGTTTTTCCTGTACCCGCCGAACCGGTAAGAAAGGCATTTCTTCCAGACTTGAGAATAGCTAAAGCTGTTTCCTGCTGCATAAGACAAAGTTAAACGAAGAATACTTTTTAACTGTTTGAAAACGAATCATAAACTAACTGTTTGCTTTCGCCAGTTTCTTCTGGTAGCGACCTTGTACAATATCAATCAGCACGAGGATGGTAATGACGAAATAAAACGTCGTTTTGTTCATATGGGTGATGGCGTTTCCAGCAATGGTCAGTCCTGCTTTTTCGCCTCCTTCTGTGAGC
>CAYZWM010000103.1:0-7271 GCA_964482155.1 uncultured Chitinophagaceae bacterium | reverse complement strand
AATATGTGCCAGGTGTCCTACTTCAGAGAGCAGCATAATACCAACTACAAATAGGATAAACAGACCCAGTACTTCGTACATGCGATTTTTTTGTAAGAAGGTAGAAACTCGATCCGCCAACCAAATCATAAGCAAACCACCAATGACAATGGCTGTTGCCATAACGGCAAAAACATCGGAAAGGGCCATTGCACTTAAAATCGAATCGAACGAAAATACCAGGTTCATGAGTACAATCCAGAAAATGACTCGTCGGGTACTCTTTTTACCTGAAGCCTGATCGGCATTATCCAGCTGATCCATACTCATCATATGTAAAATTTCCTTTAGGGCCGTATAGATAATAAACATGCCTCCAACCAGTAGTATAATGCTATGGAGATCAAAATGAGCGACCAGAACATTTTCAATGTCAATATTAATAAGGGGTTTTTCTACCAAATGAATAACCTTCATTAAAATAAGGAGGAGGGCAATCCGGAAAACGATAGCCAAACCAATACCCATCTTTCGAACATAGCTTTGACGCTCTAATGGAGCTTTTTTTGATTCCAGCGAGATGTATAATAAGTTATCAAAGCCCAAAACCGCTTGTAATAAAACAAGCATGACCAAATCACCCAGGTTTTGAAACGTGAAAATGGAAAGGAAAAAGGTGTTCATATTATTCTATTTAAGCGGAGACACGAATATCAGGAAAAAATAAAATCAATTGTGGTTCATCACGACTTGAAGAACGGTGTGACCAACGGCCTTTAAGGTTTTAGGGTCGATAACGTCCATATTGTCGGTGTGTTTATGCCAATGATCTGGAAATCGATTTCTGGTATTTAAGTCGTGGTGAATAATGTCAATAGAAGGCACTCCAGCATATCGACTCATATACACGTGATCGTCTGTGATCATACCACCCTGTATGTTTCTAAAAAAACTACCATATCCAAGACTTTGTCCCGTTTTCCAGGTTTCCAGTAGAAGGCCGTGGTTAAATTCAACGGAATATAATTCATGAGCAAACGTCGCTCCTTTGGCACCTACCATATCCAACAAAATTCCATTTTGTGCTTCATAATCAGAATTGAGTGCCATGTCGCCCCAATTCTGGGAACCGATACACCAGGTATCTGGGTCTCCACCAGATTCCCCGCCATCTTCCTGATCAAAGAATATAATGTCGATACCCAGCGACGGGTTTAAGATTTGAAGTTGCCTGGCAATTTCAATTAAAATGCCGACACCACTTGCACCGTCATTGGCACCATCGGCAGGTGTTGTTGCATTTTCCGGATCTTCATCGGCTTGTGGACGCGTATCCCAATGGGCAGCAAGAACAAATCGCTTTGGATTATCAATATTGAATCGACCCATCACATTGCTAACGGATATAACCTCCTGATGGTCATTTGTGTGTTGACCACTCATAATGTATGCGGTGTCACAAAATTCAGCAAGCCTTTTTCGTAAGTACAGAACTGTTTTGCTGTGGGCAGACGTATAAGGTACTCGAGGACCAAAAGCGACCTGGTCAGCAACATATTTGTAGGCAGAGTCCGCATTGAAATTAACCTTTACTGCTTTCTGAACTGGTTTAGGTGGATCTGTATTGTGTTGTTTCGGATCCTTTACATCGTTTGAACAACCAAAAATAGTCAGGCAAACGAAGCCTATGAATAGGTGTTTAATTTTCATTATTGAGTTGTGTACGTGGTGCCCTCTTTACCGTCTTTAATTTCAAATCCGAGCTCTTTTAATTGATTTCGGATGGTATCAGAAAGCGCATAGTCTTTGTTATTCTTTGCATCTTGTCGCAGTTTAAGAACGAACTGCATTAACCCATCAATTTTGGCTGAATCATCCCCATTCGATTCATCTTGTAAACCGAGAATGTCTAGAACGAAGTTATTTAACAAGGTCTTCAAATCATTCAGGTCAGATTCAGTTATTGTTTCCTTTCCTTCTTTAATCAGGTTGATCCACTTAACGGCCTCAAACAAATGGGCAATAGCAATGGGCGAATTGAAATCATCGTTCATTGCCGCGTAGAGCTTTTCTTTAAGCTCCGAAATGCTTAAGCTGGATGCGGTTGATGTTTCTAGTGTATTTGCAGCGGCTAGAGCAGTCGTTAACCTCTTCAACCCTTTTTCGGCAGCCTGTAACGCTTCATTGCTAAAATCCAGAGTGCTTCTATAATGTGCCTGAAGCATAAAGAACCGAATGGTCATTGGACTATAGGCCTGAGTAAGTAACGGATGATCTCCTTCTATGAGTTCTCTAGGCGTGATGCCTGTCCCTTCACTCTTGGCCATTTTTTTACCATTGAAGGTCAACATATTGGTATGCAGCCAATACTTAACCGGATCTTTCTTATACCCGGCCTTGTTTTGGGCAATTTCACATTCGTGATGAGGAAATTTGAGATCCATACCACCTCCATGAATGTCAAACGTTTTTCCGAGGTATTTGGTGCTCATTACAGAACATTCCAAATGCCAGCCAGGAAATCCAATTCCCCAGGGTGATTCCCATTTCATAATGTGTTCGGGTTCTGCATTTTTCCATAGGGCAAAATCCGCAGGATGTCGTTTGTCACTTTGGCCATCAAGCGCTCTGGTATTGCTCAGTAAGTCTTCTATGTTTCTGCCCGATAATTCACCGTAATTTTCAGTGGCATTGTATTTCTCAACATCAAAATACACCGAGCCATTCGATTCATAGGCCAGACCTTCATCCATAATTTGTTGAACCAATTCAATTTGCTCAATCAAATGACCGGTGGCCGTAGGCTCTATACTTGGAGGAAGCGCATTAAATTTATGCATGGTTTGATGAAAGTCGACGGTATAACGTTGGACGACTTCCATGGGTTCGATGTTTTCCAAACGTGCTTTTTTGGAAATTCTATCCTCCGACGAGTCGTCAAGCAAATGACCGACGTCTGTGATGTTTCGGACATAACGAACCTTAAATCCCAAATGCAACAGATATCTATATATCAAATCAAACGAAGAAAAGGTTCTGACGTTTCCAATGTGTACCTCACTATAAACGGTTGGTCCGCACACATATAAACCTACAAAAGGAGGGTTTATGGGTTCGAACTTTTCCAATTTTCGATTTTTCGAATTATATACGTTAAGCGCGGTCTGCATGGGGCAAAGATATGGAAACGCAGTAAAGCAGATTAGGTTTGAACGAATTGATAATACACATTATCGTAAATCTTTAATTGGGCGCTATAATATTAAAAAAGGAACCCATTTCGGAGCGTAAATTTATTGTCAAATGCATTGTGAAATACCCATACAATTCAGTAACGAAATGCATAATATAATGCTTTTATTGTCCAGTTAAGTGTACAAAAATGGTATGTACTATTGGATGCTATTGTATTGATTTTCAGATAATTAAAATAACAAGTGGTGTTGGGTATGCATATTGGCCTTCTAGTAGTGATTGTCAATTTTTAACGAACAGAAATATTATGAAAACAACCTTTACTCTATTTATTTTAATGGCCATTAGCCTATTCAGTAATAGTGCTTCAGCAGCCATTGGCTCCAAGCTCCATTTAAACTTATTCAATGACGGAAATTTCATTGTGGTTGTAGATGGAATTCGATACACAGATGTTAGGGGCAATCTGGATGTCTACCATCTTCGAGCAGGAACACATCGCGTACGAATCGTCGAAGTGTTTGGCCGTCAGGGACGTGGAAATCATCGTAATCACGGACGTGAAGTATTGTACAATGGAACCATTAACATTCCATTTCGATCGGCCGTTTTTGCAAGGCTAACAGACAATCTTCGATTACGGGTAACCGATGTACGTCGAATAAGTCCACCTGCACGAAAACGTCATTACAGAAATCACCATCCACAGAGACGACGATACGATGTACAACCTCGTAGACGTGGACACAATGGTGGATACCACAATGCGTTTGCGACGACTAAAATGCAAATGCGATCGGCAACATTTGATAAAGATAAGCTGGCCATTGCAAAGCAATTTGCCCGAAGCTCTCGCCCAACGAGTGGTGAGATAGGTAGTCTTATGCGATTAATGACCTTTGACAGGTCAAGATTGCAACTCGCAAAATTTGCCTACCCATTTGTTGTTGACAAACAGAACTTTCAGGGAGTTTCTCAAAACTTTACGTTCGATAGTAGTGTCAGACAACTGAACCGATTTGTTGCCCAGCAACACAACGGACCCAACCGACGCAGGAGATAAATACTCTTTTTATACACGTTTACTTTAGACAAGGCAGCCTTTTTTACAAGGGCTGCTTTTTTTATGATTAAACACCTGGTTTGACCTTAATGAGAACACTGAATTCACCTCTGGAACTGCCATAAATAATGATTAAACTTGCAGCACTAAATGAAACAGGCAAAATACGTATCGATTAGGCGAAGTCCAGTGGGCTTTGAAATCATAAAAAGGGCATATAAAAGCATGTGTGAGAGTCGTGCTATGGCAGATATTTATGAAGAAAATCGTCCAATTACCAAGTATGTGCATTCAACCTCTAAGGGACATGAAGCCATTCAATTGGCAACAGCATACTTACTCCAAAATCAAGACTGGGTCGCCCCGTATTACAGGGATGAGTCGTTGCTTTTGGGTATGGGGATGACACCTTACGAGTTAATGCTGCAACTGCTTGCTAAAGCAGAAGACCCTTTTTCGGGTGGTAGGTCCTATTATTCTCACCCGTCGTTAAGCCGATCGGATATGCCCAAAATGGCTCACCAAAGTAGTGCCACTGGGATGCAAGCAATACCAACAACGGGTATTGCACACGGATTAAAATATCAAGAGCAACAAGGCCTGTTAGAAGATGAGAACCCTATTGTGGTGTGCTCTATTGGAGATGGTTCGATGACCGAAGGAGAGGTCAGCGAGGCATTGCAAATGGCTGTTCTACACGAGCTACCAATTTTGTACCTGGTTCAGGATAATGACTGGGGAATTTCAGCGAGTGGAAAAGAAATGAGAGCGATGGATGCCTTTGAATTTGCCAAAGGTTTTAAAGGCTTAAAAACACAACGGATCAATGGGTCTGATTTCGTTTCATGTTACGATGGAATGGCCAAGGCGATAACCTGGGTTCGGGAAAACCGGGGCCCTATGTTAGTACATGCAAATGTACCGTTGCTCGGCCATCATACCAGCGGTGTTCGAAGCGAATGGTATCGCGACGACTTGGAGGAAGATCTTGAAGATGACCCATTCCCATTACTTAAAGCACTTCTTATAGAATTGGGTGCTGATGAGCAAGAGCTTGCTGCGATACAAAAAGAGGCAGATGTATTTATAGCAGGCGAGTTTGAGAAAGCTGTGAATGCGCCAGAACCGGAAGCACATACGCTTACGGATCACGTATTGGCTCCAACGCCCATCGTTGAAGAGCAAGGAGAGCGAAACCCTGAAGGAGCAGAAACCATTATGATGGTGGATGCCGCCTTACACGCCATGGATGAGATTCTAAAAAAGCATCCTGAGGCATTGTTATATGGACAAGATGTAGGCATTCGATTAGGCGGTGTATTCCGCGAAGCGGCTACCTTAGCTCAGAAATACGGAACAGATAGAGTGTTTAATACACCTATTCAAGAGGCTTATATTGTAGGTTCGACAGCAGGCTTTAGTGCCGTGGGGTGCAAACCTGTAGTTGAAATTCAATTTGCAGATTATATCTGGCCAGGTATCAACCAATTGGTTACTGAACTGAGTAAATCGGGTTATTTGAGTGGAGGTAAATACCACGTGCAGAGTGTAATTCGTATCCCTACGGGTGCGTATGGCGGAGGTGGACCTTATCATTCAGGAACAGTAGAAAGCAGCATTTTACCTATTAAAGGAATAAAGATTGTTTACCCCAGTAATGCTGCGGATATGAAGGGCTTGATGAAAGCCGCATTCTATGATCCGAATCCAGTGGTGATGTTTGAGCACAAAGGCATTTATTGGAGCAAGGTTCCAGGTACAGAAGGCGCCAAAACGCCTGAGCCATCAGAAGATTATATGATTCCTTTGGGTAAGGCTAATGTGATTCTTGAAGCGTCGGAAGAAGCTATCGAAAATGGAGAATCTGTAGCAGTAATTACCTACGGAATGGGGGTATATTGGGCAAAAGCTGCCGCAAAGAACTTCAATGACCAGATCGAAATTTTAGATTTGAGAACATTAAGTCCGTGTGATAATGAGGCCATTTATGCGCAGGCTCGTAAACATGGAAAGGTTTTGGTGCTCACCGAAGAAACCTTAAACAACTCCTTTGCAGAAGCTATTGCTGGCCGAATCTCCAGAAACTGTTTTGAGTCGCTGGATGCGGCCGTTCAAACTATGGGCAGCGTAGATACGCCTGCGGTACCTATGAATATGAGTTTGGAAAAAGAGATGCTTCCCAACGGAGATAAGGTAACAGCAGTTCTTTCAGAATTGCTAGCATACTAGATCTACCACACGGATTTCCAGTTTTTCATTTTTTGCTATTGAACCATACACGGACAATAGTTTAACCACTTTTTTTAGCGAACGACTTACTGCGGTTTTGGTTCTTTTTCATCAAGGAAAAATGAACAAAGAAGAACGTATATCAGAACCCGGCTACAGAGGTATTATCAAAAAGCGTATTTTTAAACACCCAAAAACAGTATTGACATGCGTTCTCTTGAATCTCTCCTCGACAAGTATGGCGAAAGCCATCAGAACAAAACCAACAAATTCATACACTGGATATGTGTGCCTGCCATTTTCTTTTCAATTGTTGGGTTACTGTACGCCATTCCAGTTCCTGGTGGTTTGGAAAAATCGATTTGGGTCAGTTGGGCTACGGTGGCCATGGTCGTAGTGTACATCTACTATCTACGTTTATCCAAAATCATGTTTATAGCCTTTATAGGTTGGGGGTTATTTTGCCTTTGGGGTAACGACGTTATTTATCGATTGGTTTGGCAACTCGATGGGCGTTTAGCACTCATAAGTTTAGGCATTTTTGCCATTGCCTGGGTGTTCCAATTTGTAGGGCATAAAATAGAGGGCAAAAAGCCATCGTTTTTGGAGGATGTTCAATTCCTATTGATCGGTCCAGCCTGGTTGCTTCACTTTATTTTGAAGAAGCTTGGGGTAAAATATTAGAGGAATAACCCTGGTAACGTTGTATTATTCTCTGCTACATCTTCTCTAGTCAAACCAGCATCATTTTTCTTGTAAAGTCCGCAAAACTCAGCTTCGTTGTGCACGTTGCCACACTGATGAC
>CAYZWM010000102.1:9898-13883 GCA_964482155.1 uncultured Chitinophagaceae bacterium | reverse complement strand
ATTCACGAACCAATTCAAATTTCTTTTTCCCAAGCTTACTCCAGACCATAAGCTTGTAATCTCTACCACCTGTAACCAACATTTCCCCATGGCCGCTAAAACCAATTGCAGATACTGCAGCATTGTGCCCAGCTAACGTTTGAAAATATGTAAAGTTAGAATCTCCGGTAAATACCTGGACGGTATTGTCCCATGAACCTGTGGCCACATAGAAGTCATTTGGTGCGATGGCTACGGACTCAACATCATCAAGGTGTTTTCCTAAAACCCTATAGATGCTATCGGTCTGAGCCTCTACCTGAACGACAAGTAACACGCTCAGAATCAACACACCACACAAATAAGAAATGCCTTTCCTTACCATAGTTTCAAATATACCAAGAGGAAGTGCATTAACGCTTAATTCCCTCGTTATATATCTAACGTATTATTAACAACAACGGTATCTATGCTTTATAAAACAGCCACTTAAATAGCTCCTTATAAGTTGCTTTTTTACCATACATTAGAATACCTGTTCGGTAAATTCGTCCGGCCAACCAAATGGTAAAACAGAATGCTCCGATGAGTAAGCTGATGGACAGCAAAACTTCCCACCATTGCGTAGCTAAATTCAAGAATGGAGCACGCACCATCATGACAATTGGGCTCGTTAGCGGAATAATGCTTAACCAAAAACTGAGAGCTCCGTTTGGATCTCGTAAAACTACGCTGGTTGACAAGGCAATTGAGAATACCAGAGGAAGTGTTATAGGCAACATAAATTGTTGGGTATCAGTCTCCGAATCAACGGCAGCTCCAACAGCAGCAAACATGGCTGAATACAGCAAATACCCCCCTAAGAAATAGACCACGAAGGTGCACAGGATAAACGGGAAATTTAAGGCCATTACGCTGGCTATTAAATCTCCTGCCTGGTCAGAAACACCCATTTGAGCTAGAAGTTCTGGTGAAGGTGCCTGTGCGGACTGAGACAATTCCATGAGTTGCCCAAGTTCCCCACCCATTATGCCAACGGTTATCAAAAGCACCAACACGATGGAAAGAACAACCCAAATGATAATCTGAGTCAGCCCGACCATAGCTATACCAAACACCTTGCCCATCATTAACTGGAAAGGCTTTACACTGGATACAATGACCTCCACAATGCGATTCGTCTTTTCTTCAATAACACCTTTCATGACCTGAACGCCATAGAGAAAAATGAAGAAATATATCACGAACGACATAGCCATTCCAATGCCTGTGTTTAATACAGTGCTGCTGTTCTTCGCTTCTCCTGATTCGTCTAAGGTCAATGCGGTTAAACCCACCCGGGTTTTAAGACTATCCATAGATTCTTTGGAAACACCCAAACTCGCCATTTTCCCATCTGATATCGCTTGTGAAATACGATGATTAATTCGCTCCTTTGATTCAATGGAAAGGGAATTTTCAGATTCGTATACAATTCCTTTGGGACTATAGATGTCAAAATCAGCCGGGATGACCAAACGGCCAGAATATCCCTGATCTCTCATGGAGTCTAAATTCCGATCCTCCCAACCTGTTGAATAACCGAAGGCCATACGATCGTCTTCCTTCAGGCCCTGGTTAACGACGTTCGCCTCGTCATAGATCAGCACTTTTTCCTGATCCTTTCCGATGCTGTCACTAACCGCTAAAAATATTATAATAGCATAGAATCCGGCAATCAAAACCGGCCCCAATATGGTCATTATTAAAAATGACTTCTTTCTCACTCGAGTGATGTACTCTCTCCAGGTTATTAATCCAATTTTACCCATTTATCCCCTCCTCTACTTTTTGAATGAAAATATCTTTAATGCTTGGCAAACTCTCACTAAATGAGGCAATTTGCACTTGTTGATTGAGCTGATTTATCAGGTCTCTGGCCTTATCCTCTTCGATAATAAACACAGCCCTCTTTAGGCCGAGACTATCTTCTGGCTCAGTTAAATGAGGTTGATACGTCAACCCGTTCAATTCGCCTTTAAACAGCACTTCGTATTCGTTATTCTTGAATGCTGTCCGAACGTCCAACACACTGCCTTCAAGCACTTTTTGAGACAAATTAATCATGCCTACATAGTCACAAATTTCCTCCACCGATTCCATCCGGTGAGTGGAAAAAATGATTGTTGCTCCTTCATTTCTTAGTCGTTTGATCTCCTCTTTGATCAATTCTGTATTTACCGGATCAAAGCCACTAAAAGGCTCATCCAAAATAATCAATTCTGGCTGGTGAAGAACCGTAATAATGAACTGAACTTTTTGAGCCATCCCTTTACTTAACTCCTCTACTTTTTTCATCTTCCAGGGAAGAAGGTCGAATTTTTCAAGCCAAAACAAGGCTCTTTTTTCGGACTCTTTTTTGGAAAGATCTTTTAACCGTCCGAAATAGACAATTTGTTCAAGCACCTTCATCTTTTTATACAAACCACGCTCCTCAGGTAGGTAACCAATACGAGCAACATGGGAAGGGTTCAGTTTCTCACCATCAAAAATAACCTCACCGCTGTCTGCTGCGGTTATTTGATTTATAATTCGAATCAACGTTGTTTTTCCTGCGCCATTGGGGCCCAACAAGCCAAAAATACTTCCTTTGGGTATAGAAAAGTTTAGGTTCTTTATGGCCAAATGCCCTTCATAACCCTTTGTTACGCTATTAACTTCCAGAAATGCCATTTACAATAATTTCCTCGAATATACATCCTGCATTAAAATCCGAATAACGCCTTCGATTAACACAAGTGAGAATTGGTTAGGAACTGATTCGTGTTCTCTAAGATTACAAATCAGACTGAATGGAAAAGAGAAAACAATAACCGCCCCAGAACAGTCGATCAATATTTCAACTTGCTACACAACTCAAACAACTCAGCCCGAAGCATATTGATATTGTCTTTGTTTTTCGCTGAAATAAAAATGGCCGGTGCATTTTCATTTGCGTACCATGTTTTCTTGAAATCCTCCAGGTCATGAAGTGTTTCATCCTCGAAAATGTCATCGCTTGTTGGCCTGGGTTTATACGAATCAATTTTATTAAACACCGTTAGCACTTTTTTATTGCTGGCGCCAATTTCTGTGAGGGTGTCTCCGACAATTTCCATTTGGCTTTCAAATGTGGGGTGCGAAATATCAACCACGTGAATCAAAATTTCTGATTCCTTAATTTCATCGAGCGTAGATTTAAAACTTTCCACCAACTGGTGTGGAAGTTTCCGTATAAACCCCACAGTATCAGAGATTAGCGTGATAATTGGGGGGATGTATATTTCTGCGTCCTTAGTCAGAACCAACTTGCGCACCGTTGAATCGAGAGTGGCAAATAGTTTATTCTCCGCAAGAATATCCGCATTGGTTAGCGCATTCATAATGGTCGACTTCCCCACATTGGTATACCCTACCAATGCCAGCCGTAATTCTCCAGATCGACTCTTGCGTTGTGTAAATCCTTGCTTATCAATATGCACAAGTTTCTTCTTGAGCAATGCAATCTTATCTCGAATAATCCGTCTATCCGTTTCAATTTCCTTTTCTCCAGGTCCTTTCATACCGATACCCCCACGTTGCTTTTCCAGGTGAGTCCACATTCGGGTTAATCGGGGCAGAAGGTATTGACTCTGTGCAAGTTCTACCTGGGTTTTGGCTCGGTTGGTCTTCGCGTTTTTTGCAAAAATGTCAAGTATCAATGTACTTCGATCAATAATTTTGCAATTCAGCTCTTTTTCTATGTTTCTGATCTGAGAAGGAGACAGCTCGTCGTCAAAAATGGCTACATCAATCTCTTTTTTTTCAATATATTGGGCTATTTCAACCAGTTTACCAGTCCCCACATAGGTTTTGGGATTGGGCATTTCAAGCCGTTGCACAAATCGCTTTTGTACTTCAGCCCCTGCAGTGGTGGTTAAGAATTCCAATTCTGTCAAATAATCATCAGTCTCTTCATTCGACTGCGTTTGTATTTCCACCGCAATTA
>CAYZWM010000102.1:0-9888 GCA_964482155.1 uncultured Chitinophagaceae bacterium | reverse complement strand
CGCTTTCCGCAATTTTTCCGGATTTTACCTTATACGTAACTTTCTTCAATGCTAAGAATCTATTTATTCCGTTCTTTGTTTACACATGGCAAACAAGGTCACAAAATTGGTCAAAATTATGTTTCAATGGGTAGCCATTTTAATATTCATTGGATGCGGGCCTGTATTCGGACAAGATTTAGAATGGTCGAACTCCAGAAAGCTCAAAGGAAGTGCCGTATTTACTAGTGTTATTGGGCAAAATGAGACTGGGCTATATATGCTTCGATTCCGTAACAAGTTTCTTACGCGAAACATCATTATTGAGCGATATCGGTCCCATTTGGGATTTGCGCTTTCTAAAAACATCACTTTAAAGAAATCGAGATTACTCTACGCAGAACTTCAAGACAAGGGTTTATTGCTTCTAACCGCGCATTACAATCGCAAAGGGCTTCAAAATGAGGTCAGGTGCCAATGGTATGACGCCAACATCAATCCGATTGGCAAACAAAAGACCATCGCAACATCCTCTTTAGCCGACTTTTATGATAAAGGAGACTTTCGAGTTCGTTTTTCAAATGATCGATCAAAAATCCTGATAACACATACAGAAAAATCCATAAACGCTCGTCGAATTCTCTGTATCGACGTGCTGGACAATGAAATGAATCATCTGGCCAATCATCGATACGAACTTGGAATTCGGTATGCTAATTTTTACTTGCCAAACATCATGATTGACAACTCGGGCAATTCGTTTTTCCTCATATCACAGCGTAAGATTGAGCATCGGAAAGAAGAAATAAGTCCAGCCAAAGTGGAAGTATACTGGTACAATTTTAAGCAAGACAAACTAAAAGATTATGAAATTTTGGATTCGGGAATCCATTTGAAAAAGTCCATGTTTTCCTGGGATAGATCTATGAACAAGATCAACCTGACCGCGTTGTATGCTGATCAAGAAACGAATAAAACGCAAGGCCTGTTTAACTTCCAGTTATGGCTAGACTCTACAGTTACCCCCAAAACCAACTACCAGAAATTTACAGACGAATTTAAAGAGCAGTTATTTGGAGCTGGAGATGGTTTCCGTTTTGAGGATGTTGAAGACTTCGAACTTAAACGAGCCATACCAAACACCGACGGTGGTCTAACGTTGGTTGCAGAGCGTTCATCAATTTCAAATGAGACCGATGTCACATACATCAACGGAATGCCAACTACGTTAGCCAGAAACATCTACAACTTCGACGACGTTTTGGTATTAGCGGTAAATCCTGAATTAAATATTCGATGGAAGTACCTTATCCATAAGAGTCAAAGCTCCTTAAACGACAATGGGTACTACAGTTCAATAGTCATTGCCAATACGCGTTCTCATATTTATATTCTGTATAACGATCGACTTAGAACGAATGGTGATGTGATGCAATACATGTTTGACGTTAATGGCCAAATGACGTATAAAATTTTGGTGAGGTCCGACAATCATTTCGTTTCAATTATTCCCTCAGAAGCGAAACAAATTGGATACAATCGGGTAATATTGCCGATAACAAAAGATCGCAAGTTTTCGATCTTAAAATTGGATTACCCCAATTGATAACAGCAATAAAAAAAGGCGGAATATTCACCCTGATTCTTGCGACCCTGGTCGTAGTTGTTGCCAATTTTATCCCCTTTTATGAGTCCTGGTACCTTGTTCCAGAAGACACTATTTTTCAGAAAATATGGATAGACAGGCTTGTATTTGTCGTGCTCATTCTCATTCAATCTATTTGGTTTCAACGCATCATTCATAACGCACGTTTTTTTGAACAATGGAGTATTTGGCCCTGGGTGGTGTTTATGGTGGTTATTGCATTAACACCTGATCAGTTTAGCTCCTTCGAAACCCTCGTCCCTAATTTTGTTTGGCTCATTTTCTACCAGAAGCTGTTTTATTACAAGGATCGAGAGCTTTCCAACTATCAGATATTCATGGAGGCCGGAATTTTATTTTGCATAGGATTTTTGTTCTATCCGAAATTTATTCTCATGCTTCCCTTTCTGCTCATTTTACTCAACCAATTTGCGGTAAACGACCTGAACCGATTTTATTTGGTTGTGGTTTCATTTCTTATGGTCGGCATATCTGCCTTAGTTATCGCCTACCTGTTTATATCTGAATCGTGGGTAATGGGTTTAACGGATGCGTTCTCCTTTCAAATAGACTTGAACCATTTACAAAGTCCACATTTACTTTATACCTATTTGTGTTTGCTGTTCATCATACTTGGCCTGGCACCTCTGGTATACAACAGACTTGGATTTATGCAAACCCAAAACCGAACCGTCATTAACATCCTTTACATTCAAATCGTTTTTACGGTAATTGTAAGTTTAATTTCTGGACAGCAAGCAGAACGGGGTTTAATTCTTGCAGCGCTACCCATTGCCTTTATTCTCAGTTTTGGTACCTACCACCTAAAAACACGATGGCTTACCAACATTATTCTCTTATGTGTCATATTTGCCCTGGTATTGGTACAGTGGACCTATATGCGAGACGTTTTTACACTTTGATTATTTTTCAAAACCATTAAGTTTGCAAAAAACTCGAGAACATGGACGAAACCTTAAAACCGATTTTTGAATATTTAGAGCTGGGTATGGAAAGTGCGATTGAGCACTTAATCAAAGAATTGACAAAGTTAAGAGCAGGAAAAGCTACACCTGGAATGATGGAAGGTGTTCTTGTCGAGTATTATGGTTCAACAGTTCCACTTCACCAAGTGGCTAATGTTAATACGCCAGACGCTCGAACGATTGTGATTCAACCCTGGGAAAAATCTCTACTCCAGGACATCGAACGGTCTATTGTCAACAGCAATTTAGGCTACAACCCTCAAAATGATGGTGATGTTATCATTATTAATATTCCGCCATTAACCGAGGAAAGAAGAATAGAGCTGGTAAAAGCAGCTAAAAAGGAGGTTGAAAATGGCAAGGTTAGTCTTCGAAACATTCGACGGGATGCGAACGAGGAAATTAAGAAATTACAAAAAGATGGTTTGTCTGAAGACATGGCTAAAGACGCTGAAGGTGATGTTCAAAAATCCACAGACAAATACGCGTTGAAAATCGATGGTATTTTTGATCTCAAGGAAAAAGAGATTATGACGGTATAGATTCTAAGTGCATTACGTCGTTCTTAAGAACCAAACTTTTTCCCTCATCATTAATTTCTATCACATATAGACACAGATTAGCATGTGGGTAAATGTCCATTTCCCGTAGCGGTGTTGCCAATATTAGGGACAAAAAACTTCGCATTGCTCGTCCATGCATGCAAATCAAGATGGTTTCGTGTTCGTCCGTTTTAATCTTATCCCACCCCCTCAATTGTCGATCATAGAGTTCATTCGGGCTTTCACCCCCTTTGATTGGTCTTTGCAATTCACCATTTCTCCATGCATGTATTACTTCGTCAAACTGCATTCTAGACTCTCGGGTAGTTTCCTGGCCTTCAAACACACCCCAGTTAATTTCGTTTAGTTCCGACAACCTGGTAAAAGGTATACCCGACTGGATGAAACGATCAACACTTTGTACGGTTCTTTTTAGACTGGACGTATAAACATGATCGAATCGAATATGCTTGTAATGGGTATAGAATGCCTGAGCCTGTGATATTCCATGTTGGTTCAGATCACTGTCAATACCACTTCCCTGTACAATGCCTTTCAGATTATAATCTGTTTGCCCATGTCTGATGAGATAAATCGTTTTATTTGTAGCCAACTTTATTTCTTAAATGTTCGACCACAAAAATATTAAAATTGAGAAATTACAGAGCATGTTAAAAAACACGCTTTCAGAAAACCTCGGTATGCAGATGGTCGAGATCGGCCCTGACTACCTAATTATGAAAATGCCTGTTGATCATAGAACCATGCAACCTTTCGGCATACTGGATGGTGGAGCAAGCATGGCTCTTGTAGAATCTGTAGCAAGTTTTGCGGGTAACATCTGGGTTAAACCAGATAACAAAATGTGTGTTGGTTTGGAAATAAATGGCAATCACATCCGATCCGTAAAGTCGGGGTGGGTATATGGAAAAGCCACTCCAATTCACACGGGCAAAACCACGCATGTATGGAGCGTTGACATTACCACAGAAGATGACAAATTGGTTTGCAAAGCGCGAATGACGCTCGCCGTGATTGACCCTAAATGAAGCAAAAAGAATTCAACCATTTTTTGGATCGAATACGAAATGGAAGCAGTTTCTTTTGTTTGCGTTTACCAGAGGCCAGCCAAATTGACGTATTCATTCTTGACCCTACTCCAACCCCATTAGAACGGCACATACACACCACAGGGGTTTGTGTTTGCGCCTTTGACTCCTCAGTCCCAAAATTGTATCGCAGTCTGGAAAATTTCTCTATCTCGGCAGAAGCATTTGATGATCTCGTTGATTATCCAAATCTTGAATTAACTGAAAATGATCCGACTGTAAACACCACCTCGGAGGATTACACCATGCAGGTAAGCGAGGCCAAAAAAATATTTGACACAGGCGAATTACACAAAGTAGTTTTGGCTCAAAAACAACAGATCGCGACAGACTCTACTCACCCATTGACCCGATTCATAAAACTCACAAAGTCTTCATCCTCGTATTGTTACTTACTGCATTTGGCATCCCAGGAAACCTGGATTGGCGCAAGTCCTGAACTTTTTCTTAAATCTGATATGAATCATTTTGAGACCATGGCCCTTGCAGGTACACGACCTAAAGGTATGACTTCTAAATGGGGAGACAAAGAGACTAAAGAACAGGCAATCGTTGGAGAATTCATTTGTAATGAGTTAATCGAACTCGGTTTTTTGAATGTGGTTAAACACAAACCGTTTACAAAAAGTACAGGCCCTATTGAACATATATGCAGCCCGATAACGGCCACTGTGCCATCAAATATCTCCTGGGGCAACGTTGTGAGCCACCTTCACCCTACGCCTGCCCTTGCAGGCTATCCAAAAATGAAAGCCATGCGATTTATATCAAACACAGAATCGTTTAACCGAGAGCTATTTGGCGGTTATATGGGCATCGTATCTTCTCAGTCCATCGAGCTTTTTGTCAATATCCGTTGCGCAAAGCTTGGAAAAAGCAAGGCAGACATATTTGCCGGAGCGGGCTTAAATTCGTCCTCTATTCCGATTAAGGAATGGGAAGAAACGAATAGTAAATTGGATGTGATAAAAAAAGTACTCCGTTAAATATCGAAGTTTAAACCAACGTGCACATTGCCAAACATGCCTCTTAAGGATGTTTCTGGGCCCGTAGAAAGCAATTCACCGTCTAACCTCCAGTTCTTCTTACTCATATCGTATGTTGCTCCAATTTGGCTGCCTATGGTGATTCTACCCAGATTTAAATCAATACCAAAGATGAGTGAACCTGTCAAGGCTGGATTCTTATAGATGGATGTACTTCGCTCACCAATAATACCGCTGGTAATGGGCAAGTCCTCACTTGTATTATTTTCCTTCGTTAAACGCACCGTCAACTGAGAATAGCCAAGGGAACCTCCAACCAGAACGTCGATTACCTTCATATTGGGATACAGGTCATAGAGAACCAAACTTTTATAAACAAAACCGCCTAATTTAGACGTAACACTTCCTAATGAATCTGACTCATATGACTCAATGCTACTGACAAAACCGAGATAAGTCCCGCTTGTCAGACCTTTTACATCGGCATTCATTGTACTGAAGTATCCTCCTTGAATGACTAACGGCTTATTGATCTGAAGACCGTTTTCTGAATTGTGTAATCTACCAATCGACGCCATATCAACTTCATATTGACCACAGGTTACCCCAAATTTGATACGTTGCTCCCCAGCGCCTCCAAAATCATAGTCCTCGGTGTAATACGGGTGATCTTCACTCGGATGATTGGTATTAAAGAACAAATAATCGAAGTCCTCGACAAAAAATTTCTGCAAACTGGTATCTTTCCTTAAGTCATATAGCAAAATTCGATTGTCTTCCAATTGATCAAACACTTGATCGATATGATCCGTCACGTCAGACCAGTCCTCTAACGTATAATCATCGTCCGACTTATACAGAATACCCAGGGTTAAAATTCGGTCTTTCAGATCGGCCTCTTTGGATTCTTTAAGTCTGTTTGCCAAGCTTTTAAAAACATACCACTCGCATGAGTTTTTGTCTGCTTTCTTTTTGGTTGCATGGCATCGTCCAAACTGCCCGTAGTAATTTCCGGAGTGTTTTCCATATTCCTCGATAAACCGATTGTACATGTACATTTCTCGATATACGTAATCCTGGATGGTTTGCTGATTTTCAAGGCCATTCCAGTATCGTGTATCTTTTAGCCCCATTAATACATCCTTAAACAGAGGAAAATTTTCGCCCATTAGTGTCTTGTAGCGCTCCTCATGTCTTCCAAAATTATCGATAACAAGACTCAGCGTGCTTCTGGCCGAATAGGTATAACCATAATAGTTGTCCGATTCTTCATCTCCATTTTCCCCTTTGAATATTTCACGGTCTTGATACATAGCCATCCCAATCAAACTCTCAATATGCAAATCGATACTGTCGTGCGCCTGTTTGTCTTGTGGAATTAATAGACTGAGTACTTTCAATGCGCCGTAGCTTCCCCTTTCCAGATCAATACCAATTACCCTCACTTTGTTGTTGGAATCCAATGTTGAGTTAAACTTCATGAGCAATTTGTACACGTCGGCATACTCTTCAAACACATACTTTTTTAAGACATTATACAGGGCAGTATCTCCGGTTTGGATATACGAATTGATCAACCAGGCGTTAGATCGCCCGTTTTCCATTATAATATTTCGTACACCGGCATACTTGTGTAAATATCGAATGTTTTGGATCCATAACTTACTGTTACTGGAGAGGTAGGTATGATTCTCTCCTGCAATGAATATTTCTTTACCTGCTAGCGCCGAAGAATCAAGGCTTGAATAGCCTTTTAATCTTGCGCTGTTGGATAACTGGATGGTGTCGGTAAAGTCTATAGTTTGGCTGTCGGATTGGGAGAAGCCAATCATCGAACAAAAAAATATAGCACTAAGGGTAACAAGTGCCCGTCTTGTTGGTTTTCTAAACGATTTATTCACCCACAATAATAGTTATTTGCTCAGGGCTTTGTCCAATATGGTCATATATTTTTCATCGGATATTTCGATCGCTCCAAACTGTTTAAGGTGATCATTTAAGTATTGGGTATCCAGCAAAACATATTCGTTTTTCTTAAGATATTCCACTAGAAAAATAAGAGCCAATTTGCTCGTATTGGTCTCTTTGCTAAACATACTTTCGCCAAAAAATGCCTTTTCAATGGTCACCCCATATAGGCCTCCAACCAATTTACTTTCAGCCCAAACCTCAAAACTCATTGCATATCCCATTTCGGCCAGTTCAGCATATGCATCAATAATGGTATCGTTTATCCAGGTGGTATCTCTAAGAGAGCAGGCCCGAACCACTTCTCGAAACGAGGTTGTCATTTTCAACTGATACGGATGATTACCCCAAAATTTCTTCATGTTTTTACTCACGTGAAACTTCTCCAATGGAATAATTCCACGTTCTTCTGGTCGATGCCAAAATATCTCGCCTCCTTCTTCTTCATGGGCCATGGGGAAATATCCGTTGCTATACGCATAAATTAATTGGCCTGGTGTCAATTTTTCATCCATAGAATAATCAGGCTAACCCACTAATCTTGAGCATAAACACCACATAAAAGAGAAGGAAAAGCATGCCTTCCCATTTGGATATCTTTTTATCCTGACTAATCAGATAGAAAAAAATCGTGGCAACGACTAAAAACATCACCGAGGTATTGCCGTATTCTGAAGGCATTTGAATGGGATTAATAATAGCAGCGACACCGGTTACTGTGAACGAATTAAAAATGCACGACCCCAGAATATTACCAACGGCTATTTCGGGGTTACCCGCACGTGCTGCCGCAATGCTTACAGCCAACTCGGGCAAGGTTGTCCCTAGAGAGAGTACCGTTAAACTGATAAGTGCTTTGTCGACATTTAACGCATTTGCAATATCAACGATAGATTCAACCGTATACTTGGCGCCAATAAAAATGCCAAATGCCGCCACGGCAATAATGACCATATCCTTCCAGTTGAGCGAGGTGATTTTGCTCACCGTTTTTTTGTCATTTAACATGGGCATTTCACCTGGCTTTTCGGACTTAAAAAGATAGATCTGATAGATCAAAAACCCCGCTAATAAAGCGATGCCTTCCATTTTCGAAATACTGCCGTCCAATAGAAATAATATCAACATGGTAGCCGAACCGAGCATAAAATGCAGATCAATAAAAATGTATTCTTTGCCCAACTGAATACTCTTTCTAGCAAAAAGGGTCGTAATGCCCAGAATAAGGAAAATATTGGAAATGTTTGCTCCAAGGACGTTGCCAATCACAATTTCAGAATGGCCATTAACTGAAGCAATGATGCCTGAAATCAATTCCGGAAGGGAGGTCCCAACCGATACGATAACAACCCCAACCATAAACGGCGACATTTTAAGCGACAATCCGATTCTTTCAGCAGCCTTGGTAAAATACTTTGAGGCCAAAATGAGTAGCAAAATGCTAATAATAAATACGAGGAACGGAATAAACATAGTTCAATCTTATTGGTTGACAAATGTAACATAACCTTATCCCATCCATTTCTATTTTTTGGAAATGCCTTTTCATTTTGGTGCTATGTCGCAGTTAGACCAAAAGATAACGATCTCATAACCAAAGATATAGCCCATTTTATGTTTGGCATAGGCTTTGAACTATATCCGATCTATTTAGTTGATGTTTGAATCCATTGATACATTACCAATCGATTAACAGGGTTCAATTCGCATAAGTTAAAAAGGCAATCCTTGAGATTGCCTTTTTTTGTTTGCAAGGAGATTTGGAATTGCACGAAAACGATACTTTTGCCGTATGAACTGGAACGACATCTGGAGTCTCTTAATTAACCACCAAACCCAATGGGTAGTGGTTGCTCTAAACATAGTTTTTGTCCTGCTTCTTATACGCGAAAACATCTATTGCTGGATGTTTGGCATTGTCGCTTCCCTCCTTTCTGTTTTCCTCATGTTTGATGCAGGGTTATATTCTGAAACTCTTTTGTATTCGGTTTATGTGATACTTGGCATTTACGCGTGGTGGGCCTGGTCGCGTAAAAGCACAGATCAGTCAACTATGCCCATTACAACAACTCTCTGGAAGGAACACCTGGTTTACATTTCCATTGCCGTGGTGATTTGGTATGCACTGGGTTATTTTTTTAAGACATACACCGATTCGAAATTACCCTGGGCAGATGCGTTTACCACATCATTTGCATTTGTGGCTACCTATTTAGAGGCAAGAAAAAATCTACATCATTGGATTTATTGGATCATTTTAAATGTATTTAGTATATGGTTATACGAAGTTAGAGGCCTGCACATTATGGCCTTTATGATGTTCGGGTTTGCCATATTCAGCATCATCGGTTACATCATTTGGACTCGGAAAATTAACAAAACGATCTTATCCGATATGGATCATCTTCATATCGATTAGTTCGAAGTTTGATTACTGGTTTTGTGGGTCGATGTATTGCTTTTTATAATACCTACCAAAAACATAAACACTGACAATTCCCGATAGAACAGCACATGCCAGAAGCAGATCCATAAACTCCCTATTTGTCAATTGATGGTTATTCGTGAGTTCGCGCCAGAAAGCCATAAAAGATACGATTAAAACAGGGGTATAAATGTGCAGGCTAATGGCATAAGCACGCTTAACTGCCGTTTTTAGATTGCTCATAAACG
>CAYZWM010000101.1:0-13916 GCA_964482155.1 uncultured Chitinophagaceae bacterium | reverse complement strand
TACTTCTCGTTACGGATTGTCGATTTCGTAAACTTCCATCAAAATAGGAGACCACTCCCTTGCGTTTGCCTTGCTCAGCATATGTCGCTGCATATTGCCAGTTCATTTCGTCACTGAAAGCTCTAAAAGTTCCACTAGAAGAAAGTAAAGTGACATAATCTTTATCAAGTGTGTATGAAGACAATAGTTCTGAGTACGTATCGTTCGACCAAAGACCCAGAGTAACTTGTATAGGAAGATCTTTGTTTCTTCCTACAGGCCGAACTCGCGCAACTAAATAACCACGTTCGTAGGTAAGAGGAATTGTGTAGTATGCATCAGATACGGTTACTCTTGTGGCATTATTTCTGAAAATTATTCCAACATCTGAGGCACTAAATAAGCCCCCGTTTGCATCAACGGCATCCACCCAAGTCCACTCAAAATCATATTCTTCCGCTTCGTCCATTGTACTCCAACTGAATTTTACTTCGCCAGTGTTACTCATCATTTGAGTTGTATTAAACGAAAGTGTATTACTAAAGTTCAAATTTCTATACCGCTCTATATTAAGGGTAAGTCCAACCTTAAAATAATCTGTGTACGAAGCGTTGCTAACCTCCAACACCTTGGCTTTGGACCAAAGGGCATTTTTAAACACGAAACTGGAAATCTCAACGTTTTTATTTAAGAGAGAAGTGTCATAGTTAATCTCTAACAACAGGGTGTCATAATGCATCACATTGTCGATACCTTTGTATTCCAATGCAACTTTAACCCCAAGTGTAAAGGTGTCAATAAAACAATCGCTTAGGTACTCGTTTAACTCAAGATATAGAGTATTGACTATGCTGTACTCTTTATAACTTTTGGTCGTATATGAGGAAAGGAATGTACCCGCAGCATCAAAGCTTTGATTATCATGCAACGTTAACGTTGAATCACTTGCCGTCAAATCGTATCCGTTGATGTACTGTTTAATTTCTGGCTCAATACCAGCCTGGGCAATTTCGCTTGATAATACAAATAGTCCGAAAACGGAAGTGACAAACGCCGAACATAAAAATCTATAAATGGTATTTCTTACTTTCATGGTTTGAGGTTTAATTTGGTTTAGGTAAATAATTTAACAACGTGAATCCAGACCATTGCTGACTAACTTGATATTTACCACTTGATTTAACGATATAGTTTGAAACTGATGGAAATTCGCCTAGTGGGGTATAGGCATATTTGAGTTCTAGACTCTGTGATTTAGCTGAATTAGGTTCAGTTTCAAAACGAATCTTCCTTATTAAATTAGTGTTCTGTTCCAGAATAATCACTATGCTTGAGTTTATGCTTTTAGGGACTAGTTTATACTGAATGCTCCCATTACTTAAAATGGTCCGTTCGATGGTTTTATAAGCCATTTGTAATGTATCAAATAGGGAAACAGGAAGTTGATTTATATTATCAAGATAATTGGAATCCACTATAATCACTTTATCCTGTCGACTAACGAGTATTTTTAACCCATCACGAACCAATACTTCCGTCTGTGCGTCTTCCATATAGAATTCGTCTATACCTTTAATACTCATCGAAATCTGTTGGCTAGACACCAGTTGTTTGTCCACCATCTTGGTAGTTGATACCACCATATTTTTGTTCAAGTGGATATACATGTTATTAACCCTAGCCATGTCGGCAGAGAAATTTTGACTGTATAAATGAAACCCACAAAATTGTAACGCAATAAGAAGAACTAATTTTTTCATTGGTCAGATGCTTTGTTATGTTGTCTATTTTCCTGGAGAGTTTTTATGCCTCTTTCAGTCTCTTTTTTCACTCTTACCAAATTACCCTCTAAGTCATATTCATATAAAGTTGCAAAGTTATTTTCGTCTAACTCGGCCATTAATCGTAAGGTTCTAGAATCATAGGCGTAACTTTTCATATTCCCAGATGAAGGAAAAAATCGGACATCATCAAACCATGAAATGCTTGTGGAAGTTTTAAACTTAATCCTCATAATTTTAGCTGTAGAAGGAACCTCGATTGACTCCTCAATTCGTTGCCAACCTTCTATGATTTGTCCTGAGGGCCGTAATTGGGTAGTTGTTTTGTTCCCAACCGAATCCTCAAACTCCAATTCAATGTACGAATCGTCGTAAATGGAATCTAAGGGATTTCCTTTTTCTTGTACCCAAGCACTCACAATGTAACTACCAACACTTGGTTGAAAATTCACCAAACGATTGTCTGCATTACTGAGATAATGCAAAGATTTGAATGACATCGACAAATAATCCGTATAGTTTGCTGATAGCGTAATCTCTTGGACCATATCCGACCCACTGACAATTCGTAAACTCGAATTACCACTGTGGCTATTGTTATGATCTAAATTACCATACGACTCACTCATAAAGGAATCGTATGAGATTACATACGGAAATTGCCAAGGGGGACATACATAGTTATTCTCAATCGTTTTTTGATAAGCATATTCTTCAAAACCTTCATACCAAAGCTGCCTATGTTGGGTATTGGATGCTACGGCTACTGGGAGTGTTTGGCCATAACCGTATAGGGCAGCGGAATATCTTCCCAAAGGATCCATGTTTTCCAATTCCATTCCAAAAGGTGAGTACTCGGTAACCTCACTGGTCCAAACCCACTTTGTATTGGAATAATTTGCGTCATAGTTTCCTGAAGTTAATTGCCAAAAATCTGCAAAGCTTGAAAACGCCCCATCTTGCTGAGGATTTGCCGAAGCGCTGTAGTTTCGATCATCTACATAGGTCCAGCTTTTATAAGGTCTCCAATTGCCTTTTACGCCTGTGCGGTATGGGTTTATTACTCTGGCCGTATATTCATTCTCACAGGTCTTGGTGCAGTTAAATAATGTATCACACGGCGCATAAAGTAATCCAAAAACCGTATCAATTTCTAATACACTGTTTAGCACCTTACAGGTTAATCGCGCGCTATTTAGATTATTCATGGAATAGTCCAGAACCTCCATAACATTAGAAACATCATCATAAAGAAAGAATAGTTGAGGGGTGCAACCACATGAATCAGCATCTATTCGATCAATAGATATACAACGAATACTATCACTACACAAATCTAGGGAATATCCGGATGGACACGAATATCCTACATCACTTCCTACATCGCCAACAGTAAAATGACCACCAATCATGTTTTTGGTAGAAAAAATCAAGACAGAGTCCAATTCGGCTTCTGTTGATATTTGCTGAAGCTCACTAGAAGAGGCATCATAAATTTCAGCTCCAAATGCTGCTATGTTGCCCGTATTTAATCCTGTCAACTCTATAATGTTTTTCCCTTGCTTGAGGGTCATCGGAAAAATGTGCCAGAACTTGAAGTTTCGATCGGTAACACCGTCAAATTCGACGATAATCTTACCATTGATTTCCATTTTACAGTAATCATCCGAACCAAACCCTACGTAATATGTTTTTTCTTCAGGGACATCAAAGCATTTACTAAAACCAATCCACTTATTTACTGGTGGCATGTCTGCAGTATATCGTATATTTTCGGGCCATACTCCACAAACGTTTAATCGGCCATAATTGTCTTTTCCAGAGCCACTTGGATACTTCCAAAAATTTCCCGTATTAATAAGAGTTGAAATCGACAAAGCACTTGAATTATTGTCTCTTACTTCGTAATTCGAAGTACTACCTATTGAGGAAATTGGTAGTGGCTTGTTAGTAATGTTTTCATAAATACGTGTACCATAACTGCCATAAACCCATACGTTGATCGCGTTTTTAACATCAGCAGAATCAGTGCCATTGAAAGTGGCAGTCGCTGTATCTGTTTTTTCACACAGTTTACTTGAAGGGATGTAGGTATATCCAGTTGGACAAACCGAGCACGTGTCCAAATCATATATCCTAGTTAAGGAACTATCTAAGAAATAATCATTCTGAATTTTTGTGTCTATGTCCGTCAGTAATGTCGTAAGAGCAGTAGTTGCATTTGTATCGCAGTTATAGTGAGCAAAAAGAGATAAATCCGTTTTCCAATCATCCTTATATTCTACGGCTGAAGTGGCTAAAATTTCATTGAAGTCCAAGTAATAGGTCGGTCCAGACTGTTTAATGGGATTCTCCATGCAAATTACAGAACCGATAGAGATCCCTGCCATATTCCTACGACCACTCCGAATAATTCGAATACTTGCCTTTGGCCAATATGCATTATCTCCAGTAACAACGTTTCCATCCTTATCAATCAATACTTTTCCACCACCTGTTGTTTCATACACCCAGACAAGTTCTTTACGCCCGTCTTGATATTTAAAAAGACACTCATCCCCTGGGACTAACCACTTGTCAATATTAGCCGTTGAGCCAGCATGAGAGAATAGCTTTCCAGAAGAAAAACCAATTCCTTTCATTTCAAGCCCCCAATTCTGAAAGGCTTGGCCCATGCCCTCATCATACACCCAATGTGCTGGGTAATTGAAACTATAAATATTGTCGTTAAATTCATTTCGTACTGAGCTTAACAGTACTTGACCTGTTCTGGCATCATACAACAAGTTTTCAGTTGATATTTCAGATCCCTCTTTGTAGGCAATTGTTTTTACCAATAAACCAGATTTCCGGATAATTTTTATACTTGAAGCTGTTCTAGTTTCAGAGGATGAAAACGAAACATTTGGCATAACATAGGGAATGAAAAGGGGAAATATTCCAAGAGCGAACGCGTCTAGATTTAAGTCTAAACTCGCGTCAAAAAATTGGTCCTTAGCCATTCGGTTGTCAATTGCAAAATCAACACTTACGCCCATTTTTTCATACTTTAGCGAACCATCAGGATAGGCTACGAGCATCTCATTTTTTAACGTTCCATCGCTGTTCACCGCATAGATATATTTTGCTCCTGATATCCGGGTACCTTCCTCATTGTAGGACCAGTTTGCTTTAGGTTTACCATGCATGTCATTAAGAATAACCGTATACCCTTGTGCGGCGGTTCCTTTTGTATCCGAAGAACCAAAAGCAAATGCAGCTATTTTAGGCGGGGCATCAAACCGACTATTGGTTGAAATGTCACTTGCATGAACAATAGTTGGATAATCCTTGTATGTATGGAATTCGCTGACCTGATACCCAGTGCGATGATTTTCTGATTGCCCGACGTGCGCTAAGCTGCGCACTGTTATTTTACTATAACCTACCGATGCTCCAGGAAAATAACTCTCTCCTATTGGATGTTCGAAGGTATACCGTACATCAGGAACTCCTCTTCTCTTCTCATCGTAATACTCAGCATATACAAAAGGATTTTCATCCCGACCCATCATAGGCTCGTAACTAGCAACACCGCTACTTATGGTTGTGTAATACCCCGCAGAACTTTTCTCCTCAATGGTATAGTCATAGGTTTGACCATATTGAGAGTTCTCAACGTCGTTATCCTGGCTATTTATCGCTTCCCAAGAATCATCTAGTGAGATGCTCTTAACCCTATGGCCCCCTCCGTATTTTATTTTATCTGGATCGTTTAATCGAATCCATGACTTTGAAGGATTAAAGTTTTGGCAGAAATTCCGAATTTTAAGCACTTTATTATATCCTGCTGCCTGAGAAGACAGTTCTTGTATAAATCCCCCTAACGAGGATATTAATCCTAATCCTGGAGCGTTTGATTGCATTTTATCGCTAGCAGGATTAATTAAATAGTTCAAATTAGTTCGAGTAAATTCCCAAGCTGCCTTGGCGATTGGATTTACCTTGTCAAACCCTGGTCGTTCATCTACGTTAACCTTCTGGATTTGAACCCATGCCTCCGTTCCACCATTAGTCAATCCACAAATAGCATCGCCATAACTGTCTAAAGAAACATCAACGTAGGTCTTAATATATTCCCAATTGCTCCCAGATATATTGATATAAAAAGTCGCTTGAAGTTGCTTTATTCCTTGAAAATACTCCTTTTTTAATATGGCAATATTTGAAATTGCTGAATCTAAATCAAAATAAATAAGATCATAGTCTTTACTATAGGCCCCTTGGTATAACTCGGTTTGACTCTTTATCTGATTATCATCTTTATCAAAAGTTCCAACCTCTTTAACTTTAAACATACGCATGGCACGTTTATTCTGAACATATCCATAATCATCGGCCTCATAATTGACATTAATTACTCCTCCCGAGGGTAAAATCACTTTACTCAAATTCCATAACGACGCATATTCGTCAGCCTCCGATTTAGTTTGGATGGTGTACGGAAACTCAGAATTGGTGGTTGTTGTAATCGATCCATTTCTTGGAGGCGCATACGTGCCCCAACTGTCATAGGCAGATAAATGGTAGGTATCTGCATTATCCTGGTTGTACTCAAAAACATATGAATTAAGTCGGCCTTTATGCGATTTCCCGTAGGTAAAGAATATCTCATTAAGGGTAAGTTTACCTGCACCGTTCTTGCTATTTTCAATCCCTTTGCACAGGTCATAGGAATATCGAAAATGAACCGTTTTAATCGGAATAGCGTCTTCACCTAATTCTTGAAGTTCCCCTTTAGAATACAACGCAATCGAATCCAATTTGTAGGATACCGCTCCTTCATTCTTACCTCCCTTAATTCCAGCTACGCCTAACCCATCTTCTCGTGGCGATATAAAGAATATCCCAACATGAGTTTTCCCTTCTATACTATGAAGGTGCCAAATTTCTTTTTCGCCATAGATATAGCTACCAGTGTTGTCATTTTCATTACTTCGTAACCCCTCATCATACTTTGCTTTATTCGAATTATAAGGGGCTCTCCATTTGTAATCTTCTTTAACACGAGTGTAGTTAAACTTTACAGCCGATCCAAGATCGTCATCAGAAATTCCGTCACCAGTCATATCAACATAATCTGGTGATAGTACTCCAGAAATTAAATATGAATGCACGTACCCTGGCGTTTCCGTTGAAGAATAATAGTTATCAATTCCTTGTTGGTTTCCGTTAAGCTCATCGTCCTGAGACTGATAGGTTATTTCGCCTTTATTCTTGTCGGCTGTAAAGGCTGTTCCAACCCTAAAGTTTTTTTCAATCTTTTTATTGTTGTATGCTGGTATTCCAAAAACGTAACGAGACCCGTCGGCACCTAAAATACTCACTTCACCTATGTGGTGTGGGTTTCTTTTAGTTTTTATTTCTTCATGCTCCAACTCGCCATTCTTATATGAAATCGTATTGATATCATACGTTTTCAATGTTTTATTTAAAAACAAATCGCGATCCTTTTGGGTTAAATACATGAACATTTTGTTCCGCCGAGTACGCTCCTTAGCAACATTGTTTACTTTTTGGTTGTCAAAGTTGATATACCTAGACGTCGTACTTTTAGGTGTTTCCAGATAACCGGCCAACGTATGTCCAGCAATTCTTGGGTTGACCGCATCTTCACCCCCTACCAAGTCCAGATACGCTGAACTCTGCCCCATAATTTCACCAACTTCTCGAAAATAAACGGGTTCATAATCTGTATTCGTTGTATCGGATAATGCACTCTTGGAAACAGACCCAAGTTTGGACTGGAGCGCATTTCCTTCCGACCAAAAACCCGCCACTGAGCTGTTATGGTTAAACCCTACATTGGCTCCTCCTTTTACTAAATTACCACCACCAAGTTCTGCACCTGCACGATAACCATTTGAATTTGCCGTTCTATAATCATCATGAAGAAGTGGAATGTCATTTCGATATAGTCTATACATACCACCTACTCCTTGTGCAGCAACGTTGTACATATCGTTGGTATGATTTATCCACCCCAAATAAGGCTGTATTTTAGATAAAGCCCCGTCGTTTACTCGGTTAAAATCCAACAAATAATCTTTATCAGCCGGATTATTACCAGTTGGCACTTCATGCTCATATAAGTATCCGTAACCTCGCTTTGAAATACGTCTCTTATCGGCTGGTATAAACTGTTCGCTATAAAATCCAGACATACCTACAGCGGCATGAAGCCCAAACAATTCTGACCCACCTGGCTTAAAGTTAAAGTTGATACTACTATTGACCATAGGCGTGCTAATACCAGGAGTATAGGTCTGCAAAGCAAAAGAATGTGTAATTCCAGAGTTAGAAAGACCACTTCCACTTCGGACACTCCCGCTTTTTGCACCTTGACTTACAGTCTTACCTAGATTCATACTTTGTAATCCGGTAGTTGTGTTAAAACTTGTACCAATAGAAAACGAGTGTTTCCGATATTTTTGTCCTTTTTCTGAGTTAACTGTTCTTTCAAGTGAAATGTCAGGTTCTAGGGAAATACCGTCTCCATCAGAAAACCCTAATGCCAAACCAACGTTAGGCGTTGAACCCAGTTTTTCTTTAATCTTTTTTGAAGGCAGATCCAACCCTCCCTGCGCTTTTACACTTAGGCTTAATCCTTTGTAATTATTATACTTAATCCCAATATTATACGACAAACTTGCGTTTTTATTTTTTAGTTTCAGGCCAAACACCTCAAGCGGCAATGACGCATTAAGTCCAAATGTTATATTCTTTTTTAAGTTGATCTCCTTAATAATTTTTTCCCCTTTCATGTCATCTGGCAATCCACGCATATCGCGATTTATTGTTCCTGGATTGACATTCCAACCAAGACCAACCCAACTCGCTTCCTGGTCTGTAGAGACTCCAGCGTGATAGGCTATATTGACAGGATAGCCATTGACATCCAGCAGAGGAATATTGTAATTAAAATCGCCACTAAATACATCTACCATCTGACTTGTACCAACTGGCTCAAACGATTCAACCTCCGGCTGAGAAGGGCCTCCAGTCAAGGCGTGAGCCCCAATCGGTGCAACGATTTCCGCTACCAAAACCCCAAGGAGAACCAGGGCCTTAATTTTGGTCTTTTTCATAAATTGTGATTTCATATTTTCAGTTTAGGAAGGTTTTTGATATACTGGCTGACGTCGAATTCAATCGGTGTTCCCTGATTAAATATTCCATCAAAAAATCGCACGGTAGCGATTTCTGTTGATTTGTTTGAATGAAGATTAAAAAGAACCTGGACAAAAGGTTGAAGGTTATACGAGCGTTCAAAATGACTGAAACGACAATATGCGGTATCGCCAGAGGTCGTTAACCCGTAAATTGAATGAGGGAATTCATTGGTTAATTGTAATATCTTTTCATAGTAAGCGATATCCGATTTGTCCAGAACTGGTGCACCATCATCAGAAAAAATACGTATGCAAAAATTTTGACCTGTACCTGTTAATTCTGTGCGTTTTGTCTCTAAGCTTTTTGAGTTGACCCGTTCTTTTTTTGCACGGATATCACACAGTGCCATATAATCGGCAGGACGATATTGCAGTTTATACAAAAAATGGGAGGCTGTATCCTCAACAAAGGATTCTTGGGAGAATCGATTATAAAAACTAAAATAATCTTTGTAGTCAAGATTTTTGCCACAGCCACAGATTACCGACAACGTGGTAATTATTAGAATGGTTTTTTTCACAATACAGGTTACGGTTTATAGTAAAATCTAAATTTCAAAACATAAACTTCCTTATTGGCGTTTTTCACCTTAAGAATATATTCCTGTTTATGCTCCAAATGGTAATCCGCTAACTTCATCTCAAATGTGTTTTCTCCAAACACCAGAGGGAGTTCGGGTAACTTCATTTTTACACGCTTGTTATCTATCGTATAGATTGTATAGTCAAGTGAAGTGGCATTACCTTCATTTGTGTAGATGAATTTCAATTCATTCAACGCCGAATAGATCCGATCGTCGGTAGTTTTGAGTCTAACAAATGGCATGGGTTGCACGTCTTCTTCAGGTTTGATAATCTCAAACTCCCATACTTCTGAGCTTTGAATTGGGGTATGGCCCAGGTAAGCAACGACTTGCCACGCATAACGATTGCCACGGGTTAAATCCTGAAGTTCCGCTGGAAAAAATTGGTTGATTCCTTTTATCCCTTTTAAATTGTAGAGCGGCCGATTTCGACTAATTCCATTTTCAGCGGATTGTTTCTCTCTTAATTCAACCAAGGTAAAGGCATAACTAATATTAGGGTCACTGCCAATAGGCATCGGTGGAATCCATGTAAAATTTGGCCTACAATCCTCAATTTGAGCTTCATCATCTGGCGATGAAAGCATTAGAGGTGTAGAGTTAGGCATATCAACTTCATTGCAATCCGAATAGTTCTGCTCGAGATTAATGAACTCCGAACAATTCTTTTCCAAACAAAATAGTTGAACACAGTATTGATAATTTCCTGCGGGCAGGTGCGAATTAGTTTGCTCATAAAAACCCAAATCATTGTTTAGGTAACGTATTGAAAAAGGAAGCACATTCGGGTCTATTACCGTAATTCCAGGCTGTAACAACATTGTTTCCGAAGTAAGCACAGAAATCTTACCTCCGTTGACCTGTTGAACATGTGCTACTAATTTAATTTTAAAAGGAACCGTAGTCGTAGAACTAATCGTACAACCCAAAGCATCCGATGAGGAGAATGAAACCCCTGGCACTAAATTAGCTTGAATTGACACTTGTGCTAGTGTAAAACACGAAAATAAAAATAACAGTACAGCGGTAAACTGATGACGTAAATATGGCTTAAACATAGATGGTTTGTTTCATGATGGTATAATCGACGGCTAAATTCGATAATCGCTGTCACAAAATCAATCACCACATCTGACTAGTTACTTTTTAGGAGACTTTTAATAAAAGGCGCTGCAAACTTTATTGCTTGCGAGTATGAGAAGTGTCTAATATAATTTCACTAGTTGTAGTGATTCATTTAATGATAATTATGGAGAAATTAGATTCTTTTTTACTTAGACTATAATTTTCAAATACAATTCACAATACACTAATAACCAACACTATACCGAGAAACATTCAGAATGTAAAGCAATGAATCGATCAAAATAAATGGTTATATCAGATATTTTTATCACCTTCGAGTAAGCCATATGAAATACCATGTTCTTTTATTCTTTTTAACCATTACTTGCTATTGCGAATGTTTGGGACAACACTCTGAGTTGTATTTAGACAAAAATGAATCGGCCTTTTTTGATTATAGAAACGCTATTCTGAATGATTCAACACGACGGATTAATTCAAACATAGGTAGTGTTCCAAGTTTCTCTGATCAGTTAGCCAAAGAATTGGCCACGCTTAATCCAAAATACATTCTACTTAACAAGCTAAAAAATGTTCAGCATATATTGTCAATCAAATCAAACTCCATTGATTTGAACAAACCTAGCAGTTTAGTTCAACTGAATGGGATGCTAACGATGGAATTATTTGCTTCGGATTTTCAGCTGCCTTATTCGCTTAGTGAACCGTATTATATGAGAATCAGAGCTACTCCCAATGTTTCTCTTTTGGGACTACCTTTTCAGACTGATTTCTATTACACCACGGAATCAAAATCCTTTTACAATTCAAATAATATTACATTTCGTTTTGATGTAGATGCCTTCAAAAGCGCTTCTAAAGATGAAGCTAAAAAAAGGCTGGATGCCAAAAGAAATCAAATCAAACAATTGCGTTATGTTCAACAAGACATTGATGTATATAAAAATGATGTTTCAAGGAGCATACGCAATATTGAGGAAGAATTAAAATCCAGCATTGAAGCCAAAAAGGATTCATTCAATAATATTGCATACGACACAAGTGGTTTTCAAAAACGTCTGCCGGATACCCTTTATTCAACAGCCAATGAGAATGACCCAACCACGCATTTAAGAGATTCAGTTGCAAATTCTGTCAAAAAGAAATCCGATCAACTGGATTCGGTTCAACAAAACATTTTGTATCTCAAGGCCAAACTTGAAAAACTACAGAGCTATATAACTGCCGCAGATTCTTTAAAGGACAATGTATTGTATGCTGAATCCATACTAAGCGAAATGGTTTCAGTTGAGTCTTTGCGCATTAAATCAGAGTTAGAGCAAAGGAAAAACAGTCGTATAAATTCGTTAGTCGATTCCGTAAAAAACTCATATTTAGGCGCATTCATTAAATCAATCGAAGAGTTTGATATTGGCTTGACGAATCCGTTTTTATCTAAAAATACGGTCAATAATATACCCGTAAAGGGGTTGTCGATTAAGAAAGTGAGTACCAGCAGGACGAATCATTACACCCGTTTAATTGCAGGAAAAACGATGGCTTCATTTACGACAATGTTTGAAAATGACAATCAGCCCTTGTATTCTCGAAACATCATAGGAACTAAGATTGGAGTAGGCTTAGAAAACATGGATGGTTGTTATCTAATAAGTGCCTTCTTTTGGGATGATAAGACGGTTAGCAAACCGAGCTCCAATTTGCTTAATGGTTTTGGTTGGAATAATCAACTAGGTAAGCTTAAATATGAAATTGAACTTACTCACTCGATCTATAATAACGGTTGGACCAGTTCGTTAGGCGAAAACAACATCTCCTCATTTGCTAAATTAAAGGATGCATTATCTCTATCTGGAAACGCTGAATATAAATTCAATAAAAATTCAAAAATCAAACTAATTGGAGATCAAAAAAACCATGGATTTCGTTCAATGGGTTCTCCGTTTCTTCGAAACGATTATAGAACTATTGAAGGCAAGTACACACAAAAATGGCTCAAAGGAAAGATCCAAAGTGTTGGTTTTTACAAACACTTTGTTGGAAATTTATCGAATCTATCGGAGTTGACAAATAATATGAAGGGATTTGGGATTAATGTTAAGTCTAAATTTCGTAAGTACCCCAATTTTATGCTTGCATACACCCCTTTTGAACAAGGGAATAATCATCAAGACTCTTTGTTTCGAACAAACAACAAGTTCAAGTCTATGATTGCCCAAATAAGCTACCAACACACTAAAGATAGACATTCTTTTTACTCGATTATAGGTCTTAATCGTTCAGTGATTGAATATGTAAATATAAACGGCTTTAAATCGAACACCACCTTGTTATCTTTTAGTCAAATGTACCGTAATAATAAGCTATCAGCTTCTGTTCTACTCAATAGAAGTCTTACTGAACCCAGTGTTGATTCTTTAAACTATGTCTCTTTAAATTCGACTATCCGCTATAACCTAAAAGGTCTGAATTTACTAACCTCACTAACTTATAAAGTCACCGACTCTCATGGAACATTTTACAACCACAGTATAGGATTTCAAAAACAACTAAGTCAATCCTTTAGATTTAAAATGAACGCTGCTTATGGATACATCGACAAGCTATGGGGATTTAAACACAAGCGGACACGTAGCATATTGTGTTCAATTCAATATCTATTTCAATGATCGTTGATTTTTTGTTCATGTTTTGAAAATTCTGTACGTTTAGCTAGTATCCTGGCAACCATCAAGAACCTGAAAAACGATTATCTGAAAACAGAATAACATTGAAATCAACGGTGATAGACCATTGAAGTTGTCTTTAAACCTAAGATAGCGTGTTCGGATTAACGAACACTCTTAATTAGAGCCTATTGTGTTTACGTTCTTTTGGTTTTTGTCCATTGATTCTTTTGATATACATTTGATATGGAAAAAGGAATAATTGAGAGGTTAAAAGTTAGATTTTGAATGATTAGTTAGGTACTTTTTACTCTAATCTGCAATTCAAACCACATTGATCCATTCGGTTACTTTTTCTTCGTTCTTTGACTGCATGATTTATCATTTCTTTGGTTTTAATGTCCGGTTGTTGGTCGTATTGAACTTCAAATGGTGTGAATGGACCTAATGCATAATGGGGTCGTACATGGCAATAGTCGTGAATCGCTTCTTTGAGATGGATTTCCAAGTGTTCTAGATTGTATAATGGTGTTCTGAATAGATATCGGTGTTTCAAAATTTTGTTTGAGGCCTCTACCATTGAGTTCGATTGAATAATGTCCTTGAGAGCTA
>CAYZWM010000100.1:0-13961 GCA_964482155.1 uncultured Chitinophagaceae bacterium | reverse complement strand
AAATAATTTCACTTAGCAAATTTCCAAAGCCATCATATAGTTTGTCTATTCGCTGAATAACTCCGTTAGCAAGATTATAAACTGAGTTTTTGAGATTTGTCGTATCCTTAAAACTTTTGATCACTGCAGTATTCCCCTTACGATCGGTAAAGTCGGCAACCACTATGTCTAAATTGTCTTCCTTAATTTCCGAATACGCAAATTGACTGTAATAGTTTTCACCTGAGGCTATTGCTCTGGCATCCCACTGCTTAATAACCTGTTTATTGGCATTGTATTCATTTTTAATAAACGTATTACCGTTCTCATCAACAATCGTCAACACAAGTGAATCCGAATCGTACGTAAATGTTCGTGGGTGGCCAAGTGTATTAACCCAAGTGGCTAAATTGCCATTTTGATAGGTATATGAAATCCCTCTTCCGGATTGGTCGATTACGGTTTTTACGAGTTCGTTTTCATAGGTCAAACTAAGATAGTGTGCATTGTCTAGTTTTACTTTGGTTAGCTGACTGGCTGTATATTCCAAGGTGATGGTATGCCCACCCGGATACGAAATACTAAGAAGGTTTCCGTTGATGTCGAATTGGTAAACCTCTTGCCTTTTCGTTGTCAAGGCATAAACACTGTTAGACTGAAGCACCAAGGTACTTCCTCTTGGTGCAAGAATGGCAGAATATGTCCCAAAAACCGATTCTGGAATGGTGTATCGATCCGTATGTGAGTCTGGCCATATGATGGCCAATTCTGAAGAACTTACTTTAACAATTCGTGTGTTGTAGTAATGACTCCAACGGTTACCCATCGGTTTGTTACTGTAATTTTGGTTTTCCGATGGTAAGGGTGTGTCTGTGTTGTAATACGTATTAAATGTAAGAGGAACAGCGCAATTTACGAAGAGATCAGTATGCAAATATCCATATGCTCCAGTAGACATATTGACCGGATCTCCTTCCTTTGGCGGGTTTGGGTCCACCGGAATTGAAGCTTTTATCTCCAACGGATCTACGATTTTGGAAACGGTTATACTATGATCTCCTCCTTTATTAGTTATAATTAAGGCCTCTACTTTATAGCTGCTACCAACCGCTACCCCGGTTTGAGACACTGGAAAATCGTTACTGGTGTTCGCCCCATCATAGGCAGGTGGTTTCGCAACGTCATTTACCAAAAGTGATACGTCATACGTCACTCCCGAGGTGTACGGACTGGACCAACTTACCGTTATCACTCCCGTGTTATCTGCAACAATGGCTACGTTCGTTACTGGGTCAACAGCACCTACCCCAATGCCAAACTCCTGGCTCCAGGGTGTATCAACCGGACCGGTATCTGCCTGAACGCGAACGTAATAGTACTTCCCTCTTTCAATTGGCGTACTTCCTCCCGGGTTCGTAAACGTATACGTTTTATCTGCTGTGTTATCCGCAAGAAGAGGTGGAGATATGTCTTTGTCCTGATTCAGCAGTTGGACATCGTACGACGTTAATGGATAAGGCGCATCGTCAAAATTCCAGGCGAATGTTATGGTTAATGCATCGGGATCGCTTGAAGCCGATTGAACTACCGGCGCCCCGATTGTAAATGGCAATACCTCTGCCCAGGGTGACCAATCGCCAATAACACCCGGTATAATTGCTCGAATTTTACCGTAATACGTCACTCCGATTTCAAACGAAATGGTGGTAATATCAGCTGTTAGTACATCGGAATACAGGTTGGAAAAAACCGGGCTTCCAGTTTTACTACCCTTATAAATTTCAAGTAAATAAATGCTTCCTGTAGTCGCTGGAGTGGTTGCTTCATTCCACGTACAACGAACAAATGGGTTGTCTGGAGCTTCGTATAAATACTGCATGGTTAATGCCATGGTATTTAATGTAGCTGCAGCCGCACTTACAGGTCCAATACTGTTTTCAGATAAAGCGGTTACAATAAATGTTTTTTGGCCTGTTTCGCTTAAGTAAGGAGTCAGGTTAAACGACGTACCGGTTTGAGGGGTTATCGCTCCATTAAGATCAAAATCATAGGACTGTGCCTGATCAATAGCCGTCCAATTGCATTGGATTTCTCCCGTTGTTGGTTCGGTTAGTGTAAGTTGTGGTTGCTGTAAATTGATGGCGATCAATGTTTCTACTGGGCTCCAATCACTCGGAACACCTCCAACAACGGACTGAACCTTCGCATCATAGGTCTTGTTAAGAGACCATCCAGTAATTATTTCTTCTGTAGCACTCACACCAGTAGCTACATATTCCCATGAAGTAGTAGGTTCGGTAACCAATAGATTATAGGTAGCTCCGGCCACTGTGCTCCATGAGGCCTTCATTTCATAGGTTCTGTAAATCAGGTCGTTGGCCAAAACAAAATTGCCATTCGTAACTTCGCCAGAGGTGGCTTCTGACGTTAGTGCCCATACCAAAACTATATCCAAATTGGTATCGGTAATTCGCCTTAGTATATCGGTCATTACAGCAGCTCCACTCTGAACCTGGTTCCAAAGTCGAAACTCACTCATGTCTCCAACAAACTGAGTTTCCCCGGTGGCTCCCTTGCCCAATTCGATTTCCTGGGCTATTTCCAGACCTGATCCCGCTGGTCTTGCTAATGCAGCGGAACCCGCATAAACGGCTGCTCCATCTTTGTAAATGGTCACCCCATAATGTGCATATCCGCTTTCAAATACAGCAATCGCAATGTGATGCCATTTGCCATCATTTATCGACACCTTCGTCGAACCCGTGCTTGACGGGCCAAAACCTACTTCTAAATCCGTTGGGTTCTTTAGCCATAGGCGATTGGTTGCACTCGATGTGTCATAACTTACCAATATTCCATTGGTTTCCGTCATGCTGGTCTTTACCCAAAACGAAATCGTTAGGGCCTGCGTAGGAAAACCATGCATAGCAACTGATTCAACCGAAGTTGTTCCATCAAATTGCAGGACGTTTCCTGGTGCTAATTGTGTATTGGTCAGCTTATAGCTGAGACTTGGGGCAGTTCCACTCATGATCTTTTAACCTTTCTTTTAATTCGTTTTCTGACAGTTTTCTTTTCCGTAGTCAACACTACAGACGTTGTTACTTGAGTAATATTACCCGGATCACTTAGGGTATATTCGATTTGCGTTTGGCCATTCCAGGTAACGGTTTTCAATCTAGACATTTCGTCAAACGTGTTCACGACGTCGGCTGCATAGGGACCGTAAACCAATGTGGAGTTAGGCCCTTTAACTATTCCATTTTCGGCTCGTATTTGAGTCGTAAATATTTTACCCTTATCTAATGATTGATCGTAGGTGATTTGGCTGGTTTGAGATGTTTCTTCCAGAACGGAGGTTCCATCTTTGTACAGATTACCAACAAAAGAACTCCCATCAAGAAGGGCTGGAATGGTGTAATCGCTTATGAGTTGTGTACCTGTATAATTTAGTCTACTTTTTTCGACCCAATGTATAATTACGTTGTATTCTGTACTTGCGGGGCCAATGACCACCCCATCATCCGATAGAGCAGAAACAACCAACGTATACGTCAATTCCTGATCAAGTGTGACGGCTTCTTGTAAATCCGTAGTAGCGGTAAAGAAATTTTGTTTATGGCCTTCCGAGTTGGTCAGGATGCTGCCATACAGCCCTGCATTCTCTACGGATCCCCAGGTTACATGCAATCCACCATCATCATTGGTAATCAAATAACTAAGAAGACTTAAATCCGGCTGATTTTGGATCACTATTAATGGCGCGGAACTGGGTCCTATTATTACCCCTTTCGCGCCCCCGGCGGCTACGCTTACCGTGTAGGTAAGATTGTTCTCCAAATCGATATCAATTTCCGAATTGGGTTCCGTGGTAATTTCGTTCCGAATAAGGGAACCATTTGTCGCTTTCAAATGGGTTATATAACCCGTCACCTCTCCTTCTACAGCGCCCCATACCGTTTTGACATTACCTTTTTCCGTGGTCGGCAATTCGTATGCCAACATGTTAAGTACAGGTGCATGCATAATGGGATTGTAAGACTGGCTTTGAGGGCCTATAGACACATCGGCACTACCCATAGGCGTCACACTAAGTGTATAGGTCGTATTGGGGTCTAGGTCTTCTACAATTTTGTAACTGGTTTCTTCGGTATTATATGTTTGAGGAGCGGCTCCACCGGTTAACACAATCTCATATTCGTTTGCATTTGCGCACGCAGTCCATTTGAGATTTAAGGCATAACCTAGAACGCTAAAATGGTCGGTCATGATTTGGTCAAATACAGGTATTTGTGAAATGATTTTTATTTTAGGACTGGTAGGACCTGGGTCTCCTCCAACCAAAGCCGTTACAAACACTTCATAACTTTCAGTCGGCGACAACTCTTGTTCAATAGTTATGCGATCTCCAGTTGCCGGATAATTCGTTATTTGTTGTCCAGGTAATTCCACGCTGACCACAAAGTCCGAATGGTCTTGAGGATCCCACCGAACACGGAGTGTGCCATCGTCATATTGGACTCGAACAATTTCTGGTATTTGAGAAGCAGCTGATTGCTCTTGTCGTTTTTGCCTTGTATTTGCCATGCTTTGATATTTGAGATAAACCGTTATTTCAATTAAGAATTTGAATCAACTTGTCATTACTTTCTTTGCTATATCAAGACTTCCTGCTCGATATGCACTCTTGATGTCCTGATGCCATTTTTTATCTGCATTGGCCAATACATCTTCAATGGTTTGTTGCTGAGGGCTGTTGTAGAGCCATTGCATTTTCTGATCGCCAACCAATATCCCACCAGCAAACAGTGTGTTCTGATCTATGTCGAGCTCTTTTTCTGGAGATTGTGGGGCAAGTTGTAGGTTGTGAACCGATTTAGGGAAATGAACTTTTTCGATACCGATAATGTCTGTAGTTCCTTCCTGGGTGAATACCGTATCATTTACCTGAAGATGTTTAGCAAGAGTCACTCCTCGCTTAGTTATAACCGGATGGCCATCACTCATTAATACGGAATGTCCAGCTTCTGTTTCTATTTTACACATTGGCCGTTCTTCCACACCGACAACCGTACTTTTCACCATCAACGTTGACCCATTTTGACTTTGGACAATGTCTCCAACCACGACTTCTTCAATGGGCTTTAGAGTACCATCCTCCATGATGACCAATGTTCCAAGAGCCAAACAGCCGTACATAATTATCATGGGGTCAATAAAACTTGTGTTAAACATGTTACTTCCCGGCGTATAGCTCGATGGTGCATTCGTTATATATGCTGTAACCTCCTGTCCACCAGCATCTAACGTTACATTAAAGACATAGTACACTTTATCACCCGTATCAAAATTGGCCGCTCCAAAAGAAAGCCATCCCAAATCCCAGGTGATGGTACTCCCGTCTACCGTAGCGACATCGAAAAAATTAAAGCCTGCAGGAGGCTTAATGGGATTACCACCCTCTATCGCCCGGGCAATCTCTATTACATTGGAAGCGTTTTTGGGTTTGCCATTTTCCATATCAATTGGACTGTTGTATACGATACTTCCCTTTATAGGTACCTGAACAGTTCCATCGTATTGCTTGAAATAATCGCATGTAGCGTCTTGTCGGGTTAAACAGACTACTATTTCACCGTCCCGGTTGACATCTACCGGACTTATGTTATTGATTTGCTTGGGAAACCTTGAACTTCCCACAAATACGTTTTGTAGGTGGGTTGTCCCAGTACCTTCATCCACCCACTTCATTGTTCCAATAGATAAAATGTCTCTACCGTCTGGTGGCATGGGTGTGCCAAAATCTCCATCGGTCAAAACAGAAACTGAAGTACCTCCTCCGTACTGATCCGCTACACCAACGGGTCCGATGGGTTCTAAATCTTCGTCTACCAGAACCAATGTCATTTTGGTCATATTGGTTCCTCCGGGAACCGAAGAAATGGAGGAAGTCTCCCACTTCTGTCCTTCCACGGTGCGCGAGGTTAACTGACCAATTACATTAACAGGCTGTGCGGCTGCATTAACATCTGCCTTGCCTTGCACCGACGTACCGTTACTTATGTCATCAATAGACCGGTGTATTTGAGGGTAATCCTCCCTGGTAACCCCAGCCAACCGAAGTTGAGCCATATAAAAACGCTTTTGCCTTGGATCCGTAAGATCAATGTCTCTGGCTATATTGTTTGTACTAAGGCTTCGAACATAAGCTATGTCTTCTTTTTCTTGCTCTGTAAATTGTTTCATTTTTCTATTCTTATTAGTTGAATCCGTGTTGGGGGAATTGCCGAAAAAAAAAGACCAAACCCGTCTGAAAAATTGTAAAATTCTTGAAAACATATGGATGATTGATTGTTACTTATTTGCGACTTTAAAATCCTACTTCAAAACCCACTGCATTGACACTGTGTGATCTTGATTTCGGATTGAAGTTAGACCATTGCCGCGGATAAAAGGCAAGAAATAGGGCGATTAAGCGGTAAAAATGAATAAATACCAACATGTAATTAGTTAGGTATTGCTATACCGACAGACGTTTTCTAAATTAAACACAAAAACTTCACTATGACAAAAGTTGACCAGCTCGGGTTCAAAAACCCATCCCTTATTACTCAATTTAAAACTCACTCGTCTGGCTAAATTTGACCATTCATCCTTCCATTCATTTTCATCCATTTTCATCCATTTTCCGTGAATTATCCCTTTTCGTGGAATGTAGAATATGGATCGACTGGCGTCATAAAATTGTTACCTATTCGAACCGCAAAAACGATTTCTGGTATGTAGAAATTAGAGCAGTATTCCTTTAGTTTTTGCCCTTGTTTTTTTTTAATCTGCGACTTCTCTGGCACTTACCTGTTTGGTTTAACTAAGAGGTCATTTTTTTTGCAATATCCAGATTCCCTGCGTGGTATGAACTCATTATGTCTTTATGCCATACTTCATCTGTGTTTGCCAATAAATCTTCAATGGTTTGTTGCGAAGGACTGTTATAGTGCCACTGCATCTGCTGATCCCCTACTTGAATCCCGCCTGCGAACATCGTATTCTGATCGCGTTCGTGTTGATCGGTATCATTAATTGGTGCCAGTTGCAGATTGTGAACCGTATCTGAGTAATCGATTTTGTCCAGGCCTGTCAAAGTACTCCAACCGTTTTGGGTTAATACCTGACTGTCGATTCGAAGTTGTTTGGCCAGTGTTACACCTCTTTTAGTAATTACAGGGTGACCATCAGTAAGTAAAACTTCCAGGCCATTTGATGTCTTAACCAGTATCATAGGATCTTCTTCTGTTCCAGTAACGGTATTTTCTACTCTCAATAGGTTTCCTTCCAAATTGCTTACTACGGTGTCTCCGACTTCAACAAGTTCTATGGGTTTCTCTGTGCCATCACCCATTGCAATGCGTGTACCCGCGGCCATGCAGCCAAAGTATATATACATTGGATCAATTAAAATTGTATTGAATTGATTGCCTCCAGGTGTGTAACTCGACGGTGCATTTGTGATAAATGCAATAACCTGTTGACCTCCAACGTCAAGAGTTACGCTAAAAACATAGTATACCTGGTCACCGCTTGTAAAATTAGCAGGACCAAAATCCAACCAGGTAAAATCCCATGTAATCGTATCGCCGCTAATTGTTGCACTCTCAAAAAAGTCAAAACCAGCCGGAGGTGATATTGGATTTCCCCCCTGTACGGTACGAGCAATTTCGATCAGGTTTGTCGCGTTTACAGGTTTTCCGCCAACCAGGTCTATGTTTCCGTTGTAAACGATACTTCCCTGAACAGGTACTTCGATTTTTCCAGCGTATGCTTTTGAGTAATCACAATTCCCTCCATTTCGCGTCAAACAAACAATTATTTTATTATCCGCATTGGTGTCTAAAGGGCTTTGGTTATTTATTTGTTTGGGAAAATTAATACTGGACACAAAAACATTTTGCAAGTGCGTAGCCGCTCCGACTTCATCAGTCCAATGTATTGTGGCGAGGGATATCACCTCTCGACCGGCTGCTGGCATTGGAGAACCAAAATCGCCTGTAGCTTGAACAGTTACTGACTGGCCTGCGGTATATTGATCTACCGTTTTAGCTGTACCAATAAGGTTATAGTCTCCATCGTACAATCCTAGAGTAATCTTGGTCACAGTCGTTCCTCCAGCAATGGATGAAATTGCAGACGTGTCCCATACTTGGCCGGCTGCTGAAGCCGCTGACAACTGACCTATAACGTTAACAGGTTGTCCCGAAGGGTTCGCCACTGATGAAGCCATAGCCATTTCTCCTGTTGCTATTTTTTCGATACGTCTGTAGAGTTCAGGGTGATCCTTACTATGAACACCAGACACACGTAGCTGCGATAAGTAAAATCGCTTTTGTCGAGGGTCTGTTAAATCCACATCTCGTGCAACATTTGCCCTGGACAACCCAAGTACGTGAGCAAAATCTTCTTTTTCTTCTTTCGTAAACTGCTTCATTTTTCTATTTTTATTGTTTAACTCCTTATTGGGTGTGTGGCCGAAAAAAACAACCATATCGGTTGAATCCACTTCGAATTTTCGAATTGAAATTAGATCAATGTGGCGGTTTAGAGCAATAAAACCGGTAAGAATGACCGATTTACAGTAAAAATACCAATATGTAATTAGTTAGTTATAGGGAGGCCTGTAGGAGATTTCATAATTAAACACGAAACTTCCCTTACCAAATTCGTACCAATTCCAAGATTCAAACCAAACTGCTTCATACCCAGAAATTGATGATAAAACATTACCGCGGTAGAAATCATGGTCACGGCCTCAATAATTTTCTATTTTCGTAGCCTAAACATTCAGCATTGAAAAAAATTCAATTCCTTCTCTTGGCTATCATTCTCTTGCCATTTGTCGGTATCAGCCAGGTACTCACCGATTCGAGCATAACCCTTACGGCATACTGGAGCAAAGGCGATGTGATGACCTATGCCGTTCGCAATACCAAGGAGACCACCAAAAAGAAAAAAACAACGGCTCAAACCGTTCGTTACGACGTATCCATTGAGGTGTTGGAAGAAACAGATACATCGTATACCCTGGAATGGACCTGTGCCAATTATACGTCGGATACGAAACTTTCAGCCATCGAAAAAATATTTGTGGATTTAATCCTACTTGATAACTATTCGGTTCGATATCAAGTGAGTGAATATGGAGATATTCTTCGTGTATTGAATTGGAAGGAAATTCAAACAGTGGTCTTTCAAAGCGTGGAGCAGGCGATGTCCGTCAGCAAATTGTCGGACAACAAAAAGGCTGATGTAATTAAACTGGTTAAATCTCAGTTCAGTTCACAAGAACAAATTGAGACCTTCGTAATTCAAGACATCAAGAAACTGCACTACTTATATCGTCTGATATTATTTAGAGCCGAACCTGCTGTTTACGAGAAATACTACGTCAACCCATTTATGGATGAGTTCTTTTTAGGAACTGAGCAACAAACCGTCGAAACCGTAGATGAAGAGCACATGGAAGCAACCGTATTGGTCAAAGCAAAATTGCCGGAAGAGAATACGCGAAAATTAATGACGGCATATATGGATAAAGTTGTTGGTGAACTTGGAAGCAAAGAAAAAATGCCTGCCGATGAAATACCCTTAATGTCCATTACAGAAACGTCACGATATCAGTTGGATTTAGAGTACGGTACGGTGCTTCGTTTAGATTACAAAAGGAGGGCCAAAGTGGCCGAAGAAACAACCACAATTTCGTACCACTATCGAATTACTGACATATAAACGTTAAAAATGGTTAGTTTTGGTGATGTATTTGTCGCTGTAGTGTATCATTTTTGTCCCCTTACAAGTGAACTTACAAAGTCGCGTAGCACATGAAACAACTTGAGAGGAAAATCCCATCCAACACCAAACCCTGGTCAATGAATCAATATTATAAGTATATGTTGATGACCAAAGCTAGGTTTTACGTAGAGGATAACAAACCCACATCGTGGGATAAACCTTCAGAAATTATGAAGCATGTGGCTCGTGATAACTAATACAGTTGAAAGCTGATTAAACCGCTGAATTAAACCTTCTTCTATGGCTCCGGTTCAAGTTGACGGAGAGCCTTTCTAAATCTCCATAATGGCATGCACAATAAGTTTTTCAATATCGAAGTTGAACTGTGTTCTCTTATTGGGGCAAATACTCAGTAGCCTAAGTTTATGGTCTACTATAAAACTGTATATCCGATTTGGTGGAATCAGCGAAATGCTATTCATGCCTTGTTGAAGTTCTTCTAAAACCTTCATCTTGTGATGATTTCCGTACCCCATAATACAAAACATCAAGTGTCGCTGCATAAACAACGTTCTTAACTTTCTAATTACAATATGCGACTCGGCTTGTTTAAACAATAGAGCCCTTTCTTCTTTGCGTGCCTTAAACGAGATGGAATTGCCCAAACCCTCTACATGGCATCTAAAAAAACCGTCTGTACTCGGAATTACCCGATACGTAAACGCTACCTTCATACTTTCATTCTTTGTAAAATTCCCAAAGATTGAAGGCCAGTTAACTTCAAACCAAACTAAAACGATATATCGTATATTACGCTACTTAAACCAATCTCTCTTATACCTTAACCACGTCTCAACACCACCTATTATCTCATAAATAGGTCATGACCCCATATTTGACAATATTTAGACTATCCCTTAAATATTGAGGAAATGCTTGAACAGTAAGCTATTTGATATGGATACCTTATTCCATGTCTGTATGTCAGTTTGTTTTTTGTGTTCATTCTCAATAATTTCAAGAAAAGAACTGATATTTCGTAGAACAAAGTAATGGAAAAATCCAATTAGATACGACATATCATAATATTATTATTATCCACAATGGCTGAAGACTCAAAATATGAAAAAGACACGGGGACTACTTTCTTGTCTCGACTTGACTTATTCATTCATCAGGAATATGGAAGTCGGGTAAAGTTCTGTCAGGCCATTGGCATGCCCACATCAACCTTAAGCAGTTACTTTTCAAAGAAAAAGGCCAAGCCAACTCTTGACTTTTTTGAGAATCTGGCCTCGGTTCATCCCGAATTGGATTTAGCCTGGCTTATTTCGGGTAAGTCGGCTAGTGTATCATCGTACAGACCAACTGGAATGGGCATGGTTAATGAAAGTAATGAGGAGTATAAAAATCTTAACTCTGTATTAATCGAATTGACGGAGGCCATCCAAAACTCAAACATCAGTGATTTGACTGAGGCGATTAAAAACTTATCGAGAAACGCTGAATAATTCGGACCGGTAACAAGCCATTGTCTTAAATCCGTTTCTTGGTGATAAATTGCGCATTCAAATTTTATTGACAAGACAAGACAATGAAACATTTCATATTAATTCTTATAACCGCTTCATTTATAATAGGTTGTGAACCTAAGACAACAGAAACCACTCAAGCTGTTGAAGGTCGTTATGGAGACACCACGTGGACAGCAGACCAGGTACTTAGCCCAACCAATTTTGTAGATGCTTTGCAAGGCAAGGATTCTTTATTGGCACAGGTATCCGGAACAATCAGTTCGGCCTGCCAGGCCAAAGGTTGCTGGATGAAAATGGATGTGGAAGGTACAGACATGCTTGTTCGGTTTAAAGACTATGGCTTTTTTGTGCCTATGAACAGCGCAGGTTATAAAGCGACCTTACAAGGAATGGCGTTCATCGATACCCTATCGGTTGCCGATCAGATTGAGTTGGCCAAAGATGCTGAGCTCGGCGAAGAAGCCATTGCACAAATTGTTGAACCTAAAATGAAACTTACGTTTATGGCAAACGGGGTAATTATCGAGTAGAATGAAGTCATTTCTGATCATAGCACTACTATTCGGCATGGTCGCCTGTACATCTTCTCCAAAATCTACTCAAGCCGAGATGTATGAAGCTTCGGAACTTTCGCAGCTTATGCGCGATATGGTTACGTTTTCGAAACAAGCCAAAGAAAACCTGGCTAACGAAGCTTCTATTGAATCAATTCCCAACCAAATGTGGAATCTCAAAAAAGCGAAAGGTACGCGAAACGAACATCTTGAAGAATCCTATCAAGCTATGTCTGATCCTTACTTAAACGCCCTAAAAGGCATACAACGCGGCGACTCTCAGGCTTATTACTACCGCAAATCCATCGACGCATGTAAAAGTTGTCATGGCGTGTATTGCGGTGGACCTATGGATGTAATTAATACACTGGATTTAAACTAAAACTACTGGATTATCAGTACTCTTTTATGAATTATCCCTCGATCTGTCTGCATAATTACGGTGTAGTGGCCAGGGTTTTGATTCGTTAGCTCCAGTTGAAATTCATTTCCTTTGATGGCCGTTACTTCAAACCCTTTTTTCCACGCCTATGGCATCATATATCGCCAGGCTAAACCTGAATTCTTTGATAAAGAACAACGTTAAAGTTACCCGTGTTTGGATTGGGATAGCGTGTAGCACTCATGCCAATATTGCGGTATGAATTGGTTGAATCGGGCAGAACAATAACAACACTAAGGATATCAGACTCCCAGGGTGGTGGGTTTTTTCTAGGATAGGTAAGCGTTAACCCTTCACACCTCGAACCATTCGGTCTTTATGCTGTAGATCTTTGACCACGGATACATTGCGGTAACCGTAGCTAGACATTATTTCGCATACACCCGTTGCTAAGTCTTCGTGTATTTCGAAATACAGTTTGCCCGTAGATTTAAGATTATCGTTCGCATATAGGACAATTTTTCGATAAAACAGAAGTGGATCCGTGTCTTCTACAAAAAGAGCCAAATGTGGTTCAAATTTTAACACGTTCTCCCCCATTTGTTGTTTGTCCGATTCCAACACATAGGGCGGATTACTCACTATAATGTCGAGTTCCTGATCATACTGCGTGATGGGTTGAAGAATATCCTCCATGTAAAAAGCCACGGCCTCTGACTTAATCAATTCCCTCGAATTTCTCCTGGCCACAACCAGTGCTTCATTCGATACATCGCAAGCAAACACTTCCCAATTTGGGCGACGTTTGGCCAGTGAAATTGGAATAATACCACTGCCGGTACCTATATCCAGAACCGTTAAATGTGACTCTGGATTATCGTCTAAAATCAACTGAACAAGTTCTTCTGTTTCTGGCCTGGGAATTAAAACGGACGAATCTACAAAGAAGGATTCACCAAAGAAAAACGCCTGATTATCAATGTATTGTATAGGTTCATTATTCAACAATCGATTAAGAATATCTCTGGTTTCTGTTTCCTGATCTGCACTTAATTCGTACTCATAATCCAGAATCGTTTGCGTTTTAGATTTACCCAAAACGAATTCCGCCGTTCTAAAAAATAGGTTGTCAATTTCACGCTTGGGATAGATTCCTACAAGTTCCTGACTGAAACGATTCTTAATGCCTCTTAAAGTTGAATACATTTGCGGTCGAAATTAACTTCTTTGTCTGACAACAAACACATAAAATATATACGCCGGTGTTTTGAACTGGCGCAAAAAGCGAGTTCGTGGGCACACCCAAACCCAATGGTTGGATCTGTTCTGGTTTATGACGATAAAATTATTGGTGAAGGCTATCACAAGGCCTATGGAAAATCGCACGCCGAAGTAAACGCCATCGCCTCGGTTTCTGATCATAAATTGCTCGAAAAGAGCACGTTATATGTCAATCTTGAACCCTGCAATCATATAGGTCTGACACCACCGTGCTCGGATCTAATTATTGAAAAGAAAATTCCACGAGTGGTCGTTTCAAACACAGACCCACACAGTAAGGTAGCCGGTACAGGTATAAAAAAACTACTGGATTCTGGCGTTGAAGTCACGCTAGGTATCCTGGAAAAAGAAGGCCATTTCCTCAATCGTTCCTTTTTTACATTTCATCAAAAGAATCGTCCCTATGTGATTCTAAAATGGGCTCAAACCCTTGACGAATTTATGGGT
>CAYZWM010000099.1:0-13997 GCA_964482155.1 uncultured Chitinophagaceae bacterium | reverse complement strand
ACCTGAGAAAATAAGATGTTCAACTATTCCTTTATCTAAAGCATATATTGAGCCGCTATGACCTGTGAGTGTCGCTATTTTCTTTACCTCAATTCTCATTTATACAGAAGATTTTTTATTTCGGTGTCCTTGCTCTTATTGCAGGTAACGTTTGAGCTATGGACTGTTGCGAAACGGAGTGTCGCAATCGGCTATAGCTTATGTTATAAAGCGTTTTAATTATTTATTCATCTGGATCTATTCATTTTATTATCAGTACAAGAATGAATACGGTAATAGCTGTACTTATTATTCCTGATGTATCGTATTTAAATCCTTTAGAGCCTTTAATTCCTATTATGAAGTAAATCAAACCTGTTACAGAAATAGCTAAACAAGCCAATGAAAGTAATCCAACAAGATGCGCCATTTGTGGCGATACATTCCAATCATTCAAAACAATTGAAATCAAAGAGATAGAAACGATCATTAAGCTGATTATGGCGAGGTTAAAGCTTGTTGATATTTTCTTATTCTCAGTTTCCATTTATTTTCTTGTTCTCAATGCTTTATAACTTGTGTATATCACGAAAATAGCAAAAAAGGTCCTCTTATCGACCTCCATGGGAACGGAATCAATAGTCTTAGACCGAATAATCTTAAAGTTGAAAACTATCATTTTTGTCCATATTGGGATTATATAAAGACTTTGGTTCTGTCGCATTAATTCCTTTTGACTCTGGAAATCACTAAATATTGGTCTTTCTTAAGCCGCTAAAGACTTAAAAGTAGTAAACCAGGTTGACTTTGAATCTTGGATTTTGTTCTTTCTGCTGATGTTGATGACCTCGATTCCTGATAAAGTTCGTTGTGCAGATTCAAACTGCTTATATCCGCCTGATATTATAATCCTTCTGTTGATATTTCGATGATCTGGATCCAGGATATTTTTCAAGTACTTAATTATGAGAGAAATAGCCCTGGACAATGTTCGACTTAAGGAGCCTAGGGGCTACTAGCTTTTATTTCATCTTCGCTAGCGCCTGCGCTTAAGTTACGGCGTAAGGGTTAAAGCTACGATGAATACAATAGCTAAACGAGAAAGCTCAACCGTACCAGGTTGGGTCTTGTCTAGACATTTATCGTCTTGGCTTTTTTGTTGTCCTGTTTTTAGGCATAAATTTAGGTGCTTTGCTAAGACATTTATCCTCCACGCTCTAGCCAGACAAACGACGCAGGAGATTCGTTTGGGTTATGAGATACCTATTGATAGTAGATTGGTCTACTTTTACACCTCATATCCTTAAAATTTCTTCTACATCTCGATAACGTCAACGTAAATCTCAACTTGAAGTAAACCGCTTGAAGGATTATTGCTTTGGGATATCGATGGTGTTTGTAGATCATAGCTCCCAAACTAATCTTTTACTCAATTGATGGGATTAATGCGACAGAACCTCGAGATGGGTGTAAACGGGGATTGGTTCAAAAAATGCAAGAGTCCGTGTCTTTTTTTATTTCACATTTGTGTTTTTCATTTTTTGGTCCAGTGGTTTCAAACAGGCACTTTTTCATGGTTAGCGGTTTATATGCCCCGTTTCGCGTCTTTGCAAACGTTAGAGTCGGTTTTGGTTTACCAAATAGTTTCGTGTGTAAGGTTAGTCGGTAATGGATGTACTCAAACTCAACGACCCGTTCATACAGCAGAGCGAATTTCTAAAGATATTTTGACCCCACAACCTTAAAATTACGTCTTGTGGTGAACTGACACAAAATAGTGGTAAAATTTACCACATGCCTAGAATCGGCTCTATTCAATGGCTCACATACATAATCGTGTTACTTATCTTTGGCTTTTCAGTATATGTCAAATGCACAAGCTATGTCTCCAACGAAATCGAAAAGATTTCGCACTTTCATTGTGGTGTTATGCCTTGCTTGTTTTTCAACCCTACAAACCCACGCCCAACAATTGGAGTTTAGCTTTAAGGGATTTGGGATCAACGACGGACTTCCAAGCGAACAGATATACAACATGGTTCAGGACGATTTTGGGCTGCTATGGTTATCAACTGACAACGGCATAAGCTCCTACGACGGCAGGAATTTTGAAAATCACGACCTTACCTCAATAGTCGGAAGTAATCATGTGCTGCACCTCTACAAGCAAAAAGACGGAACTATTCTAGGAGCAACAATCGATGGAAAGCTTTTTACCCTAAACCCACTGGACCAAAGCATCACACCATTTAGATACAATGAGGTCCTTGTTGAAGAAATTCAAGACCGCATCATAAGTTCCGTTTATTGTGCGGGTGGGGCTTATTACTTCTCTTTTTTATCACATACTGGTTACACCAAGATGGACTCAAACGGGACCGCTGAATCCTGGCTCATAGAAAACCGAGGAAATAGTTCTTTTCTTCTGGTGAATGCCATCAAACCCGAAGGGAATAGCGTTGAAGATTTCACCCTACCAGCTTATCCTGAACATGTCGATCGACTCAAAGAAGATGGGTTTGACATCCGGACGACCTCCATGACTAACGACTTTTTTCAACGTTCCAAGCGAAATGAAGATGAGACTGTATTCGCCTTCTTACACCTTGGTGTGTTGGCGTACAACTCACCACAAACCGAATGGCGAGTTGAAGTAAATGCGTTGCCCTTTTGCTGCGGTTTCTATCAGAATTGGGTTTGGGTCGGTATGGAGAATAAGGGCTTGAGGCTTTACTCAAAATATGGTAAACTGGTCAGCCACGTGTTACGAGACAAATCCGTAAGCGACATGTATATTGATCATCAAGGAGGTATGTGGGTCTCAACGTTGTACTCCGGGGTTTTCTATGCAAGCTCACCATTGGTTTCAAAAATTAGTCTCCCGATCGAAAACCCAGATCGCATCTACGACCTAACGGCAACGCCTGATGGACATTTATTTCTCGGGTTCAACGACGGCCGGGTATTGCAGTTTGATTCAGCAATGACTAGCCCGGACTCGGTTGGATTCAACTACCGGATGCACAGCATAATCGGTTACAGTAAACACTTCGCGGATTTTGTTCACGTTGAACGGTTGGGTAAAAGCGAGTCCTTTTCGCTTTTGGTCGGGGGAAAAAGAATCAAAATCTATGGCGATTCAGTTGAATCGAAATTACGAGGCATATCGTCATTCTCCACCATGGACTCTAGAGCTGAATTGTTAGCGGTAGGTGGTTGGGGCTTGTTCCAGATTCACAAAAATGGCCATGTAAGATACTTGGAGACTTCTATAAGGCCGAATGACGCCATACGTTGTCCGAAGGGATATTATATTGCTTCCAATCAAGGAGTCCGATTCGTCTCAGAGTCTGGTCGTTTGGAGACATTGAACACAGCCAACCAGCTTCTGAATCAACCGGTTTATCAATTGACTAAACTTGGAGACTACTACGTTGGTTCCACCTCAGGCAGAGGTTTGATCTTCTTCAATCAGGATACCGTATTTCAGTTACGTTCAAAAAATGCATTAACTCACTCCAAAATAAACCATCTGTATTCCAGGACACCTGACACGCTGTGGGTTTGCTCAAACTCGGGAATTTACCAGATATTTCTGACTAAGAACCAAGACATAAGTGTGCGCGATTTACGGCTGATAAGGGGTGGTAGTATCCTCCATTGCAAAGATATCGCGATCTCAAAAGGGCGGATATGGATCATTACGCCCAGCGGACTTCATACCATTTCACGAAGCTCATTAACTCATAACAGCTCGCAAGAGATACATTTTCAACCTATTTCAGCACATGTAAACGGAGAACCAATTGCCATTGAAAAATTAAACGAACTTAAACACAACGAAAACAATATTGAGATATCATACCGGGCCATCTCCTTCTCTCAAGTTCTGAAATTCAGATACAAACTAGTAGGATTTGACAATGACTGGCATCACACCAACGGGTTTAAGCTGAACTATTCCTCTATTCCTCCCGGTGAGTATCAGCTGGTTGTTCAGGCTCAATTAGGAACTGGGAGGCTTCTCAAAAGTGACATCGAAATACCCATTTCTGTAATCCCACCAATTTACTCGAGATTGTGGTTCAAGAGCCTGATTCTTATTGCAATAGTGGCATTGGTCTATTTGTTCTTCCGGCTGAGAATCCTTAACTACAACTATGATATCATTCGAGAAATTCTCCGACAGCTTTTAAAGAAAATTAGAACGGATCAACACCTTATAGTCTTCCGTGACCAGGGAAAGAATGTGCAAGTTCGCAGTGAGGACGTCCTTTATGTCAAGGCATCGAACAACAACGTTGACATCTATACCAAAGAAGCTCAATACAGTCCTCGAATGAGGCTCTCGGACTTCCAAAAAATCGTTCCAGACAACCTGGAATACCTTCAAATTCACCGCTCCTACATCGTGCGATTGGACAACATTACGGAGCACGACAGCTCAAGTGTGATTATTGGTTCAACTCAAATTCCCATCGGCCAGAATTACAAACGATTGTTTATGGAGCTGAAGCCGCCGAAGTTCAAGAATTAAATCGGTGGGTTCTGTCTCATTAATTCCATTAGAATCCAATATTTACTGATTATCGAGTATTCTAAGCTGCTAAGGACTTAAATGTCTCAAACCAGTTAGTTTGAGATTCTTGGATTTGACTCTTTCTGATGATGTTAATGACTTCTATTCCGGATAGCGTTCGTTGAGCTGATTCGTTTGGAAATACCGTCCTATGAGGCAAGTATTATTTAGGAATTTCACAGAGACCTGTCCTAAGTCAAGGTACAGAATACGAAAAAAAATGGAATTAGACCCCGAAATCAACATCGATGAATTTATCTGTTCGATTTAGTATTGCCCATTTGCTAAACATTCTAAATTATTGACCCTATGACGTTTACGTAATACAACCAAATTTCTGTCCATCCTAACTATTAATTATTTTATAGTAATTTTTTTTTTGACCACATTTTGTCTCTATGGAAATAGTACCCTTTTCACGGAACCTAAGTATAATTGATTACTCAAAAGCCAGTTGGCTTCACTCTCTATCCATTTATGTATTATGAAAAAGATCTACACCTTTACTCTTTTAGTTTTTTGTGCTTTTTCTGGATTGGCCCAAAAAGTTGTTATCTGTGGGATGGACGGTACTGCTTCATCTTCAAGTGCAGGAGATAAATTCACCATAGTTGCAATATCCAGTCTGAGCAGTACGGATACCATATATTTTACGGAAGACGAGTATTCTGACGCTAATAACGTTTTCAATTCTAGCGAAGGACATCTTATGTACGTGCCACCATCAGGAGGAATATCAGCAAATTCGGTTGTACATTTTGAAGAATCCTCGACTGCAAATGTGTTTACAGTAACGGGAGGTGGAACGGCCACAGCAGTTGGCTCAGGCAGCTGGTCATTTAGTAATTCAGATGAACTATATGCTTATTCGGCTTCTAATAAATCTGCACCATGGTCTAGCATTACGGATGTGTTCTCATTTATGTGGACCTCAAATGTCAGTATTCCAAGTGACCAGAAAATAGACTCTGACTATCCTAATGGTTTTCAGATAGCTATTAATCTTGGAGGCAGTAGTGGAGTTTCTGCTGATTTTAAAGTGGGTTCGCGAACAAATACAACAAAAAGCATTTTTGGCAATTCATCTAACTGGAATAAGGTGAATGGAACCCAAACCTTAAGTACATCCTCTTTTGTCAACAACTCATTGCCTATAGAATTGGTTGGGTTTACTGCAAAAACACTAGGTACGGATGCAGTAAAGCTCAGTTGGATTACTGCAAGCGAGTTAAACAACAGCCACTTTACAATAGAACGTAGATTTGGTTCACAGGAATTTGAAAAAATTCATCAAGTGGCCGGTCATGGCAATTCACAGGAACTGTTACAATATTCGTATGTTGATTTTGGCATCCCTGCTTCTCCAAAAGGGATTTATTACCGCATAGGGCAATACGATTTTGATGGAACTCTTACTTATAGCGATATTGTCAAGGTTCCATTCAACCAAGTAGGTAAAGTTAAAATCGCAACAGCATTTCCTAATCCTTTTAGTGATCGAGTAAAACTTACATTTGCTGAGGAACTGGATGGACCGATTGAGATAAAAGTCTATGATTTTACTGGCACAATAATTTACAGAAAAACCGCTGAAGGTGAATACCCTCATTACGTTTCTCTTGACCTTTCCTCACTGCAAAGCGGTATATATTTTATTAGCTTAATAAGAGACAATGAAGAAAAACACCTCAAGTTAGTCAAAAATTAGATTTGAAAACTTATTAGGTTTAGTATGTCGTTTGAGGTTCTGTGGCATTAATTAGTTTTTGAGCATTTTTCTTGGAAATGCTGGTATTTTGAAAACGTTAAAACCCATATTACTAACATCTTATGGTTTCAGTTTTTGTAATATTTGACCAAAATTGGCTGATTTTAAATTATTACGACAGAACCCTTTTTGCGTATATTTCGTGATATACAGAAGTTCTCTGCAATTAAAAACAAAATAAGATGAAAAAAATATTGTTCATTTCCTGTTTTATACTAAACTTTTTTGTTCTTTCATACGGACAAGTAAGATGCGAAGATTACAAAATAGTTTCCATTTTTGATATACCGCCAACTCCACAAACTCCTGGTGGGAATTACTTTTTGTTACTGTTGACCCTGGATGCCGATAATTTAAATAACACTGACAATTACGCAAATTTGTTTTTTATTGATGACTTAGGTGACACGATTTCTATTCCTACAGGACCGAGCAGCACACTTCCCAGATACGCATCCGATACAATTCCATACATTTTACAACTAAATTCTGCAAGTTCTAATCAAGATTTTCCGAAAAATTTTAATGGTAAACTAGTAATAATACATGCCAATCAACTCATATGTGAAGTGGATTATTCGAATGTATTCTTGAGCTCAAATAATGCTAATGTAGATTCTGAGATAAGTATTTGTCCTAATCCATTTGTAAATTTTATTAGAATAAAGTCAGATAAACTCATTGGTAGCATATTGGTAGTAGGCTATGACGGAAGAACAGTCTATAAATCTTATCCCAAATCCTATTCTTATCAAATAAATATGGAAAAACTTAGTATGGGGGAATACTTAGTAGTTGTTCAATTTGAGAACGGTGAAACTGGGATATATAAAGTTATAAAAATTTAAAAATGCAGAGAACAATGTACATGAATTCATAGCATCCTACGGGATGCTACGCTTCATATACCAACCGTTGTAACAAATTAATATTGAGGATCAAGCACTAAAACAATGATTGGCAATCTGCCTGAAAAACAGGTCAATCCTTAGAAGTATGGAAAAATATTCTGAGCACAAAATCATTTAAAAAACACGGTGAATCCGTTAAATTTCTGAAGGTAAATCATGGAGTGTCTCACAGTTTCGCAAATACTATCGTCACGTTATCGATAGATAATAATGAATCAGCTGATGACTTAGCAGGCAACCATCAAGAACCTGAAATACGATTACCTAAAAACAGAACAACTTGTGAACTCAATGGTGATAGGTCTTTGAAATTGTTTGTAAACGTATGATGGTGAGTCCGGATTAACGAACACCCGTAATCAGAACCTATTGCGTTTACGTTCCAATGATCAGCGAAACACAAGGTGCTGTTTATCAGACAAATATACCATGAAAATGTTCGACTTGGGGCGTTTTGGGGTTCTGTTGCATTAATCTAAATTTGAGCTTTTCCCTCAATATTTTGTAAAGTCAAAAAACATTAAACCGCTGATCATGGGGCGTTTTAGTTTTCTAATCTTGATGATTTTTGAGCACAAATAGCCATTTTTGAATTAATACAACAGAACCATCGGTGGTGTTTGTAAATCATGGTCGGCAAATCTAAATGTTTTCTACATTCAACAAATTAACGCGACAGAACCGCTATTTCTCCAGTATGAACTTTACTTGTTTTACCAATTTGTCGTCCAACTTAAAGTTGCAAACGTACACGCCCGAAGGTTGGTTGGAAAGGTCAAAATCGGTTTTCCCAAATTTGTTATCTATGGTCTTTTTACGAATGACATCACCTTTGGTTCCAACAATGGTTATTACCCCATAACTAAACTCGGGTAATTGATCATATGCAACCGTGATTTTCCCATTAGAAGGGTTTGGGTAAACCATTACTCCATTACTAATTTCCAGGTCTGAATTGTCTTTCTGTAACCCTATTCTGTCTATGGGCGGATTGTTCATGACATCGGTCCAGTTCTCATCTAAGTTTTCATCATATGTTGAAACCGGAACTAGAAGTGGATTATAAATAGGGGGTGTGTACGAAGTGCTTTGGTTCAGTAACAGCAAAGGCAACACTGAATTTGCGATCCCATTACCACGAGTTTGGTAATACTCCAATGCTAAAATATCTATGGAATCTAATTCCGCTAGGTTTTTGTTTGAATTTGCCCAACTTTTCAGCAAATTTCTAAGTAACGTATAGTCGGTTAGGTATTCCAATTGAGTCGTGGACAAATTAAAAGAATCTGGAAGGGTATTTAATTTGTTTAAGGCTTTGGTCGTTTCACCACGTTGATCATACATATTGATCAATTTATATGCGTATTGCACTTCGTTTGCCGCGTCCAAAACCGGCTCTATGATATCGGTGAATTTATCTATCGTATCGTTAAGTGCCCTTCTCAAAACTGAATTCAATTGGTGTTCATATTCATTTGAGTAGTAATATGCTTCATCGTAGAGTGTATCTCTCTCGGTATAGGTTTCCAATAACGAATCAATCTGGTCAATATACAATGATGGAAAAGTATCTGTTCTATTTGTTAGACTTCCCATGAGCGTTGGATTGCGACTGCTGTGTGGATTGAGTAACATGATGTCACGTACATTTTTCTTGGTAAACGGTGAGTAGCTCACTGCTATTTGTTCCAGCACAATGTTTGACAAATATGGTGATTTGGCCGTAAGGTCAATCAGCAGTGGCCCAATCGTAGCCACATCTGCATTGATCACATCGCTATGCAACCCTGATGTATTTCCACCATCGGTTTCATCACTTGCAATTTTAAATTTTTTCTTCTTCATAAAGAGAAGGTCATTTATTGCAATCACTTCTGAATTATTAACTCCTACACCAGAAGATGTTTCGTCTGGGCAATTAAGTAATAGGTTGTAAGCTAATGTTGTCGCTATGTTGTTGACATTGGCTTTTATATTTGGAACTACGCGGCTGTTGGATGTTACGTCGTGGTGGTAGTAATCAAATAATGATGTAATGAATTGATTAGTAATATGGGTGTTAATGCCAGGGCCAATATATGCACCAAATAGGTTTGCTGCAGGATTTGTAAGACTTCCCTGGTGAGGTATTCCTATTTGCGGTGTGGTATGATGCAAGGATTGTTTATCATCAATCACCCACATATCCATATAATTATCTTGTTTACCAGCAAAATCATTGCACCTGTACTTCAACCCCTTATCCATCAGAACAGCATTTTCGTCTTTGTTCCAACCTAAGGCTTCAGCACCTATTAAATAATCATCAAAGAAATTTCTATAAACCCGATTGTTACGTTCTCTGTTTTCCTTAGTAAGGATTCCAACCGCAAGGTTAGCTCCCGTGTTTGCCGTCCAATCTGAATCCAACGTATCTCCTTCAATTTGGTACCCAGTACAGTTGTCAGTATAAATTCCATAAGCATCGACTTCACGGATCGTTTGTGAAGGTTGAGGTGGATAACCTGCGATATCTAAACGACAATTGTTAATGATGGCATGTTGAACACCGCTGTGAAGAATACCTCCAAGACATTCAAAATCCGCATTTACGATACTGCTTGGCATACTTTGCAGTGCCCCATGTTGACTAGCGGGATTGTCAATAGACTGAATGCCGTACCTCATTCCTTTGAACACAGGCCTTGGACCTGCACCACCGCCTGGGTACGTTAGTGGACTGGACACATAGTTTTGATTGATTCGATAACTTGCATCAAGGCTATAAATTCCATCTCGTCGATTCTTGCGATCAAGCATGGATGGGATGACATTACCATCTCTTTGGTCATCAAACGTACAGCTTCTAAAATCTATCCATTCCACTCCCCACATGGTTACGTTTGGCCAAATATCTGTTACGTGATCCTTAACATATTCATCGGTTGTAATAAACTCTGTATCATAAAAATAACTCATGTTTTTTGACCCAGCACCAGTTGGATACACCTGGTTGGTATACCCAATGAATGAAACATCCCTCCAGTTATCTTTGAAGGTAGATTCTTTTGATTTAACAATGCCACCACTAGACACATAATCGATGTTACCGCTTGAATTTAGACCAAAAAGATTTACTGCCGTAGAGGCATGTTCCAATGTAGCATTATCCAAGACTAAAAGCCCTTGATTAGAGTTCGGTATTTGAGGTAAGGAGCTATTACCTTCCACGTAAATTCCTTTCCAATGATTGTTGCAAATACAGGTTATAGACCCACCATCAACATTTAACTCTCCCCCTTTCTCTACTACAATCTTGCGATCTGGAGCCATTTTTAAGTTTCCATTTACTGTAAACACTATCCCTGCTGGCACAATAATATTAGTATACGAAAATTGATTTGTACTACTCGGAACTACATTGTTTAGTATATTTATGGTAGTTGTTACAATTTCACTTGAGGCAAGGTCACTTTCAAACAAACCACGACCATGAGTTGCCGCCATGAGTTTACGTCTACAGTAATCGATTCTCAACTGGACTACAACGGTAATAGGCATATCTTGGTTGTAACAGACCCATTCTGAGGTGGGGTCCTTAGGACTTGGATTATAATAAACACCTATATCTGTGGCTAGATACATGCCACCAGTAGATTCATCCAATTCCATATCATTTATTGTAAATTTAAGGGGGCTTCCTGTAGCAACCTCTAAACCTTCATTTATGGACACCCAGGTATCACCACCATCTTTTGAGTAATAAATACGTGTAACTTGACCAGGGGCATAATTAACAAAGTTTTGTCCTACACAAACCCAAAGACTATCTTCTCCATTAGGGTCAACAACAATTTCACTAATACCTTGCCAATTAAGAGGTAAAATCGTTTGGGCACCAATGTCTACCCACGATGGACTCGCACTTGTTAAATTCTCACATTTAAAAAGTCGGTTGGCTTTTGAATTTCCATCCCATGTTGGTTTGTCTAATCCCACATACAAAATGTCTGGGTTCGTTTTACTAAAACCTATGCCCTTTATGTTGGAACCAGCTTCATTAAAATCGTTAAGTGCGGTAGTTGAAAATGTAGTTTCGTTGTTATTTTTCCTAAACAACCCTGAATATCTTCCTATGAAGATATTACCACGTGTGTCAACGACTAATTCCTCAGTACCATTATTAATATTCCATAGAGTGACAAGATTAGTCTTTGTTGTAGGTATGCCTGTAGTAGGTCTTTCGTAAGTAACAAACTGCCTTCTGTTTAATTCAACAATCATTTCATCTGGAGTAACAACGCCATTGTAAGCGATAGAAAAACCATCGCTAAATGTTTTTGTTCTCCATTCTGTATTATATCGGTGGTAGTCCCCTAGGTCTTGGCAACCAATCGCTATCCAGTTGTCTTCTTGATCTATATCGAAACTATATATTTCTGTTATGGTCAAGCTATCGCCATTTAAATTATGTGACACATTACCTGTTAGGGTGATATTTGGTGTGAGCAAATACGTCATTTGCGCAAGATTCAAACCACCATCGTTAGCCACATAAATTAGGTCTTCATTATTGACAATATCTGATACTAAATGGAGATCATTGGCGTCTCCATGCCAATCCAAACGGTTGGGTCTTGTAAACGTAACTCCGCCATTTATGGAATGAGTCAATTCAGGGAAGCTGTTGGAACGATAGATGAAATACAGTATATCATCATCTAAACCTGACACCGCAAAGTCCTTTAATGTTTGAACCACTGCGTAGGTACTTGTTAGTGAATTAAAAGCCAATATCGATGCTGAGGAATTTTCAGTAACTATTCTGTTAAATGAGTTTTTATAGATAAGAACAAGGGTTCCACTTTGCGCAGATATGTCCATTAAAAAAGGCGTGGTCGCAGGTTTAGATATATTTGAATTGGAAGGCGTTATTAATGTCCAATTAACTCCATTATCTGTAGTTCGCCATAGTTCACCATCAAACGTACTTACGAAGAAAGTTGAAGGAGAAGAAGCAATGTAGCGAATTTGACGAATGTCGCCAGAAAAATTACTTTCTCCGTTAGCATCAACATTAACAGTATTGAAAGAATTGCCAGCATTGGTTGTTTTTAACAGTTCATTCCCTCTTGCAACAAATATGATGTTACTGTATGTTGAATAATCCGACACAGGAGAAATGTAAATTACTGATTGAAAATCAGTAAATTTACCTTGTGCATCAAACATGGAAAGTCCTGTAACTCCCCAATTGGCACCATAGTCAGTTGTAGCCAATAAACCGAGTCCTACTCCAATAGATTTAGGCCTCTCGGATGCGCTAAGAATATAGATCCTATTTGTATCCAAAGGGTCTACAGCTATATCTTTAATTCCAAAAACAGGCCCCCTTATGTTGTCTGTAATGTTTGTCCAAATAGGCCTGTTTGCCGTTGACCAGGATTTTGTCCTCCAAAGTCCGCCTTTCTTAGAACCGAGATACAGGTTTGTACTATTTGGAGCCGGAAATATTTTGGTTGCCCAACCTTGCCCTTCCGTTCCTACATTCCCTAAATCAGAATTTTTATGGCCAATATTCTCCCACTTCTCATTATAAACACCAGAACCATTGCAGAAATTGTTATTAGTAAAAATGTCTATACCCTCTAATAAGTATGGGGCAAAAGAACCAGACGTGTCAACCCTGTATTGCCAAAAGTTTTTCCATCTGTTAAACATGGCAAATTCCCCTCCTTCCGAAGAATCTATCGGCTGTGAAGCATAATACGCATCCGCACTATCAGCCATTAAATAATAGTTAGCATTTTCCTGGGTAGTTGGTTTTGTCCAATAAGGTGCTTGTGCCAAACCTATTGTCGAAATAAGGCATAAGCTGATAAGTAAATTGATCTTAATAAATTTCCGTTTCATGATTTAATATTTTAAATGAGTCAACTGCATGTCTCAACCGCATTTTTTATCGTTTTATTAGAACAAGAATTATGCAAGTTGAGCCGCCTTAAACAAAAAGACAAGACATATATTACGTTAAAACTATGACCAATATTAAGAAGTCTAACATTTACGGAAACAGAATAAATCTAAACGCTACCGTTTTCTCTCTAAACGCTGTGAGGTGACAAAATAATGACTTTGAGTGCTCTTGAAAAAATGGTTCTCTAACGGTTAGAAAACACACACCATACGAGTGCTTAAAAGGCAACCATCAAGAACTTGAAAAACGATTATCTGAAAACAGAAAAACTCATGAACTCAATGGTGATGAGTCATTAAAGTTGTATGTAAACGTAAAACAGTATGTTCGGATTAACGAACACTCTTAATTAGAGCCTATTCCGTTTATGCTCTTTTGATTTTTGTCGATTGATTTTTTGGATATATGTTTGATATGTAAAAAGTGTAAATCGAAGGGTCAAAAATCGAAGATTTGAGTTATTAATTAGGTACTTTTAACTCTTATCTGCAATTCAAACTACATTGATCCATTTGGTTACTTTTTCTTCGTTCTTTGACTGCATGATTTATCATCTCTTTGGTTTTAATGTCCGGTTGTTGGTCGTATTGAACTTCAAATGGTGTGAATGGACCTAATGCATAATGGGTCGTACATGGCAATAGTCGTGAATCGCTTCTTTGAGATGGATTTCCAAATGTTCTAGATTGTATAATGGTGTTCTGAATAGATATCGGTGTTTCAGTATTTTGTTATTGACCTCTACCGTGGAGTTCGATTGAATAATGTCCTTGAGAGCTACCTTCTTGGTAATATCAACCTGGG
>CAYZWM010000098.1:13441-14035 GCA_964482155.1 uncultured Chitinophagaceae bacterium | reverse complement strand
CCCGCATCAAAATGGTCGGTAATTCGATTGATTTGACACCTAAGAAAAGCTGCGTTGGTTACATTTTCTTCTAAGCCCGTTTTAGCTCCTTTCCAGATTCGGTTTCCTTTGATATCCAGTCCCAAAAAATTCTTTTCCGGAAACATTTTAGCCAGACCAAGAGTGTATTCTCCTTTACCACAAGCCAATTCCAGCACCAAAGGTTGATCTTTTGGAAAAGCTTTATTCCATTTACCTTTTGGTGCTTCAATATGCTCAAATACATTTGGGAACGTGGATATCTCAGCAAACTTTGCGAGCTTATTTTTCTTTGCCATAAATAACGGTGCAAGTTTAGCGAATAAAAGGGCAATACTGTAGCCTAAATATTACGATATATACACGGCGAAATACATAAGAATCGAGCTACGCCATCTCCCATTTTGGTCAAGCTGACAACGAGACTGTAACAAAAATCATTACAAATCAATACAGTATTGAAGAGGTGTTCGTTTAATCCCAGAGCATCTTCTTTGAACGACAATTTCGCAGATTGTACTCCGTATAAGGATTTAGCAGACCTCCCATTCAAACTACGAGTACACCGGTTTGACA
>CAYZWM010000098.1:8971-13387 GCA_964482155.1 uncultured Chitinophagaceae bacterium | reverse complement strand
AAAAATGAAATTCTAAAAAGAACAAATTACGCGTTCCTACTTGCCGTATTATTATTTGTCTCGTTCTCGTCTTGCAATGAGGATGACACCATTATTGAGCCCGCTGGATCTGCTGAATATCGGATTGACAACCAATCCACTGTAACCCTACTATTTAAGGCGAATCCACAAATAACTATTCAGTCTAACGAATTAAAAAAAATAAGCGAAGATGTTGGTAATATTGGGATTGAAGCACCTTTACCATCCGTTGGTTTAGGCTCGTTTGCGATGTACCGAAATGATAACGGAACGGAAATTATTGCCCTTGAACGAGACCCAGTTCTAAATAACGAATGGAAGGTAGAAAAACAAAGTGATGGAGATTTTGGACTGGTTTATTACACTATGACTATAACTGATGACATGTTAAACTAAGTGCGGCAATGCAGTATATATCCTATCTACAACCCTGGTTATTGTGAACTATAGGGTGTGTTGAGTCGTCGATTTAGGCTAATCCAGGTTCTTTAATTCCGTAACGAGTTCGCTGAGCACTTTTTTAGCATCGCCAAAAAGCATACTGGTTTTGTCTCTAAAGAACAATTCGTTTTGAATCCCTGCATAACCCGCATTCATACTTCGTTTATTGACCACGACGGTTTTAGCGTTTTCAACTTCCAATATGGGCATGCCGTATATGGGGCTGCTGGGGTCTGTTTTGGCTGCCGGATTGACAACATCATTCGCACCAATTACCAAAACCACATCCGTTTGTTGGAATTCTGGATTCACATCATCCATCTCTTTTAGCTTATCGTACTCGACATTACTCTCCGCTAAAAGCACATTCATATGACCTGGCATTCTACCCGCTACCGGATGAATGGCATAAGACACTTCTACACCACGATCTTCAAGCAGTGTCTCCAGCTCTTTTACAACATGCTGCGCTTGAGCAACCGCCAATCCATATCCTGGAACAATAATTACTTTGTTACTGTAGTTCATTTGAACAGCCAGATCACTCGGAGTAACTTCTTTCACATTACCCTGTGCGCCCGCTGGCGCTCCTGTAGATGCGGAATCGCCTCCAAATGCACCAAATATTACATTAAATAAAGGTCGGTTCATAGCCTTACACATCACCAACGTAAGGAGCGTTCCGGCCGACCCAACCAAAATACCACCCGTAAGCATAACTTGATTGTCGTATAGAAAGCCTCCAAATGCAGCAGCTAACCCAGTAAATGAGTTCAATAAGGAAATAACAACTGGCATATCTGCACCGCCAATTGGAATGACAAACAACACACCGTACGCAAGCGCTACAAAGAACAACGCATACAAATTGAATGGGCTGTGAGCACCAGCAACGACAATATATGAAGCATAAACAACGATACCGATTAAAATAAGGGTGTTTAAAATGTTGTATTTGGGAATCCGTATAGCGTTTCTAAGGGTACCGTTCAATTTAGCCAGGGCAATCATACTTCCACTAAATGATATAGTACCAATGATCATGGCGGCTAAGACTATTCCTAACTTCTCTGGATGATGAGCAGCAATTTTTGGAAACTCAATGAGACCAATTAATGCGGCACATGCACCACCCATTCCGTTAAACAGCGAAACAAGCTCCGGCATTTTGGTCATTTGAACCTTTTTAGCCGTTAACCAGCCGACTATAGTTCCCAAAACTATGGCGCCGAATATAAGGTAGTAGATAATTGGGCTCACCTCACCCTCTTTCAAGAATATGGTTGCAACAATGGCAGCTGTCATGCCTCCTGCTGCAATAAGGTTACCATTCCTTGCGGTTTTTGGATTACTAAGCATCTTGAGTCCAAGGATGAACGTAACCGAGGCAATCAAGTAAATTATATGTATTAAATCAATATTCATTTCTAATCAGTCGTATTAAAGTTTGTGTTGGAGATTTGCTACTTTTTCTTTTTAAACATTTCAAGCATTCTATCGGTGACTACAAAGCCTCCAACTACGTTAAGTGTTCCTAAAAAAACAGCCAAAGAGCCCAAAGACAGGGCGAGATAGTTGTTAGGTTCAGAGTCCAACATGACCAAAATGGCCCCGATGATCACAACTCCATGAATCGCGTTGGCTCCAGACATAAGAGGAGTATGTAAAACCGCAGGAACCTTGCCTATGACTTCCACTCCTACAAAAACCATCAATATGACAATGAATATGATGTCTTTGTTCGATGTAAAATATTGAATTAACTCGTTCATTTGTTAGTGATTAAGACGCCGCTGTTCTGTTATTTACGATGAGCGTACCTGTTGTAATTTCGTCCTCAAGATCCCAATTAAATTTCCCGTCATCTACGAGATGGGTTAAAAACGTATCTATATTTCTGCTCATAAGTTCACTTGCATTCGTTGGAATTTGCGCCGGAAAATTACTGACTCCGACAATTTTCACACCGTTGTGTACTACCACCTGATCGGCTTTACTTAGAGCGGTGTTCCCACCTTTGGAAACTGCCATGTCAACAATAACTGACCCATTCTTCATCATGTTTATCTGTTCTTCAGAAACAAGAATCGGGGCTTTAGCACCTTGAACCAGGGCTGTTGTGATGACTAAATCAGCCTGAGCGAGAGATTTGTTTACAGCCTCTTTCTGTTTTGCCAAATACTCATCGGTAACCTCTTTAGCATAACCACCTTCCGTTTTTACACCGTCGTCTTCTACACTTATAAACTTAGCCCCTAAAGACTCCGTTTGTTCCTTGCATTCTGGCCGTACATCAGTTGCTTCAACTATTGACCCAAGTCGTTTTGCGGTGGCAATAGCTTGTAGACCTGCCACACCTACACCAAATATGAGCACTTTAGCAGGTGTTACGGTACCAGCTGCAGTCATGAGCATTGGAAATATTTTACCTAAGTGATCCGCCCCATGTATGACAGATTTATACCCAGACAGGTTACTCTGCGAGCTCAACACATCCATGCTTTGCGCCCGACTAATACGAGGCATTGCATCCAGACTAAATGCGGATACTCCTATCTTAGTAAGTTGGTCTACCAAGTCTTGATTCAAGCGATGAAAAAGCTGAGACACCCATATTTGACCTTCTTTAAGTTGGGCAATATCGTCTTCGTTTGGGGGATTAATTTTTATCACAACGTCAGCGGCGGCTATAGCTTCATGTGCACCTTGTGCGATAGATGCACCAGCACGTTGGTAATCTTCGTCTAAAAATGCAGCTTTTACGCCTGCACCTTTCTCAATAATCACTTCAAAACCTAAACTATTTAGTTTGGATATTGACTTTGGAACTATGGACACCCGAGTTTCTCCGGCGTCCGTTTCTTTAAGTACAGATAGTTTCAATTCTTCTATTAATTTGGCGTAAAGTTAGAAGAATTTAAAAACTGAGACCTATGTCTTAAGATAAATCACATAGAAAGTGAATTAGTTGTCAGAGATTGTATATAAAACAGTCACAGCACCCGATTCACTGAAGTCAATTCGGCTGTACTGATTGTTCCGAAATTCTAATGTATAAATCAACTGATGACCGTTTCCTGCACCATCACCTGTATAACACGTTTTTATACCTTTCACCACGCGTTTATCTGAATTGTTCAACACCCTTCCGTTCGCGTTTCCCGGCCTACCCAACCCACCATCACCTGATCCTGAATAGTCCATGGCTTTCACTCGAAGTCTTAAGCCCGAAGGAACTGAACCCGATGTGATTCTTGCATAAATACTTCTGTTTGGTTCACCAGACTGACTTCTTACGGAGGAATAGTTTAACCAAATTGAACTGTCGGAAGCCTCTGTCATGTCTACCGCAAGACCGGCCTCCTGGGGAGCATTAATGGTAAGGGATATGTTTTTACCGGTACTGGATTCTAAATCAACAATGGCTACTTCAGGGATGGTAATTTTTACCGTAGAATTTCCACCTGCGTCATCTTGCGCAATCAACTCCTGACTTGTCAGAAGTAAAACGATCAATACCAATACGTTTTTTAGGTGTTTCATCTTTCTCTAGCAGCGATTCAATGCGAATCAGTGCTAGTAAACCAAATGATGTGCCACTTCAATACAAGTCGTAACCGGCTCCAGAAATCGGTTAGAAAACTCACTCCAAATAGCTAATTATCAATATTTTACGTTTTTGTAAAATAAAAAAATGAGACACGGGACTTGGAAAATCAGGAACACATTAATCCCATTTTGGGATTATGATTTATTTTCGAGAACGAATATATATTTGAGACAAAGGGGCTGTATGGAAGACGTATATGTATAAAATACTGAATGGAGATCATCCTAATTTGGCCCACTCAGTCCGTAAAAAATAAAGATTCTAACCCAACACCGCTTCGATATGAAACATGACTCAGTACAATAAATGCCGATACTGTTTGGGCAATGAAGCTTAGCTTGTTT
>CAYZWM010000098.1:0-8960 GCA_964482155.1 uncultured Chitinophagaceae bacterium | reverse complement strand
AAACGTGATCTACCGCTCCTAAACTTAGTCTGAAATGGTATAGGTAATGGTCAGAACAATGGCTGACGTATAATTGGCCAATTGGTAATTCGACAAATCAAGGGAATACACGAGGTTGTGTCCTTTGCCCGGCCCTCTACCCGTATGAGATGTTTTGATATTTTGAATAAGTTTTTGGTCCGTACTGCTTAATGTGATTTCATTGGTTGGAGTGCCTTTATTGCCCTTGCCGTGTGAGGTCGCGGATTTAGCTACTACTTTCAAACTCATTCCACTTGGGACAGAACCAACGGAAATTTTTGCATAGATGTGATTCTTAGGCCGTGAATTCTTTCCCTTGACAAATGTATAGTTGACCCAGATTGAACTATCGGCGGTATTGGTTGCACCCAAACCGGCTTCGGCTGGACCATTTAACCCCAAAGAAACATTTGTATTTGTTTGACTGGCGAGATGAATAATAGCCACAGCGGGAATATTTACATTCAACCCCCAGGCGTTCCCATTGCCTTGCGCCCAAATTTTGTTCGAAAACGAAAACAAGAACACGGCGCACATTGCCAATATGGTAAGAAGTCTTTTCACGAATAAGTAGTAACGAACTGCATTTTACAGCTCGTCACAAAGTTAATCAAATAAACGAATCCTGTTCCATTATGGGACTAATCTATCCCAAATTGGTTCTCATGACAGTACTCAAGGGAACATACGCTTCACACATTGCCCTATAAATTTCTATATTCGCGCCATGCCTAATGCCATTGTTTCCTTGCGAAACGCTTTCATTTTTCAGGCCACAAACAACCTGGTACTCCATGATGTTAATGTCGAAATCCATCCAGCGGAATTTGCATACCTCATTGGGAAAACGGGTAGTGGGAAATCCAGTCTACTTAAGACGCTTTACGGCGAACTTCCTTTAAAGGAGGGTGCTGGAGATATTGCAGGAATTAAATTAAACGGGCTAACCCGGAATAAGACACCTCATTTAAGAAGAAAAATCGGCATTGTTTTCCAGGACTTCCAACTTCTGTCTGATCGAAGTGTTATGGAAAATTTGCTCTTCGTGTTAAGAGCAACCGATTGGAAGGACAAAGCCCAAATGAAAAAGCGCTCTGATGAGGTTTTGGATCTGGTAGGCTTATCAACCAAAGATTACAAAATGCCTCACGAACTTTCTGGCGGAGAGCAACAGCGAATTGTCATTGCACGTGCTCTTCTTAACAAGCCTAAAGTTATTCTTGCTGATGAACCTACGGGTAACCTCGACCCTGATGTCTCGGATGACATCATGAAACTACTTCACGATATTTGCGATCAAGGCACAGCTGTATTAATGGCTACTCACGATTATAGAATCATCAACAAATTTGCCGGAAGTATTTTCCAATGTGCAGACGAAACCGTCACAAAAACAGACCATCTGATTTAAATTTCTTAAACGTGGACAACAAATAGATGTACCTACATCGAATTTGCTTATTTTCGACCAAATAAAAAAAAGAATGAAGAAAACTCTACTCGCAATAACCGTGTTGTTGTCCGTTATGGTCTACAGCTGTAAAGAGGACGAAGAACCAGAACCACAAGGTGGTGGGAATACGCCTCAGGAACTGTGTGATAGTCTCGACATCACCTTTGACACTCACATTAAAGCCATAGTTGACAATTCGTGTAATGGTGCAACCTGTCATGCACCTGGAGGTGGAGGCGGATTTTCGCTCCAAACGTACGACGAGGTTAAAGGCGCAGCTCAATATCCAGCCTTCCTTGGTGCAATTATGCAAATGGATACGTTTACCTTTATGCCTTATACGCCAGCTCCAAAACTGAGCGACGCACTTATCGAACAACTTGAATGTTGGGAAAAATCTGGCTTTCCAGAAAATTAAATAAGAACATAAACGATCTTTAGGCCAGTCGCACGTGTGATTGGCCTTTTTTTATTCTGGAAGTGCTCCCTCAATTCCAAGCATCGTGGTAATGCTTTTTCGGAGTTCCATAATCTTAAAAACACGCACCTGGGCAATCTTTACGTCTTCTTCGGTCTCTGCCTCTTTAAGCATAACCATGGCTTTTTGATACACCTTACCAATCTTATACAACTTTAGATAGTTGAGATTTTCGACGACCACTTCCCGATAGTTATCGGTATCCAATTTCACAAAAATTTCGTGAGTCTCCAGCCAATTGGGACTCAATTCATATTTAAGCGATAATACATTGGCGGCCAGCTTGGCCAAAACCCTATGTCGGGTAAAAAAATCTTCTGTTAATGAGTCGTTAAAATCATAGAACTCTTTAGCTTGAGCAATGCTTTCGGCAAACTCAGGATCTTCGAACATATAATTATCGTTTTCCAACTCGCCAAAAATAAAACCGGCCACATCCACTTCTTCATTATACGGTTCAGAAGCAAACATGATGAGGGTTTCAATAATGGCCTGCTCCTTGTTCTTAGTTTCCGTTTGTATTTCGGGCAAAATGGACGGCACGGACTCAATGAAACTACCTTGTTCACCTGTGCGTTTCGCCCTTTTTTCAAAATCTCGGGTAACGACGCTTTTAATTCGCTTGGCCTCAGCCATCAACAATTCCTCGTCAAACTGAAGTAAGTTCGCCGTTTGTTTGATAAATGCGTTTCGTTTAATCGGGTCTGGAATCTTGACAATGCTTTCCACAACCTCCCTTGCCGTTTCGCTAGTACCAACTGGGTCACTTCCTTTTTCTTTTAGAAGGACTTCCGTTTTAAACAAGACAAAATCTTTTCTCTCTTCCTCGATATAAGTTTCTAACCCTGCTCCTCCTAGTTTCCGACAATACGAATCGGGGTCTTCTCCTTCTGGAAATACAACCACCTTTACATTCAAACCGCCCTCTAAAAGCAAGTCTACACCGCGAATTGCAGCTTTAATACCGGCTGGGTCACCATCATACAACATGGTTACATTATCGCTAAACCGTTTAATCAATTTGACTTGATCTGTGGTTAACGAGGTTCCACTGGTTGCCACCACGTTCTCGATACCACTTTGAAACAACATCAACACATCGAGATAGCCTTCAACTAGAAAAACATTTTCCTTTATTCGTATCGCTTTTTTGGCGTGGTGTAATCCATAAAGCACCGACGATTTGTGGTAGACTTCATTTTCTGGTGAGTTGATATACTTCGGGCTTTTTTTCTCTGCCTTCAGTTGTCTTCCACCAAAGCCAACCACTTTTCCACCCAAATTGAAGATCGGAAACATAACGCGCTCCCGGTATGCGTCATAATAAGAGACTTCTGAATCACCTTCCGACCGGTTTCTTTGCTTAATCAGACCTGCCCGTTCCAGGATTTCCATATCAAACCCAGCTGAAGTGGATTCGGTTAAAAATGATTCCCAATCGTTCTTGCCATAACCAAGACCAAAGTCCTCAATGGTTTGGTCGGTAAGGCCACGTTCCCTAAAATAAGAGAGTCCAATGTTCTTACCTTCGGTATCATTAAGCAGTGTTTCGTGGAAATATTTCCGCGCATAATCCAAGGCCACATATAAGCCTTCACGAAGCCGTACTTGCTCACTTAACTCCTCCTTATTACCCTGGTCTTCTTCAATTTCAATATGATATTTTGATGCCAGATGTCTTAGCGCCTCCGGGTAGGTCAATTTATCCAACTCCATCACGAAGTCAATTACATTTCCACCTCTACCGCAACCAAAACACTTGTAAATACCCAAACTCGGGCTAACCTTAAACGAAGGCGTTTTTTCATTATGAAACGGACAAAGACCTCCCAGACCACTTCCAGAACGCTTTAGTTTTACGTAGTCACCTACTACTTCTTCTACATTGGCAGCAGAAAAAATTTGATCAATGGTACTTTGTCGAATCACAAGAGCAAAGTAAGGAAACTTTTTACTCTGGAGCAGACTTCAATTCATAAAACGAAAAATCGATCAACCAGAATCTGAAACCACCTGCTGCCCATATCACATAACATGTTTTCATTTTACAGGCCACCTATTTCTTCTACAAGGTTTGCAACAATTCGCAATCATCCAAAAAATAACCTGTGCATGGAGACAAATATTAACTTTGCCTCATGTTGAAAGATCAAGTTCACCAACTTTCGGATTCCGTTTTTGAAGATGTAAGGGCGTTTAGACGCGACATGCACAAAAACCCAGAATTGTCGTTTCAGGAGTTCAAAACGCAAAAAAAAATACAGACACATTTAGAGAAGATTGGAATCACCCAGGTATCGGTATGTGCCAACACTGGATTGGTTGCCTTAATTGAGGGCAAGAACCCCTCTAAAAAAACAGTTGCACTTCGCGGAGACATCGACGCCTTACCTATAAAAGAACAAAGCACACAAGAATACTGCTCCCAAAATGAGGGTGTTATGCACGCCTGTGGTCACGACGTACATACCAGCAGTCTACTTGGTGCCGCATACATATTAAACCAGCTTAAAGACCAGTTCGAGGGTACGATTAAATTGGTTTTTCAACCGGGTGAAGAAAAACTTCCGGGTGGTGCTTCTATTATGATAAAGGAAGGTGTGCTTAAAAATCCTGACGTTGAAACGATGTTTGGTCAGCATGTTATGCCGCTTATTGATGCAGGAAAAGTAGGATTTCGCAAAGGCTTGTATATGGCCAGTGCCGATGAGATATACATTACCATTCACGGGAAAGGGGGCCATGCTGCGCACCCGCATCAAACCATCGATCCAATTGCCATTTCTGCCCAGGTTATAACGGCGCTACAACAAGTGGTTAGCAGATCGGCCAAACCATCTATTCCAAGTGTACTAAGTATTGGCAAAATCGTTGGAAACGGTGCGACCAATATCATTCCTGACAAAGTAGAAATGGAAGGCACGTTCAGAACCTTTGACGAAGAATGGAGAAATGAGGCACACAAAAAGATTGAACACGTCGTTAGGCATGTGACAGAATCTTTGGGAGGAACCTGTGACGTTGAAGTTCGAAAAGGGTATCCCTTCTTAAAAAACCATCCTGAAAAAACTGAATTTGCACGACAGGCTGCTGTTGAATATCTAGGTGAAGAAAATGTGGAGGATCTTGAAATTTGGCCGGCTGGTGAAGATTTTGCATTCTATTCGCAAGAAGTGCCCAGTTGCTTTTATCGACTTGGAATTCGGAACGAATCAAAAGGCATCACTTCCATGCTGCATACCCCAACGTTCGATATTGATGAAGAAGCCCTTAGAATTGGTCCAGGCCTGATGGCCTTTATTGCTCTCAAAGAACTTGGGGCTGGGTAAATGTGTGCGGGTGTCAGTGTGGGACGGAGTGTGGGTGTGACGGAGTTTGAGTTTGAGTTTGAGTTTGAGTTTGAGTTTGAGTTTGAGTTTGAGTTTGAGTGTGAGTATGTGACCATAGCCGAAAGAAACTAATAAACCGAACACGTGAACCAAAAAAGACAGGAACTTGGAAAAAAAGGGGAAGATCTAGCCGACGATTACTTAAAACGTAAAGGATATTCCATTGTCCATCGCAACTTTCGAATGGGTCGAGCAGAGATTGACCTCATTGCCACGTTTCAAAACGTATTGATCTTTATTGAGGTTAAAACTCGTTCGTCCACCCAGTTTGGATTTCCTGAAGAATTTGTCACATCACACAAGGAACAAATGCTTTTTCAGGCTGCGGATGAATATTGCGAAACCATGAACGTCGATTTGCCGATCCGGTTTGACATAGTAGCCATAGTCATCAATAACTCAACCTCAAAAATCACTCATTTTGAAGATGCGTTTTGGCCATCACCTTAACAACAAGTGTCCATTGGCCGTACCTCTAAAAAGTATATTTTTGAGGCAAGGGCACCATAGGGTGTACTTTGTTAAATGAACAGAATCAAACGATTGAAATTAAATCAATGAGTAAACCAGGGGGTGCCATAGGTGCCATCGTATTGGTAATTGCCAGTTTAGCACCCATTTTGAGAATGTGTTCTAAGGCAGATGATGTAGCCAGGTTGGGAAAATTTGGAAAAAGCCTGAACTATGCCGACGATGTCGCACGGTCTGGCAAATATGGACGAGGGTTGGACGATTTGTCCCGCTATTCGAAAGCCTACCCGGACTACGCGAGAAAAACACGCCAGATGTCTGAATACGTCCAAGATGCTAAGGCACGAAAAATAGCAGATGTGCATGAAGCTGATTATTTAAAACAGACGAGTCCAAAATTTAATGAACGACTAAGCGATTTGAATAAAGACGTGGACTTAGTCAATGATCGTATTGCGTATCAAGAGGCTTATAGAGCACTTAAAGAAGAATTCATTACCCCTACGTTAGCGCAGAAATTCGCAAAAGCACTAAAAATAACCCATAAGGCGATCAAATTGGGAGACCTGTACTATCCACATAACAAAACAGACCAAACGGATATAGAGCTTCTCAACGAAAAGGTGTACTCCATTGAAGGCCTTAAGCTTACCATTCCCAGCGGGTTTTATGAGATAAAGTCTATTGCCCACGGAAAAGACGTGGTTCATATTTGGTTAGACACGATGTATAACATCACCTTGTATGACTTCACATCTCAAAAAGACAAACTCATTGCGTCGTGGCAAATCAATCGATCCAAAAGAGGCACGTTCATGAATGGGTCCAGAATGAGCACCCAAATGGACTTTACAGACGACACCCACTACTCCATTGAAACTTTGGGTGAGATGACCTATGGAATACTCAGGGAAATTCATCAAAATGGTCGTAAATATATCCTTGAAATAGAGTCGTCTGATGTGTTTTTTTTACTGGATAATGGAGACCAATTTATCGACCAAATTCTTCAATGAGAGTGTGACTTGGGCCAGAAAACAGGCCGACATTTCGCTCTTTAGAATTCTTCCACAAAAAGGTTGATTATAACCGCATAAATGGGTATTTTTGCCGACTTTTAATTTTTAAATACAAAATGGAAAAGAAACAGTACGAGTCTGTGATTATTTTAACACCCGTACTGTCTGAGAAACAAATGGCAGATGCCATCGCAAGCTTCAGACAGTTGATCACAGAAAATGACGGTGAGGTTATCCATGAAGAAAACTGGGGTCTCACTAAGCTTGCCTACCCAATCCAGAAAAAAGTCACTGGATTTTATCACATTTTCGAGTTTAGCGCACCTAATGATTTAGTGGCGAAACTTGAACTTGCTTACCGACGAGATGAACAAATCTTGCGTTACTTCACCCTTGCACTTAACAAACATGCTGCTAAGTACAACGAGAGACGAAGAAATGGAGCATTTGACAAGAAGAAGGAAACTGAAAAAGAAGCAACCTCATGAGTAAGAGAAAATCATCGACAAATTACGTTTTTAGAAATCGTCCGATCGATAGAGGTACAAAGTATTGCCGGTTTAAGAAAAGTGGCATAAAGTACATCGACTACAAAAACCCTGACTTTTTATTGAAGTTTGTAAACGAGCAAGGTAAAATTTTACCAAGACGTATTACAGGCACTTCTCTTAAATATCAGCGAAAAGTTGCTCAAGCAGTAAAACGAGCAAGACACATTGCGGTTTTACCTTTCGTTACTGATCAATTGAAATAAGTTTAACTCATTTTTAAAGAGTACAACAATGAAATTAATTTTAAAAGAAGACGTACAGAAGTTAGGCTATAAGAATGATGTAGTAACAGTAAAAAACGGTTACGGTCGTAATTACTTAATCCCTCAGGGAGTTGGGGTAATTGCAACACCATCAAGTCTAAAAGTATTAGAAGAAAATATTAAGCAATCTCAACGAAAGCAAGCACAAGTTATTGCAGCAGCAGAAGCACTTGTAAAGTCTTTGGAAGGGGTAAAACTTACTATTGGAACAAAGGCTGGAAGTAATGGTAAGATTTTCGGATCTGTTACAACCATACAAATTGCTCAGTCGTTGAAAGACGCTGGCCACGAGATCGACAGAAAGAAAATTTCTATCACTGGCGATATTAAGGAGCTAGGCGATTACAAAGCAGTCATTAACCTTCACAGAGGTATTGAGGCTGAAATCGACTTGAGCGTTATAAGCGAATAAAATCCTATTAATTTATAGTTAACCCAGACATTTAATGTCTGGGTTTTTTTGTGCCGTATTGTTCGTGAAAAATGTAGACTACAACCGATACGCTAGTCCGATCTGTATACTCCGTATACGTGACCTTTGAGCATAACTCGTCATCATCGAATTAAGCCCATGGCCATAACCAAAACTCCCCCAAACACTTAAATCATTTACAATCTGACGTTTAATGCCAATTGAAGAATTGAGATAGAATACCACTTTGTTTAGTTGTCTGGCGTTTGCCATATCGCCGACTGTGTTTGATTGATCGCCAGACATAACATCCTCCAACACATATTTACCCTGAGCTTGATGCAAAAATGAAGCAGTTCCACCCATCTGTAAGAAATAGGTCAACCGTTTACGGTTGACGGAATAGGATATCGAAAGTGGCACATTAAAGTAGGAAAATTTAGCTTCACAATCTATGCAGTCAACGCGTGGAGAAATCGTTACAGTAGAGTCAATTCGTTTTTCCACCAAAGCCACCTGACCTCCTCTAGGTGTCTCAATATATTTTCTTTTAACCAGAACAATTGCGGTATCGTATGTCCAACTGAGTGATGTTGTTTTATAATTGGTTATCTCATTTAATGTCATCCGACTAAACCCTGAAGAAATCCCCCAATTGCCTTTGTTTAATAAAATTTTAACACCCACTCCTATCCGAGAGACTTCCTTCTCATTTGTTTTGAGTGTATTTACGTTTTCGACCTCCACTTTTCGGTCATACATATTGTATGAAGCAAACGGTGAAACAAACATGGTCCATTTGGGCTTGATTGCGAAAAAACCAGGATCAACAGGTACCATAGGAATTCTCTTGGTATCCAAAAGAAGTTGAACTTGACTGTAAGCCTCTAAGTCATTTATACG
>CAYZWM010000097.1:0-14175 GCA_964482155.1 uncultured Chitinophagaceae bacterium | reverse complement strand
AATTTTGAACATTCCCATTCGGTAAGAAAAACTCCGACCCATAAATTTTCATTGAAGTAGCCCCACTGTAATTACTAAAATTACCAGAGCCTTGTCCGACGGGGTTGCTTGAATTTATTGGATTGCGGATTCCAATCTCCGCACAAACATCAATCAATTCGTCTGTACCTATATTATCGTAATCGTGGGTAACTGTAAGGCAAACGTTATCAAGCCGTCTGTAACCACCATCGTTTTGAAAATTGGAAGAGGTGGTACCCCCGCCTGAAGAAAATAAAGGATCACCTGAATCCGTGCCTTTATCGCCACACCTTAAATCCACGTCATTGGCAAAGAAAACCGTACTTGATTTCTGACTTATATTTCCAGAAACCTGAATGACAGATCGAACGGCTAAAAACTTTTCACTGCTTTCGTCTAGCAACTCTAAGTTTCCGTTTTTAATGGTAAAACTTCCGTCAACAACATACAAAATCGACCCAGATTTTAGGGAGATATTATCGTTGCTGACATAAACCTCATGGCTTATTTTAATGTCTTTGCCTGAAGGTTGTGTGGAGGGTTTGTTCCCATTTTTCCAAGTTGAACTGCTCGTCCAACTTCCGTCATTGACCGTTTCATAATCAAACGATGAAGGTGGGTTTGTGGCTGATGAAGCATTGGGAATTGTACATTGTCCGTTCACTTGAACGGCAAAAAGGACTACAAATAGAAATGAGACTACCGACCCCTTAATTTGGGTAAAAAAATTCATAATACGCGACTTAGCCCCTTAAAGATCAAGTTTTATGCCTGATCGTACCAGAAACATAACAAACACATTATCAATACATTAGACTTATAGAATTATTCTCATTTAATAAATTCATCCAAGAAATGGAAGGTTTATCTCATATAGAGAGAAAATCTGCCATCGTGCGATGGATGGGTTAATCTACCGCTTAAATAGCATTTTAGGACAACGTTTATCCAGATTACAACTTACGGGTTATTTCGGATATCATCTTTGGGCCTGCATAAATAAAACAGGAGTATACCTGAACCAGGTCGGCGCCACAATCAATCTTTTGTCTTGCGTCTTCACCGGTTTGAATTCCGCCTACCCCAATAAGGATAATTTTAGAATTCTTTTGTCGAATGTATTTTACCACGTCATCCGATCGCTTCTGAACCGGCTTTCCGCTTAAACCGCCTGCACCGATTTCGTCCACCAGGCTTTGTGTTGTTTTCAAACCATCTCGCGATATCGTTGTGTTGGTTGCCACAATTCCTGCCAACTTAAATTCATTCACCAATTCAAGAATATCATCAATCTGCTCAAACGAGTTGTCTGGTGAAATCTTGACAAAAACAGGTGTTTCAGAAAATTGAGCATGCCTGGACATGTCATCTCTGGATTTCTTGAGGGTTTCAAAAATAACTCGAAGAGCATCTTTGTCTTGAAGCTCTCTTAAGTTGGGAGTATTCGGAGAGCTTACATTCACGACAAAATAATCAACAAGACCATACAAGGCCTCATAACATATTTTGTAATCGATGTGGGCCTCCTTATTCGGAGTCACTTTGTTTTTACCAATATTCCCTCCAATGATCAGATTGGTGTTGGGTCGCTTCGTTCTATACAATCGAATTCGATCTGCTGCAGCTTCTACACCTGCGTTGTTAAACCCCATTCGATTTATCAACGCATTGTCCTCTGGTAATCTGAATAATCTTGGTTTGGGGTTACCCTCTTGCCCCCTGGGTGTTACCGTACCGATTTCCACCGCACCGAAACCAAGCTTTTCCATCACATCCAGATATTCCGCATTTTTGTCAAATCCAGCTGCCAAACCCAACCTGTTTCTAAACGTTAGGCCCATAAGTTCGGTCGGATTATGGGTAACCTTACCGACCATTATTCTACGCGTCAACCCAAGTAGGTTCACCGCATTAAGTGTCGTCAACATGGAGGTGACTATATGATGCGCTTTTTCCGCATCCAGCTTGAAAAGAAATTTCTTTAAAACGTTGTACATTTCGTCAGCGAATATAGGCTCGTGACGTCGATAATGTTTAATTTCGAGGCCTTAAAAATAACGTTATGATAAACTGGTTAGACGTATCTGATTTTCACGATTTTTCTATTCACAATTTACCCTTCGGTGTATACTCAAACGAGGGTAGCGCAACACCATGTATTGCCATAGGTGATTCCATCATTGACCTTAGAAAAGCGGCTCAATTGGGCATTTTTGATTCATTGGATTTCGACAAATCGGTTTTTGATTCTGCTGTTTTAAACGATTTTATTTCGACTGGAAAAGCGAATTGGTCTGCGTTGAGGAATGAGTTACAAACCGCCTTGTGCAACGAAGGTTCTGCCTTGTATACGCATAAGGACAGTATTTTAAAAGATCGGCTTACTGCACAAATGGTTTTACCCCTTCACATCGGAGACTACACCGACTTCTATAGCAGTATTGAACATGCGACCAACGTAGGTAAAATGTTTAGAGATCCAGCAAACGCACTTCTACCCAACTGGAAACACATCCCAGTGGCTTATCACGGTCGTGCTAGTTCTATTGTAGTGAGTGGTACAGACATTAAGCGGCCTTCTGGGCAAACATTGCCACCAGAAGCCACACAACCTGTTTTTGGGCCAACCAAGCGCATGGACTTTGAACTGGAATTGGGATTTATTGTTGGTAAGACGACTCAGTTAGGTGATCAAATTTCTGTTCAGGATGCGGAAGACCACATTTTCGGTATGACGTTATTTAACGATTGGAGTGCCCGTGATATTCAAAAATGGGAGTATGTACCCTTAGGCCCATTTTTAGCCAAGAACTTCGCCTCTACGATGTCTCCATGGATTGTTACTATGGATGCTTTAGAGCCGTTCCGTTGTGAAAGTGTTAAACAAGATCCATCGGTATTACCTTACCTCCAATATGATGGCAACAAAAACTTCAACATCAACCTCGAGGTAGACCTAACACCAGCCGACGACGAAGCCTCAACCATTTCTCATAGCAACTTCAAGTATATGTATTGGAATATGGCTCAACAGCTTGCGCATCATACTGTAAATGGATGTAACGTAAATGTTGGAGACATGATGGCCAGTGGCACCATAAGTGGAAAAGACGAAAACAGCTATGGAAGTATGTTGGAATTATGCTGGGGAGGAAAACACGACATTGAACTTAAAAACGGAAAAACCAGAAAGTTCATTCTTGATGGCGACACCATAACGATGCGTGCGTTCTGCCAAAATGAAAATATACGAATCGGTTTTGGCGAAAGCATTGGAAAGATAACCAGCTAGCCTTCCGTTTCCGTATAAAATTCCATGCTAAATGCCCTGGAAAATTGTTCTCCGGGTTGAATTAGGTTGATTCCTTCCTTCTCTTCAATTTTTTTTGAATGCTCCAGCTTATCTGCAATTCCGCACCAGGGCTCTATACACACATAGTTTGCTCCGGGTTTGGACCATATACCCAAATATGGAAATCCTTCAAAACCCAATTTGACCATGGGTTTATTCGCTAACGACTTAAGCACGACTGATTTGGAGCGTAAACCAGAAAACAGGAGGGCGTCCTTTTCAAAAATACGTTGAGACAAATAAATCTTATTCCCTTCGAAACTTTGACGCATCTCGCCTGTTCTAATCCCTCCTTTTACGGTATCAGATTGCACATCCTCAGCTTGATCAAATTCCAGGTAAGAGTCTTCAATGCGTTTTACTGCGAATGCAGGATGGCCTCCAAAACTGAAGGGCAAAACTTCATCATTGGTATTCACTACGGTAAAGGATTGCTTAACCACATTGCCATCAAGGCTATACCCTATTCTGAAATCGAAATCAAACGGATAACCCGGATATGTTTTTAATGAAGACTTCAACGAAAAAACAAGTTCAGACGGATTCCATTTCACTACATCAAATTCCATATCACGTGCAAAGCCATGTTGCCCCAATGAATAGGTTTGGTCTTCGTAGACAAAACTATCTTCCTTCAACCTTCCCACAATAGGAAAAAGGTTGGGTGCATGCCGAGGCCATATTTCCGAATCTGCTTGCCAGATAAACTCTTTATCGTTTGTTGACTGTACACTCGTCAACTCCGCTCCTATTGGATTCACGTCAATCCTTAAATAGTCGTTCTCTAATTTCATTTCTACGCTGTAATCGTATCTACTGTCTAACTCATATAAAACTGACCTACACCATTGCAGGAGAGTAATCAGGTTAACACCTTCATTATCTCCTTCCTAAATAGGCTGAATGTTAATCGTTAAAATTAGCCACCAACGGTATTTGCCGGCCAATGCCAAAGGCAAGGTTGGATATCCTTAAAATGGGTGCTGCTTGAAACCGTTTATATTCGTTTCTATCAACAAGCTTAATGACTTTTCTGACCATATTTTCTTTATATCCAAGGTCTACAATATCCTGCCAGCCTTTTTGTTCCTCAATATATAAGGCCAATATCTTATCCAACAATTCATACGGAGGTAGGGAATCACTATCTTTTTGGTCAAATCGCAACTCTGCCGAAGGGGCCTTGTTTATGATTTCTTCTGGAATAACGATGCCATTTCTGTTGATGTATCGGGCCATTTCATAGACCTGAATTTTATATAAGTCTCCAATAGCCGACATTCCTCCACACATATCACCATAGAGGGTAGCGTATCCAACAGCTGTCTCACTTTTGTTGCTGGTATTGAGCAACATTGATCCAAACTTATTGCTCATAGCCATCAACAATAAACCACGTGTTCTAGCCTGAATATTCTCTTCTGTTACGTCAACTTTATGGCCTTCAAATTGGCTGGCCAGAGTATTTTCGACCGTAGACACCATATCCTTAATAGATACAATTTCATACGGACTACCCAGGTTATTAGCAAGTTCTATTGCGTCATTAACCGATCCTTCCGAAGAGTATTTGGAAGGAAGCAAAACGGCCAGCACATTTTCGGCACCCAAAGCTTCAGACGCAAGGGCATGGATAACAGCCGAATCAATACCACCTGAAGAACCCAGCAAGGCTTTTTTGAAACCCATTTTCTCAAAATAATCCCGTATGCCCATTACCAGGGCTTCGTGAATAAGTTCAATGTCCTCGTCTTTATAATCAAGACTATTATCAGGGTATACCTGCCCTTTTTCCCAGGTTACACTTCTGTAATCCTCCTGAAAGTAATTTAGTTCTTCCGCAATTTCTCCTGTTTGATTGATAAACATCGAACCTCCATCAAACAGTATGTCGGTATGAGCACCAATCTGATTGACGTATACCATAGGCAAGCCATATTTCTTAGCATTGTCCACCATTCGGTTTCTTCTTTCCTCAACATGGTTGTAGCTATACGGAGAGCCTGAAAGATTGATCATCAAATCGGGCTTCAGTTTAATTAACTCATCCATAGGAGTTACGTCGTACAATCTTGGTTCATCGAGATTCCACAAATCCTCACAAATGGTAACCGCCATTTTTACCCCCATGAACTCGACCAATTCAAATTTCCTATTGGGTTCAAAGTATCGGTATTCATCAAATATATCGTAGGTAGGCAACAGTGTTTTGTTCGTTATGGACTGTATTTTCCCATCACTTAACAATACAGCGGAATTGTGCAAAGCCTTTCCGTTGTCGAATTCCGAATACGTAGGCATGCCAACCAGAATACCGATTCCATTTGCATGTTGGGCTAATTTGTCCAAGGCTTTATAACATCGTTTTATAAAGCTTTGATAGTTAAGCATATCTTTTGGAATATAACCGCAGATACTTAACTCCGAAAAGACGATTAAATCGACGTTTTCAGATTTAGATTTGACTATAACATCAACCATTTTCCGGACATTACCGTCCAAATCGCCGATGGTATAGTTCAGCTGGGATAGCGCAATTTTCATCTATATATTTAAACTCCTGTTTAGAAGAATACACCAACGTTAAAGCTGGCAAAATTGTTTTTAGCTTGTGTAATATCGTCGGCTACAAAAATATTAAGGAAATTATTATCCATTCGAATTCCAGCATATAGTGCTGTATTTCCAGCAATACTGTATTCCACACCGGCTCCCATTATCAACGGAAGTCTCATAAAAAATATTTTATCGTCGAAATTATCATAGTGAAACTCGTCGTTTATGGTTTTGTTCACTCGAATATCGGTTGGATCATCAAATGGTACCGTTTTTCCGGATATATCTGCAGTTGCCTGAGTAAGGAAAGACGGCGCGAGTCCGAATTGTGCCCAGTACGTCCAATAACCAAACTCCTTTGTTTTGAATTTAATGGATATGGGCAGTTGAAGATATTTAAACTTATAATCGTATTGAACATTTGAATGGCTTGTGCTCCCATTGGAGTCGGTATATTGTAAACGGTCTGTATGAATCATGCTACCTGCAATATCCGTAAACAAAAACTCCATACTGAGCGCATAGTACTTTTGAAAATTGTAATCCGCCATAACGCCATAGCTGGTCCCCAGAGAGGATCCCACCTTCTCAATATTTCTACTTACTGGCGAAATCCAGGATAAATTTGCAGAAAATTTAAGTCCTATGCGAAAACGTTGATCCTGAGCGTTAGCATTGAGAGAAAACAAAATAGTGGCGACTGTAAAAATGAAGGTCGATAATCTTTTCAAGTTCATACTTTTGTAAATCAATTGTTCCAACAAAAATGGTAAAAAAAACGAGAATAAACGCGTCCATTACAGCTATACTTTTAAGTATCGTGTTTGGCACGTGCGGGTGTGGTGATAGCAACAAACACAAGGTTGATCTATCTGGACACGAGGTAAATATCAAAATTAATCGATTGGAAGACGATTTATTCTCCGTTAAGTCCACCGACGACTATCAAAATTTGGACCTGTCAGACTCCAGTCTTATGAAGGCGTATAAACGAGGCATAATGGGCTCTATAACCAGCGATGGGTTTATTCCAGTTGACCAAAGTGCTCAGAAATTTATGTCGTTTATCAATAACCAGGACATGAGACATTTATATGAGACAGTAGACTCTGTATTTGATGATTTAGGCTCTATCGAAGAGGGATTAAGTGATGCGTTTTCGCATTACAATTACTACTTCCCAGACCAAATAATCCCTTCGTTCTATTCTGTAGTAAGTCCGTTTAGAGCACAAAATATTACGACGGAAAAGACAATGGCCATTTGCCTGGATATGTATTTGGGACCAACGTTTCATCCATACCAATCCCCTATACTGGGATTTCCAAATTTCATGATTGATCGTTTCAAAAAAGACTACATCGTTCCAAACGCTGTTAAAGCGTGGATGGAAAGTGACTACAGCTCAAACCCCAAAGATCACAGACTTTTGGCCGAAATGATTCATCAGGGAAAGATTCTCTACGCAATGGACTTGCTGCTTCCGTCGACAGAAGATTCTCTAAAAATTGGGTATAAAAACGGTAAGATTGAATGGTGTATTACGAATGAATCACTTATCTGGAATCATTTAATTGACGAGAACTTATTATACAGCACCGAACTTGAAAAACACAAAGGGGTGGTTGCTGACGGACCTTTTTCCAAAGGAAATAATGTACCTCAGCAATCACCACCTAGAATTGCCATTTGGACGGGTTGGCAAATCGTACGAGCCTATATGGAGAACAAACCGGACGTAAGTCTGGAGCAATTACTGGATGACTATGATTTTGACACCATTTTATCGGAGTCGGGATACAAACCGTAGTTTATACCTTCAAATAAGGCCTCATTTTATTAAGCCAATCTTCCGTTAACAAATACAGTTTCCCCAACTCGTTGACTGCGTGAAACGGTCCATGTTGGTTTCGGTAGTTTACAATGGCCTTTGCTATGGAATAAGTCACATAGGGATGGTTACCTAGTTCTTCGATCGTTGCCGTGTTTATATTCATTTTTACCACGGCTTCTTCCACGACAATTTGGCTTGAAAGACCCGCAATCAACTCTTTTTCAATACCATACACCTCGGCTAGTTGCTGTACAGACCAAAATCCACCCAATTTAGTCCTGTATTTTATGATTCGTTTCGACAGTACATTTCCGATTCCTTTCAGTTGTTTAAAGTCTGTTGAATCTGCCCGATTAATCTCAAGAATAAGGGGTTCGGCATGGTTAACTACCGTATTGAAGTCCTTCTTTTCTTTTTGGTATCTAGAAAAATCGAGGTATGGGGACACGCGGTTAAAGTCGTTTGAATCTAGCAATTGGAGTTCTTCAAACACGCGTAACGATTTAACAAAACCTACCGTATTTTTGGTCTTAAACCAGTTGGAAATAAACTGGCTTGAAAAACCCATTGCTCTCAACTCCTTCGCCTTTGCATAATTGGGGTCGAACACTCTTAATCGCCAGCCAATTTTGACCGAAGAAGACGTTTTCTGATAATTTTGGCGTGTCTGGCCGATTTCTTGCGAATCTACCTGTTCGGTAAGAAACGAGTATTCGATTTGAGGTTCTGCAGATTGTAAGGGCCATAAGCGCCAAACAAGCAACAAAACGAGAATAATAAGCAAGGCCAGTATTCCACGTTGCGTAGCAAGGGAATACTCAAAGAATTGGTTTTTCATGGTTGACCACAAAAAAAAGGCTTTGATCGATATTGACCAAAGCCTTTATGCTTTCTTATGTTTTGGATTGTCCTAAGACAAAGACAAATCAGCTACCTGGTGTTTTTTATATTCACCATCAACAAGTTTATCCTTAACGGCTCTAAAGGCCTTAATGGTTTCTTCAACATCTTCAAGTGAATGAGACGCTGTTGGTATCAAACGTAACATGATTACCCCTTTAGGTACTACTGGATAAACGACAATCGAACAGAAAATCAAATAATTTTCTCTTAGGTCGTGAATCAAAAGTAATGCTTCCTCTACGGTTCCGTTTAGGATGACTGGAGTAACACACGATTTCGTTGTGCCGAGATTAAAACCTTCTTTTCTCAGTCCACCTTGTAAAGCGTCAACCACTTTCCACAGGTTTCCTTTGATTTCTGGTCTTGTTCTTAACAATTCTAATCTTTTAAGCGCGCCCAATACCAATGGCATAGGAAGCGACTTAGCGAAAATCTGAGACCGTGTATTGTATCTCAAATAGTCAATAATTTTATGGTCGCCGCTTACAAAGGCTCCAATACTGGCCATGGATTTTGCAAACGTCGAAAAGTACAAATCGATACCATCCTGAACACCTTGCTCTTCACCGGCACCTGCACCCGTTTTACCGAGGGTTCCAAATCCGTGGGCATCGTCTACGAAAAGTCGAAAATTGAATTTCTCTTTACGTTCTAAAACGCCTTTCAAATCACCCTGATTTCCAGACATTCCAAAAACCCCTTCGGTGATTACCAGGATTGCGCCACCGCTCTTCTCCACTATTCTAGTAGCTCGGGTTAACTGCTTATCAAGGCTGTCCATATCATTATGGCCATAAATAAAACGTTTGCCCTGATGTAGTCGAACTCCGTCAACAATACACGCATGAGATTCAGCGTCGTACACAATTACATCGTGTCTATCCACAATAGCATCTATGATGGACAGCACACCTTGATATCCGAAGTTAAGCAACATGGTATCTTCCTTGACAACGAAATCGCTCAATTCAGATTCCAACAATTCATGATTGCTTGTATTTCCAGACATCATTCGGGCTCCCATAGGGTATGCCAAACCGTATTGTAATGCCGCATCTGCGTCTGCTTTTCTGACTTCAGGATGGTTGGCCAACCCCAGGTAGTTATTTAAACTCCAGGTTAAACGCTCCTTCCCATTGAATATCATTCTAGGAGAAATCTCCCCTTCTAGCTTTGGGAATGTATAATACCCTTTGGCAGCATCTGCGTGCAAGGCCAGAGGCCCCATATTTGATGTTAACTTTTCAAAAAGATCCATTTGCTCAATAAAAAATTTCGGCAAAGATACTTAAAAAGCCTACAATTGTCACGCCTTTGTCCTCAAAGAATCGAACGTCAAAAGAAATATGATAATCATCTAACTACCAGACATTTATAATCTAAAAAAGAGTAGATTTGAGCCTACCAATCAAGCAAAATAAAAAAGTTAATATTTCCTGTAACAAAGGGCGTTCACAGCCGTTTAAATAATTGTAATACCTAAATAAAGAAGTATCTTTGCAGACTTTTCTAAATGAGAGTACACTTAATCATAATTTCTATCCTTTTTTGCCTGACAGTAACGACAGGTTGTGAGTTTCAGAAAACCTTAAAAAAGGGAACCTCTGAGCAAAAACTGGATGCAGCAAGAAAATATTATAACAAAGGGGACTATGCACGTTCTCAAATCCTTCTAGATCAGCTCATTGGCAAGTTCTCAAGAGGTGCCAATGCAGAAGAAGTATACTTTCTATATTCGTATTCTCATTACGGCATGAATGATTATGTCATGGCGAGTTATCATTTCAAAAACTTTACTGAACGCTATCCGCGAAGTAAGTACATTGAACAAGCTGCATTTATGGTAGCCAAGTGTCAATTTCAACAAACGTTAAGCAGCGAACTGGATCAAACCAACACCTCTGAAGCGATTGATGCGATTCAGCTTTTCATTAACCGTTATCCCGAAAGTGAATCGGTTGAAATCGGAAATGAATTGATTGATAAGTTGAGGTCGCGTTTACATGAAAAAGCGTTCAACACCGCTATGTTGTACTACAAAATGGAATCCTATCTTTCGGCATATACGTCATTTAAAAACGCCGTTATTGACTACCCAGACCTTCCAAACAAGGAAAGAGTTGAGTATCTGATTGTAAAATCCGCTTACTTATACGCAAAACAGAGTATCATGAAATCTCAGGTTGAGCGTTACGGCAAAGCGTTGGATGAAGCCAATGATTACCTGGCTAGTCAAATGGAGTCAGATTATACTAAACAAGTAAAAGAACTTGCTGAAGCCTGTACTTCAGCCATTAATAAATTACAGGAACAAAATGATACGTCTATTAAATAATTTTGAGATATGAACAAGAACATTGATGCACCGGTCTCGGCTATTTCGAGAGACACAAGACTACTGGACAGCGGCACAGGTAATTTGTATGAGTCTGTAGTGATCATTTCGAAACGAGCAAATCAACTTTCATCTCAGCTTAAGGAAGAGCTTAACTCTAAATTGGATGAATTTGCGTCAGAAACTGACAACTTGGAGGAGATCTTTGAGAATAGAGAACAAATCGAAATTTCAAAATATTACGAGTCTTTACCAAAGTCAACGTTAATGGCTACGGAAGAGTTTCTGAACGGTCAGATTTACTTCAGAAACCCTGAAAAGGATGCTAACTAAGAAGAAAATTCTTCTTGGTGTATGTGGAGGAATAGCGGCTTATAAAACCGCACAACTCATCCGAAATTTCACTAAAGCTGGAGCTGAAGTGAAGGTGGTGATGACTCCTTCAGCAACCTCTTTTATTGGTCCACTTACCTTATCCACTCTTTCTAAAAATCAGGTTTACACTGAATTTTTTAATAAGGAAACTGGGGAATGGGCAAATCATGTGGAACTGGCCTTATGGGCCGACCTCATGGTCATTGCTCCCGCAACCAGCAACACCATTGCTCAAATGGCCAATGGTTCGTGTTCGAATTTACTTCTAGCGACCTATTTATCTGCTAAATCGACCGTTTACGTTGCGCCTGCAATGGATCTAGACATGGCCGAACATCCAAGTTTACTTAGAAACCTAGATCAGCTAAACTCGGATGGTGTCATTATCATTCCAAGTGAAGAAGGTGAATTGGCTAGTGGATTGGTTGGTAAAGGCCGTATGGCGGAACCCGAGCATATACAAAAATTCATAGAGGATGATTTTTCTCAAAGCACCGAATTTGCGGGTACAACAATTCTGGTCAATGCTGGGCCAACCCATGAACCCATAGACCCCGTTCGATTTATCGGAAATCGAAGTACTGGAAAAATGGGAGTCGCCATTGCGAATGAACTCGCCTCACGAGGGGCTCAGGTCAAACTGGTTCTTGGCCCAACGGCACATCGATTTAACCTCCATTCAAACATCGCTCTAACACGAGTAGAAACGGCCCAGGAAATGTATAATGCGTGCGTTTCGGTTTTTCCTGAATGTAAGGCAGCAATATTGTCAGCAGCCGTTGCGGATTTTGCGCCAAAGACAAAAACTGACACAAAGATTAAAAAGACAGCCAATAGCATGTCACTTGATCTCGTTAAGACACCAGACACTTTAGCCCAATTGGGTAAAACGAAAAACAACAATCAAATTCTATTTGGATTTGCTCTTGAAACTGATAATGAACTCGAGAATGCAAAAAGCAAGCTTGAACGAAAAAATTTAGACCTCATCATCCTAAACTCCTTAAAGGATAAGGGTGCAGGTTTTGGACACGACACAAATCAAATATCTACGGTTGACAAATCTGGCGAAATATGTACATTTGACCTTAAGAGCAAACAACAGGTCGCCAAAGACATTGTAAACAAATTGAAAGAAATTATTACAGAATGAAGAAAATTGCACTAATCGTTATGCTTGCTCTTGCTACCACCATAGTTCGTGGACAAGATCTTAACTGTACGGTAGATGTTATTACAAGCGCGGTTCAGGTGACCAATAAGCAGATTTTTGAGGATTTAAAAAACTCTGTAACCCAATTCCTTAACAACCGTAAATGGATTAAAGGACAGGTCACATCCAATGAAAAAATTGATTGCAATTTTGTCATCCAAATAACCAAGTTTGAGATTGATCAATTTCAAGCCAACATTAACATTCAAAGCAGTCGTACGGTTTTTAACTCCTCGTACAATACGAAGATTTTTAGCTATAAAGACAACAGCGTCATTTTTAAATATGCTCAATTTCAAAGTCTTGAGTATCAAGAAAACTCATATACGTCGAACTTGACCAGTATTCTGGCATTCTATGCGAATATTATTATTGGCTTGGACATGGACACATACCAACTCAACGGTGGTGATCAATATTTTCGAAAAGCACAAAGCATACGAGACGTTGCCAACATTGGAACAGGTCAATCCGGTGGATGGGAATCTGGAGCAGGCAATGGTAGTCAGAATAAATACTTTATCATTGACAACCTAATGGATCAACGATTTAAGCCTCTACGTTCTGCTGCCTACAGATACCACATCAAAGGCTTAGATGTAATGAGCACAGACCTTGAAGGAGGACGCGATGAAATTTATCAAAGCGTAAAAGACCTAAAACTTGTATACGATGCATTACCAAATGCATTTATGCTTAGACTCTTTTTTAATGCAAAAACGGACGAATTAATTCAGGTATTTAGCAAAGCCAGCCCTACTCAAAAAAACAAAGTTGTGCAGCTCCTGAGCAAAATGGATCCGGCCCATAGGAGTCAATATGAGGATGGTATTCTCAAGGCCCAAAACTAAGATTCGGCATTTTCTTTTCAATTTGCAAATCGACATAGTGGGTTAAAAACATCCAACACGGATTTCCACCAAATCTCATCTACCTTCGCAAAACCAAAAAAAACATTTATGAAGAGTTTCGTCACACTTGTTGTATCTCTTATGGTTTTATGCTCTTGCGAACAAACCACAGAGCAATCGAATGAAGTCGTACAATTGGCCCAAGACGACCTGGCCACCCTGATCGCTCAGGAAGACGTCGTTTTAATTGACGTTCGAACACCTGGAGAGATCAGTGAAGGATACATTGACGGGACAACCCTTTTTATCAATTTTAGCGATGAAGATTTTGAACCAAATTTAATTGCCATGGACAAGTCCAAAACCTATGTGATGTATTGTCGCAGTGGTGGAAGAAGTGGTAAAGCGTCGAAATTTATGGTCGATAACGGATTCAAAACGGTCTACAATCTGGAAGGTGGTATCTCAAATTACACCGGTAAGGTTGTCAAATAAAGAATGGTAAAAGCGTTTATTACAAAAAATCTATCGGGAATTGGTCTCACGGTGATCATCACGTTCCTGGCCGCGCTCGTATCAAGAGCTACGGATTTTAACATCATCTTACTTGCACTGATCTTTGGTATCCTTGTTGGCAATAGTATAAAACTTCCAGACATTTTTAATGGCGGAATCAAAATGTCAAGTGGCTTATTTATGGAAGCGGCGATTGTTCTGATGGCGTTTAGCATAAAT
>CAYZWM010000096.1:3073-14180 GCA_964482155.1 uncultured Chitinophagaceae bacterium | reverse complement strand
ATATCTTTCCGCAACAGTGATTTTAAGCCAATCCAAACGCCCAATTTGTAGCCCTGGCATTTACATGAAACATTTTATCGAATTCCCTTTTATATCTAATAAATTATTCGCAAACTTTGAATAACTAAAAGTACAATTGGTACATATTAGTATCAATAACTTTAAAATCAAGTTATGAAAATTGGAAAACCGGTTAAGGTCGTTGCATCGCTTCTCCTTGTAGCGTGTTTGGCCTTTACAACCGACACCGAACCCACTGCCAGTTCCATTATCAAAAAAGCGGAAGACAAACTTCTAGGAACACAGACCACCGCTCAAATTTCTATTACAATTCAACGACCGAAATGGTCACGGACCATGAACTTAAAAACATGGTCAAAAGGAGCGGGATATAGTATGACCCTAATCACAGCTCCGGCTCGAGATCAAGGAACTGTGTTTTTAAAAAAAGGGAAAGAAGTCTGGAACTGGATACCTTCAGTTGAACGAACCATTAAACTCCCGCCAAGCATGATGAGTCAAAGCTGGATGGGTACGGACATGACCAATGACGACCTGGTGAGAGAGAGCTCAATGGTCAATGATTTTACGCATACTTTATTGGGTAAAGACACCATTGATGGGAGACCTTGTTATAAAATTAGTTCATACGCAAAAGAAGATGCAGCTGTCGTTTGGGGAAAAATCGAACTTTGGATCGACGTAAAGGATTATATACAGCTAAAGACCAAGTTTTACGACGAAGACAACGAGCTGGTTAATACGTTCACCGCCAGTGGCATCAAGTTTATGGGTGGTAAGATGATTGCCAGTAAGATGGTTATCATTCCGGCGGATAAAAAAGGACGAAAGACAATTTTTGAATACATCTCATTGGATTTTAAAACCCCAATAAGTGATGAATTCTTCACGGTTCAGAATATGAAGAAAGTAAAATAGGCACATGATTCTTAAACTGGCTTGGAGAAACATTTGGCGGAATAAAAGGCGAACGTTAATTACGTCAGCCATGATTTTTATGGCCGTAATGCTCGCCATTTCGATGCAGAGTATTCAACGGGGTGTTTATGACCGCAACATCGATAACTTTGTTAGCTATACTACAGGATATATTCAAGTCAATGCGGCTGGACATCACGATGACCAAACGCTTGAGACGAGTGTAGAATACACCGAGGAAGTCGTAGAATTAATCAAATCAGTTCCTGGTGTACGAGACGTACTTCCTAAAATAAATAATGTAGGTCTGTCGGCAACCGACACAACGAGTAAGGAAACCCTGGTTTCTGGAATTGACCCATCAAAAGAGCTACAGGCCAGTAAATTAGGCCAAAAGATTATTGAAGGAGAATATTTAAACTCGGAAGACAACGGCGTGCTTCTTGCTCAGGGCCTGGCTAAACGCTTAAAGGTCTCGGTCGGCGATACGGTCGTGCTCTTGAGTATTGGTTACCATGAGGCAAGCGCGAATGGATTGTTGCCTGTTAAGGGGATTGTAGAATTGGGCTCACCCGAACTTAATAAACGAATCATGTATATACCGCTTAAAGCGGCTCAGGATTTATTCTTACTCGGCAATAAAGTGTCAAATATTTCGGTCTTGCTTGATGACAAAAGGGATTATAAGCGCATTGCAAAAGACATTCAGCAAACGTTGGGCGACGATTATGAGGTGCTTCATTGGGAAGAATTAATTCCGGATTTAGCGCAAATGGCAGAGACAGAGGCCAAGAGCAATTTTCTCATCATGCTCGTGTTGTATATCATCATCTCGTTTGGTGTTTTTGGAACTGTATTAATGATGTTAGCCGAACGCAAAAGAGAGTTTGGCGTAGTTACCTCAATTGGGATGAAACGACGAAAACTGGCCCTCGTGGTTGTTCTGGAAAACGTGATCATCTCCTTCCTGGGTGTTTTAGCTGGAATGCTCCTGGCTACTCCAGTGGTTTATGGATTTCTGAAACGACCAGTAAGCTTAGCTGGAGATATGAAAGAAGCGTATGAAAAACTAGGATTTGAGCCTGTTATCACAGCAGATTTCTATGCTTCGGCCTTTCTTAACAACGCCTTATTGGTGTTTGTAATAGCCTTGATTTTATCCATATACCCGTTCGTTAAGATTATGAATATTAAACCCATTGAATATTTAAGATCATGATAGTACTTGTAGCCTGGCGTAACATTTGGCGGAATAAAAGCAGAAGTATGGTTGTGGTCACAGCAATGGTCGTTGCTGTGGTGGCCGTTTTGTTTATGATGGCTTTTATGTGGGGTATGACAGAGTATCGGCTGAAAGAGGCTATTGAAAAAGAAACAAGTCATATTCAAATTCATCACAAAGATTTTAAGGAAAACTTTGAATCTAAGTTCCTAATACAGGAAAATGATAAGATCGTTATTGGGCTTGAAAATGACGAACGCGTTGTTGCAGCTTCAAAACGTTTGATTGTGACCGGAATGGCACAAACCTCGCGATCGGCCAGAGGCGTTATGATCCATGGAGTGGATTTCGAAGCTGAGCGTCTAACCACAAGCCTGGATCAGGATATAATTGAAGGTTCGTACTTCGGTAAAACCAGATCGGTACCTATTATTCTGGGTAAAAAACTTGCCGAGAATCTGAAAATTGAATTGAAGAAAAAAGTGATTCTTCGGTTTCAGGACATTCATGGAGAAATTACGCTAATGCGGGTTAAGGTGATGGGGATTTATGAAACCAACAACAGCAGGTATGATGGCTTTAATGTATTTATTCCCGAGGAAGCCTTACGTGAAATGGTAAAGATTGAATCTGGGTATAATGAAATCGCTTTGAAATTGAAGCCCAATGCAGACATCAATGAAGTTAAGAAGGACTATGAGGTAAGCGAATTGAATTCTGTAGAGACCTGGAAAGAACTTTCTCCAGAGTTAGCGTTGACCATCGATACGTTTGATAAATCTATGATCATCATCGTGTTTATTTTCTTTTTTGCTGTGGCTTTAGTCATTGTCAATATTATGCTGATGGCCGTTTTGGAAAGAGTCCGTGAAATTGGCATGTTGATGGCGATAGGAATGAATAAAGTAAGGATATTTTCCATGTTTATGCTCGAAACGTTGTTTTTGGCTTTGGTTGGTTTGCCATTAGGCCTGGCCTTAGGGCATTGGGTCATTACGGTAACGGGCGAATCTGGTATAGATTTATCGAGGTATGGAGGGGGACTTTCAAGTATGGGATATGGAAGTGTTTTTTACCCATCGCTTCCAACCGAACAATATTGGTCAATGGCGATTCAGGTTATGCTGATCATTTTTATAGCCGCTATTGTCCCAGCACGAAGAGCATTAAAATTAAAACCGGCAACGGCCATTCGAAAGATATAGGATATGAATGTAATTGAAACAAAGAATTTAAGCAAAATCTACACCAGTGTGGCGGTAGATGTAAAAGCACTTGATTCGGTAGACTTACAAATTGAGAAAGGTGAGTTTACAGCAATTGTAGGGCCGAGTGGTAGTGGGAAAACAACGTTGCTTAATATCATAGGAGGATTGGATTCAGCCACTTCAGGGTCTGTAATGGTTGCCGGGCAGGACATATGTGCTATGCCAGAAAGTAAGTTGATTAATTTTCGATTGCACAATATCGGGTTTGTATTTCAGTCCTATAACCTGATTCCTGTACTCACGGCAAAAGAGAATGTTGAGTTTATCATGTTGATGCAGAAATGGGATCGTTCGAAACGTGAAGAACGGTCTTTAGGTTTGTTAAAATCTGTTGGGCTTGAAGACCAAATAGATAAACGTCCCATGCAAATGAGTGGAGGACAGCAGCAGAGAGTTGCCGTAGCTCGTGCATTGGCAAGCAAACCACAGTTTGTATTGGCCGACGAACCAACGGCCAACCTGGACTCGTTGTCAACAACCAATTTATTGGATATGATGGCTAATCTCAATAGAGAAGAAGATATGACGTTTGTGTTTTCTACCCATGATCAGCGGGTTATAGATCGTGCTCGTAGAGTCATCACTCTGGAAGATGGACGGATCGTTTCGGACGAAAGACGAGATTAACTTTATGTTAGGTGGAACCAGGAAGACGATTTCAAAAAGTACGTGTCATGAAGAATAAAGTGGTTGGTCAAGAGAGGGATAGAGTAATCAACTATACCGGAGTATTATCTCGAGGCCTGTTGTTAATCCTATTCATTTCAATGGGTTCTACTTTAACCTTTGCTCAAAACTTTAAAAAGAACTTTTCATATAGAGGTTATCTCAAAGACATGCGTGTATTGTCGATAACGCAGGATAGCAACAATAAAACACAGACACTTCAGCAAAATCTGATTCACCATAGGTTTAATACGCGATACCAATTAGACACCAGTTGGGTGTTGGGTATCGAATTGAGAAACAGAGCATTTTATGGCGAATTTCTAAAGTTTACCCCGGGTTATGGAGACTTACTGGCTCAGGATCAGGGTATTGTTGACCTGAGTTGGAGTTGGATCAATGCGCCCAACTTCGTTGCTCACACCGCCGTAGATAGATTGTGGCTGAACTACAGTAATACCAAATGGGATGTGCGTTTTGGCCGCCAACGAATCAACTGGGGGCAAAACCTGGTTTGGAACCCGAATGACTTATTTAATGTGCTGAATTTTACCGACTTTGATTACGAAGAACGTCCAGGTTCTGATGCATTCAAGGCAGAACGTTTTTTTAAAAAAGGAAGAAGCTTTCAAGTAGCTTATAAGTTTACCAACGACCTGGATGATGCCGTATTTGCAGGCATGTATCGGTTTAACAAAAAGAACTACGATTTTCAGGTATTGGCAGGAAAATACAATCAGGATGTGGCTTTGGGCATAGGTTGGGCCGGCAACATTAAAGGGGCTGGGTTTAAAGGGGAGTCGACATTTTTTCAACCCTTGAATGATACCTCTTCTCAAGTCATATTAACCTCTATCTCGTGGGATATGTCGTATGGCAATGGATTGTATGTGCTGGTAAGTGGCTTGCACAACAGCAATGGGACAAATGATCTGCAGAGATTAACCGCATTGTCGGGAGCAGGAAATACGCAACTGGATTTAAAAAATCTTATGCCTAATAAATACAGTTTGTTTGCCCAGGTTTCTGGTAGTTTTAACCCGCTTTGGAGCGCAAACGTAGCCACAATTATTGCCTTAGATTTGGGGGGAATATTTGCCATGCCTTCGCTTGCGTATAGCGTTAAACAAAACCTTGATATGTCTATTGTTGGGCAAAGTTTTTTAGGCAAGTCTGGCCCCAATATTAGAGCACTCTCCAGTGCCATTTTCTTGCGATTCAAGTGGAGTTATTAGCGAATCAACTGAACGGTTCCTTTTTCCGAAAATCGTCTTTTGCCTATTGAAACCAGCTCAAGCGTGTAAAAATAAATACCGTTAGGAGAATTCCTTAATTGATAGGTTCCATCCCACGATTCCCCATATTTTTCGCTTTCAAAAATACGTTCACCCCAACGGTTGTATACCGAAAAATGGTATTCGACAAGAGGGCATTCAAGCACCGGCTTAAATAGGTCGTTGAGGTCATCAAAATTTGGAGAAAAAGCGTTGGGAATCTGTAGGTTACAATAGCACAATTTAACGGAGACAACAACGGTATCGGAGTCGAATCCACATGGATTGGAAACCTCAACCCAATACGCACCTTCATCTTCTACCACAATGGAAGATTCCGCAGAGTTATTGTTCCAAGTAAATTCGGCATCAGGCGCAGTCACTTTCAGTCTCAATGTTTGTCCTTCACAAAGTTGACTGTCCGGCCCAAGGTCTACTGTCGGTGTGAGAAAGTGTTTAATGTGTATGGTGTCAGCAGTGATACAATTTACATTCTTTGCTGTAATGTAGTACGTCCCTGCACTATCAAACATTCGTGTCAAGTCCGACATCCCGTCATGCCAGACATACTGCACACCGTTTTCCCGGGTAATATTTATTTGAAGTCCGGGATCAGAGTTACATAAAAATGTGTCGCTTCCCAGGTCTACAATGGGAATTGGGTTATAGTTGACCAGAATGGTGTCTGAAGACCAACAATTGCCTCTGCTTTGTCTTAACCAATACACTCCAGGTGTGGTAACATAGAAAACAGATCCAGTGGCGTTATTCTGCCATAAATAGGCGGCATTATTTTCTGTTGCGCTTAAAATCAGGCTGTCTCCAGTACAAAGTGTGGTATCATTACCAAGAGATGGGTTTGAAATGGTATCGTAGAGAACCCATACCGTATCCGTTATATGGCATGAACCGTTGGTTACTTTAAGCCATACAGGACCCGACTTTGTTACATGGAAGGAGTTGTCGGTAGATTCATCAAGCCACTCGTATTTATAGCTGGAAGACGTCGCCACATGAGTAAGCGTTATTGATTCTCCAATACATAATATCGTATCATTTCCAAGGTCCAACTGAGGCTTGGGAAGAATGGAGACTATTTTTTTAAGAGTGTCAATGATGCCCTTGTTGTAGAGAATTAATTGAACCTCATATTGGCCACTCGCACTGAACTTATGCGTTGGATCAGTGTCTTTTGAATAGTTCCTGGAGCCACTGCCAGGGTCTCCGAATACCCATAAAACAGAATCAATAGATGCGGACAATGTGGTCACAAAATGAGTTGTGTCGCCTAAGCATAATTGGTTAAAGAAGAACGTTCTTAACACCACGTTGGTGAACGTAGGTAATCCCCATTTGCTGTTTGCTGTACCTAAACTTAATCCCTTAAGGACAAAATCGCAGTTCGAGGCATTGGAGTCAGGTTCGTTAATAACGCATAGGTAATTGAAGGTAGTTGCGCCATATAATTTGCCATTAGAGGCAAGCTGAATGGCAGAAACGGTTACGCCACTAATGATGTTTTTCCTGGAAGCTATGATTTTGGATTTGGTGCCAAGTGAAACATCAAATTGCGCTATTCCGTCTCGTCCGGATATATAGAGGTATTTACCATTAGCTGAAAATTCCACGCCATAAGTGGTTCCAGCGAAACCAGTAATAACCATTGGATTACTCAATTTGCCAGTCGAATTGTCAAAATTAAATAGGGTCGCCGAACTGTTCCAATGAGCGGCAGCCATTCGGTCACCATCGATGTTCGCTTTCAAATACCCCGTTTCGCCACCGGTATAGGCACTGGTTTTAACGCTTGTGGAGACTCCTGAAGCAGAGAAAAGGTAGCTGCGATATTCATCGGCAGGCACGATATGGGATGTAATCCAAAAGTCAATGCCATTTTGATGTTTGGTAGCCGCTATTTTTTCTTGAGCACCCGTGGTAATCAATTTATTTTTTATAGATGTGACGTTCCCCATGCCACTGCTTAACGACATATCGACCTCAGAATATTTAAGAAATTTGTCCGTCGACGTAGCAGCGCTTACTGTAAATATATAATACGACGTTTCTGACGCGGGTTTTTTGACTATAACGGCAGATTGTGTGCTGCTACGATTTCCGTGTAGACCTTTGCCATTAGACATAACCTTGTGATTTCGATTCCAGACCGAAACACCATCCGTGTAGAAAAGTAAGCCACCGTTTTTATCGCAAATTGCGGCACAACCCTCTGGGGTCGTCATTAATCCATCCGTTAACGCAACAGGGGTGGTTCCGTTAAAGTCTACACCTGCTCGGGTACCGAAATACCATATGTTGTTTTCCTTCTGGGCGATTGCCAAAACAGAAAACAATAAAATGCCGAATAATAGAGAAAATCTGGTCATGGTCTTGCAATGACGAATTTACCATTAAATTAGGCGCTTTCCCATCACAGAAAAGTCAACAATTGATGAGTAGACCAGAGAAATTTACGTACGGCGTATTGGAATGAACCAACGATCGATCTAGCGCAAAAAAAAAGGAAGGTGAACATCGAGCTCACCTTCCTTTTATATGTTAAGGTTTTAAACCTTTATCGAATTAACTTAAATGTCTTAAGCTACAGGACTACGCATGCCCTAATTCCTTTAGATAATTTTTGTGATCAATTACCGCAGCCATAAATGTAGGTTTAGAATAGTACGGCAGGTTAAATTCTTGTGCCGTCTTCTTAACGATCTCCGATATTTTCTTGTAGTGAATATGGCACACATTTGGGAATAAATGATGTTCCACCTGGAAATTTAAACCTCCAACATACCAGGAGAACAATCCACTGTTAGGTGCAAAGTTTACCGTGGTCATTAATTGGTGAATTGCCCATTTGTTTTCCATGTTACCTTGATCATCCGGCAACGGGTAAGACGCATCCGGCATAACGTGTGCAGGTTGGAAAATGATGGCCAAAAGAAAACCAGCTATAAAATGCATAGCTAAAAAGCCTAAAACCACTTGCCACCAAAAAAATGGAAGCAGAAGTAATGGAAGCACAAGGAAAAGCATATGGTAACCAACCTTAACCAATATCAATTCAATTAATAAGGCGTTATAGCTTTTACTTTGAGTTTTTATCAGATCTTTTTTCTTGTATCGTGCAAGTTGCTTGAAGTCTTTCGTAGTGGCCCACATGATGGTCATTAACCCATAAAAGAACCAGGCATACAAGTGCTGAAATCGTTGAATTTTCTTTTTCTCTTGATGAGGAGAGAATCGCAACAAAGAAACAGTTTCCAGGTCCTCATCGAGGTGCGCTACATTTGTAAAGGAATGGTGAAGCACATTGTGTTGAATTTTCCAGTTAACACTAGACCCACCTATTATCCAAATTACCTGACTGATCACATTGTTGACTTTTCTGTTTTTTGAATACGAGCCATGATTGGCATCATGCATTACCGATAAGCCAACACCAGCCATACCTGTTCCCATAATCATCCAGCAAATGAATACCATCCACAAACTGGTGAAAACACCAGTAAGCATAAGAACGTAAGGCACTAAATAAAGGCTTAATAATAATATCGTTTTAATCACCATCTTTGCGTTCGCATGTTTGGAGATTCCTTCTGATTTAAAATACTCGTGAACTCGCTTTCGAGTAATGTTGTAAAAATCTCCCGCAGAAGGTCTCGGGAATTGAACTGTTTTTCGTTCCATAAATTTTAACGCCAACCTTATTAAGGTTGTTTTTTAAAAGTGCAAAGGTATGTAAAAAGCCCATAGTTAAATTTATGACCTTTGTCGAGCAATTTTTTTAGGTGATCTAAGTTTTTATAGCATTGCAAATACAAATGATAAAATGAGAACATTCTACAAACCAATCCATGCTGTTGTTTTCTTATTAACTATGTTATTGACGTCCACAGCCTGGGCTCAAAATAACTCAATTCAAGGGAGTGCTGTAGATTCTACGAGTAAAGCTCCGTTAGAATATGCGAGTGTTGTTTTACTAAAATCTGTAGATAGCGCAAATATGGGTTTTACATTTACAGACGAGAATGGTTCATTTGCGTTCAAAAAACTGGAAGCAGGAAACTACATATTACAAATCTATTATACGGGGTACGGATTGCATTCTCGTACGATAAATTTGAAAGAAGGCGAAACGCGTACCTTGGGTAAAATAGATATGACTACCTCAAGTATGACTCTTTCTACGGCCTTGATTGAAGCACGATTGATTCCAGTAACTATAAAAGGGGATACCCTGGTTTATAATCCCAACGCGTTCAAGACCAAAAACAATGCGACGGTCGAAGACTTGCTTAAGAAATTGCCAGGGGTTCAGGTCAATAAAGATGGTGAGGTTATAGCCCAGGGGGAGAAAGTAGTCAAGGTATTGGTTAATGGGAAGGAGTTTTTTGGGAATGATCCCACCAAAGCGACACAAAATTTGGATGCTGCAACCTTAGAAAAGGTTGAAATATTGGATAAAAAATCGGATGACGCCGAGTTTACTGGTGTTGATGACGGTAACCGTGAAAAAGTGATTAACCTCGTCCTGAAAAAGGATGCCAATAAAGGGTACTTTGGTAAAGTAGAAGCGGGTAGCGGAACGAAGGAGACCTATGCGGTTAAAACCACGCTCAACTATTTTAAGGATGAGAATCAGTTTACAGCCATTGGGAATTTGAATAACTTAAATCAAAATGGTTTCGACTGGCAGGAATATTACCAGATGCTTAATGGAGCGAATGGCGTGAGTTTTGGACAACGTACGTATTGGTACAGTCAAAACCAATGGCTAGGGAACAACGAGCAGGGAAAACAAACCAATGCGGTGCTTGGTACCAATGCCCATTTGAAACTTGGCAAAAAAGGAGAATTAGATGCCAGTTACTTTGTAATGAGTCGAGAAAATGATTTAAAAACGAGTACAACGGCAGAGAATTATTTACCCTCGAGTGTTATTTTAAGTAATTCAGATTACAATTCAACATCAAGCAACGGTCAGCACAAAGGGATTTTGAAATATTCATGGAGACCAGATACGTTAAACTGGTTTCAGGTAGAGAGTGAACTTGATATGTCGAAAGGAACAGATTTGGGTTTTTCGTTGACCGAAAACACCAATGAAACGGGAAGCTTTTTGAACACCTCAATGTCCAAAACGGACAAGGTGAAAAGGAACGAAAATTATAAGTCTCAGTTAACCTGGCGACACAAGTTTAAAGACAGTAAGCATTCATTCACTATTCAGGCAGGAGCCGAACATAATAATGCAGGTGATACCTCTCAATGGGTGTCAAATTATTCGTTGAATGAAGTGGCTTTCAGTGAACAACTTCCGTATGAATTTGCCGATCGAATGGGGGGTACTGGAAATATTATGTACGGTCGATTAGCAGCTATGATTGGTTTGGACTCCAACAGCCATTTGTCCATTTCGGCCGACAACAAAATGACCCTGGGTACGTACGAAATGGTTCGAAACAATATTTTGTATGACTCCATTTATTCGAATCAGAGCCCATTAATCAGTACAAACTACCGGGTAAGTAAGGGGACCATTCGGTTCCATAAAAACAATCGAAAGAAAAATGGCTGGTATTATAGTTTTGGACTTGGAGCGTTAAACATTGAAGTAGATCGTGAATTGACCAAAGCAGACTCTCAACGATTTGAGAAGAACTACTGGATGCCTTTGATGAACTTCTATTTTTCGTACCGCAAAAAGAAAAATGTACGATTCGGAACCT
>CAYZWM010000096.1:0-3005 GCA_964482155.1 uncultured Chitinophagaceae bacterium | reverse complement strand
AATTAATGTGACCCAGGGAGATATCCGTCTAGATCCGTATGTGACCTATAACTGGGGTGGTAATTTTAACCATTCTAACAAAGTCAAGGATCGATATTTTCATGCAAACTTGTATACGTCTTATTCGCCTAATCCAATAATAAGTGACCAAACAAGAGATAGCAACAATGTGAGTTTTACACGATTTATAAACGATAAGGCCAGTACCTCACAGAATCTTGGATTGTACTATTCATTTTTGGTAAAGAAACTCAACATGGACGTTGGCCTCAGTGGTGGAGCGAACAACTATTCCTATTACACGGTATTGAATGATGTATATTATAAAAACCAAAACGCCTCGGCACGATTGGGTATTGATTTGACCTTTGAGTTTGACAAAATGGAGGTTTATGCCGAATACAATCCATCTTATAATGTACAAGTAGCAGGTTATACAGTGCGAAACCCGTCGTATTGGTCGCATAATTTTTCTACTGAGGTTGTTTTTGATATTACCGATAGAATTGAATTTTCGACGGAGTATGATGTTTACTATTTTACATCACAACAAGTTGGACAAAAACAACTTGTCCCCCTGTTTAATTCTGAATTGACCTGGGGTTTGGATTCGAATGAACGATGGACTATTGGTATTAAAGGCTTTGATATATTAAACCAAAACCAATCCATTGATCGGAACTTTTATGGCAACTCGTATTCTGAAACACGGCAAAACACCATTACACGATTTTTTATGTTGACGGCTAAATACAGTATTCGACGAGGAAAGAAAAAAAAATCGCGTAACCGACATTGGGGTTAGAAGTCCATCCGTTCTGAAGCAATATTCATTCGAAAGCCGACCAAAAAGATGTTGTTGGTATACGACTTCAAAGGAAGATCTCGTACAGCACTTCTTCGTACAAACCGAACATCTATAAACGTCCTTTGATATATCTGGTAACTCACCTTAATATCAGTGATGTTAATCTGTTGCAACAAACCATCTGCAATGGAGATGCCGTTATCTTTGGGGCGGTTGGCATAGGTAGTCGATATATTGCCACCAAAATGCATCGCATCGTCACTTAATGTACTGTCAGCACCATGTGTGATGTTAAAGTGCTTAGCCACCACGTTCCACTTTGGGGTGATTTGATATCGTACAATGGCTAAATATTCCTTGAAATTTGCCCCCATGGGATGTGCCATTGGTTGGTTGAAGTGTGTCCAGGTTTGGTCCGTCTTAAAATGAGTGTACACATAGGGTCGTACTACATTTGTTTCCACCTGAAGATCAAGGTTGTTTATGCCAGCTACATTCAAGTATTTCAATCCGGCCTGATATCCCCATTTATTAACCCAGCTACCGGTTCGGTTAACCAGTTCGTCTTTGTGAAACTCATCCAAAATAAATTGTCCATAAAACGAAAATTTAGGAGCAAAATTCCACTTCCAGTCAGCTCCCAAAATGGAATTGTCGGAGCTGTTTAATCCATGCTCAACTGCACGATAGAAAATAATTGGGTTGAGGTAATTGAATTCATACCCGGCTTGCTGGTTACTGTCGTTTCGAGCAAAGACGATATTTTCAAACAGACCAAAGTCCAATTTTCCAGGTATGATGTTCACGTTCAAATAGTGAAACGCAGAGTATTTCTTTCGTAAACCATCCACCCCGGTATGCCGAAAGTCGGTCAGTTCAGAAAAAAGGTTTACGTAACTCAATCGCCAGACTTGTGTACGAAATTTTAGGAATAAATTCTCCTTGGCAAAGTCACTCATAATCAGCGATCGGTATCCATTGCCAAAGAAATTTTTATCGTGACCAAACTGAACGTCAATAAACTTATTTGCCTGTAACGTGATGTAACCCCTTACATTAAAAAAGTCGTATCCATTATTTCCAAATCGTTTTATTAGGCCTGTGCCAGGAATAACCTTTGTGTTGGATATTTGCTCGTTATAATAGTCTGGATACGTTATTTGGTTCTCCGAAATAAAGGAGTAAAAACCGACGGAATTGCCAATTCGACCTCGGAGTTCAGCACCTCGTGTATTTCTGTATATCTGGTCATCATTACTCCTGCCTAAAGAAAAACCCAATACAGGATTGACGACTAATTTGAAATCGGGCTCGTTTACCGCAAAGAAGGAGCCTTTGTATGGGTAGAACACCTTCCATATGGGTTTTGGACTTTTCCACCACTCCGCTTTCCCTTTCGACAACACATCCCAGTTGTCAACAAAAAACAGGGTTTCATTAAATATATCCCGTTTATCCATGATCGAAACAGTGTCTCGAATTGGGGTAACATAAAAATCCTGGAAAATGTCACGCTTAAAAGGCTTAATACTGGTGCATAGATCTCCAGTCATGTCGCTATTTAGGATGGCATATCGGTCAACTAAATGATAATAATCTTCACTTAGGGTTAAGAATGAGTTTTGTGCACGAACCAAGGAGGTCAGACACAAGAGGCTTATAGCAACGGAAAGTTTAATACACCTGATCATGGAAGACAAAGTTAAGCCCATTTAATGGGTAATCTCAAAGCTGTCGTAGTGTGCTAAGTCGTCTTTTGTAGTCACTTCTACGTGAGTGACCTTAGAAAAAGGGGAGCCCTGGTAACACCATTCTACTAGTTTTTTCAAGTCATCGATAGCACCCTCAGCATCAATTTCGACTCTTCCATCCGATAGGTTTCTAACAAACCCTCGCAGTTCGAATAGGTCAGCCTGCTTTTTTGCAGAGACTCTAAAATAAACCCCTTGGACTCTACCTGAAACATGAATGATGTACCTCTTTTTCATCTCAGAACCTCTCTCAATACTTTATGGGACTTTATTTTTCGACCGTGTAAACCATGTCGGCCGTAATAGGACAAAAGTTGGTTTAATAAATTAGATCGTGTGTCTCGAGGGATGGCCTTTTTAGTCCATTCATCTAAGGTAGAATTTAGCATATACCACCACCATTTACTGTGTTCGGCATCAATGCAATCTAAGTTGAAGTAAACCTC
>CAYZWM010000095.1:11728-14322 GCA_964482155.1 uncultured Chitinophagaceae bacterium | reverse complement strand
CACGTCAATCGTTAAGTCGGGGCATAAATACCGATTCGGCTTTAATGGCAAGGAACGGGATGATGAGGGGCTTGGAGGCGGAGGTCCCACTTATGATTATGGGTTTAGAATTTATAACCCCGCTTTAGGACGTTTCCTTAGCGTTGACCCATTGACTGCGTCTTACCCGTGGTATACACCCTACCAGTTTGCCGGAAATAAACCAATTTGGAGGATTGACTTAGACGGATTGGAAGATGCCCCTTCTAAAGCAAATGACGAGGCCGCCCATGATCCAAATGAGATATGGCTCAAAATGGCAAAAAATGGTGCTTTACAAGATGACGGTCCTCTAGGGACCGCTAGTATTTCTGCACCACTAACTGGGGGACAAAAAACAAAGTTGTTTGTAGGAAATGCAGTTTTATCAGCAGCGATCTCATATGGCATAGGTGCGTTGGTGATGACTTTTGCTCCTGTTTGGGCCCCAGTAGCGGTGGGTGTTGGGATAGTACTTATGGCAAAAGCTGGAATTGAATTACTTACTGGAAGGAAAGGTTTTGGTTTTGGTGAGAAGATGTCTCAAGCGGATAAATGGGCTACTGGAGGGGCCTTAGTTGGTGGAGGTGTTGGTGGTTTCATGGGGTTTAGGGCTGGAGTAAAAATAAGAGGTAGATTCAGAACAAAAGTAAAAACACCATTAGAAGTTCCCGTTGAAACTCCAGCTGTCACAAACGCTCCCAAAAATATTAACATTTATGGTGAAGGGGAAACACCTGGTTTTCAAGATTATGCAATTGACCCTTACTTTGCCAAGGGGAATAATGGAGTTGTACGACCACTTACTTCAACATTAGAGGCCGGATCTGCTGAAAACATTGTGATCAATAATTCTCCTTTAACACCCAGAGCACTTGGTGAAATAAGCAGGTTGTCAAAAAGTGGTACTGAAGTTACCTTAAAGGGACCTACCGAAAATAACCCGATGTTTGATATATTGTCGGAGTATTTAGGAGACGGAGCAGAAGTAATGGAATCATCGACATCTATGGAATCGGTAGGAGGTGCTGAACCACAAGAAATATTGACAATTAAGTACAAAATTAAATAACATGGATTTAACTAAAATTTCAATTCAGAGAAAAAGTGGCCAGGTATTTTCTGTGAACAAATCCTTACCAAACACAGGAATAATATTCCTAATGTGTTTTTGGAGTCAAGCAAGTCAATATCTAAATTACTTAATTATGATATTGGAAGAATATCCAAAAATTAATCTTTATCTCATTGATATCGATGGACCTGAGTATAAAATGTTTTTTGAAACCTATGGCGAGAAAAGTCATGGATTCGGTGAAACATTTTGGATTTCAAACAGTGAAATTATTTTTTCATTACACAGTTATAAAGAAAATAAAGACCTTGTTAGAGGTTATAATGACAAATTACAGGAGTTATTATAAATAATTCCTAATTAAGTCATAGCAAGATAGCAGGTAGTGTTTCAGAAATGTTGTTTTGTTAAATGTAGAAACATAGTCGGTTGATAATCAGTAAAAATTTAAGGCATATATTGGAAGAAAGGTGGTCTACGGATCACCTTTTTATTTTTGGTTGCTTTAAACCGCTAAAAATGGAAGAAACAGGACATAGGTGTATCAAAAATGTTGATGGCCAAAATTCAGTTCGAAACTGAAAAACTAAAAATGCCCTCTTTGGTCGAAGATTGCGCTTAGCTTGTGAGTGGCTATCTTCGTCCTTGGACTTGTACAGACATTCGACGCAGGAGAATCGTCTGGGAACATCGTCAGGACAACTTCCCATAATTACCAACAAGGTTGCACCTAACCTACGACCAACCGAATAAGGGTGAATGGGATACATGGTTTGATCTGAATGTATTTAACGCTGTTATTTGATAAGCTACTAGGGTAGCTTTCTTTGTAGACGAAGATATCCTAGCTATTGGCCTGGCTCTATCTTCGACCAGAGAGGGATTCCAAAGAGGAACTCCCTCCTCCTGAAAATGAGCAATTGCCTGGAAATTAAATATGATTAAAAATAAAAAATTGATTGCTGTAGTTGCAATAACTATAGTCATTTGTCTTTCAGCTTGTAAATTAGATATAAGTGCGAACCGTGTTAAAGCGTCTAGCGGCATCTCATCGATAATAATTACTGAAATTGAGGTTGAAACCTTTACTGAAAATCGAGGATTTCCTTTAAAATATAATCGTAATTGGGTAATAACATGTCAGCAACATGGTAACCCTAAATTAAAGAAATCGATCAGACTAGATAGAGAGAACAATGGTTATTTATGGTATTTTACTTATTTGAATGACGAGAAAGACCTCGATACTTCTTGGCACAGATTTAATAAATATGCTCTATCCCCGGTAACTTTTAAAGCCGAAACGTGGTATTATATAACGCACAGTCCAGATAAAAATAAGGACAGATATTATGTATACTTTGATGAAAGAATGAAACTCAAGGTTTTACAGAAAGGAGGGGCTTGGTAGTGGTTCAAAAGCAAAAGGGGTGATGGGGAAATAGAATGGCAAGAGTGTTTGTAATTCCGCTGTCACTCCAAATAATACATGCAAGGTTAC
>CAYZWM010000095.1:0-11690 GCA_964482155.1 uncultured Chitinophagaceae bacterium | reverse complement strand
AGCAAGAGGGATTTATTGACGAGCCCGAGGTGTTTGATAAACTACAAGGGTATCTTTATTTGTAGGATGAACGTAAAAAAGGCGATAACTCCAATGAGCATCGCCTAGATTGTTGAATTGAATCAAAGAAGTTTAGATTGTTCTTACAGCTAATACGTGGTTGCCAAATGCATATGAAACACCCATTGTCCCACGTGATATTCCACCCATACCATCGGCAGAGACGATAACTTGTCTACCAGGTGACGCAACTTTATTAGTCCAAAAGTTCGCCTGTGCCTGAGGAATGTTACTTGTATTATAGAAACTTAATACGGCCTCCATCTCTTCTGGGCTCGGAAGGCGCCAGCCTCCGTGTCCGCCGTACACAAAACTTAGGAATATACCGGCAGCCATGGCGGGTGTACTGTATCCTCCAAAGTTAAAGGGAGGAAATTCAAATGTGCCAGTGCTAAGCGTAATTTGATACGCATGTGTTACCGCTCTAAATACAAAACCCCAGTTTTTATGAGGGTCAGTGGTATAGGGAGCTAAGAGCAGACCTCCAACACCAGATACGAGGACGAAATGAGTCCATTTTAAGGTGAATAATTCACTACTTACATGAGCCCCTCCAGTCCATATGGGTTCGCTTACATTAAACATTCGAACTTCATCAGTGGGAGCTCCTTCTTCCAACACAACCATATTTTCGCGTAGATGTGGATGTGTTTCGTCCGGGTCGCGAAACTGGGTTAAAAAATATCCAGGATGGTCGCAACTTTCTATCGCAATATGTGAACCGCCAATGTTGTGAATAAAAAACTGGGTCCCTTCGGAGTCGATTGTTGTGGTTCCATGAATGACAATTGGAGAAAATTGAACCTGGGCGTCAATCGTACTTGCTTTCCACAGGCGATCCAAATTGTCATGGACTCCCTCAAAGCGATATTTCACGCCTTCTAAAAAATTTATCATAATTATTAATTTTATTTATGTGATGGATAATTTGATTACACGATTTATATTTAAATCATGCTAATTTGGATTGCGAAACTATAGTTCAAATACGTAAAATGAATCACCACGTTTTGCGGTTTTTGGTGATTCCGTCGGTGACGTTAAACCAGTTATTCTTTTAAATAGATGGTAAAATTGCCATGGAATTAATCACGCCCTATCTGTTTGAAGTTTGGGTGGAGGCCACTGCACGGTATTTTTGAGAAAGTAGGGTGACCAACGAAGGAGAATGAGTAGAAGATATGACGAGACCATAAAATTAAACGCTTAAACTTGTGTACCACAACTATTGTATATACCTTTGTTGTGTATACAATTATTAAAATGAAACTACAGGACGAATTAAAAATAAAAAGGTTTCAAGATTCTAAGCATCGAGCAATGTTGAATATAGTTTTTACGTCTTATTGGATGAATGATCAGTTTGGATCAACCATAAAACCTTTTAACGTGTCTGAAGAACAATACAACGTTCTTAGAATATTGTTAGGACAGAAGGGGAATGCCATCAACTTAAAAGACATTCAGGAACGAATGATTCACAAAACAAGTAATGTAACACGATTAGTGGAAAAACTGAGGCTTAAACGCCTGGTAATAAGAGAAGTTTGTGAAGGGAATAGACGAAAAGTAGAAATATTAATCACAAAAGAAGGGGAGAATTTATTGGAACAGATGACACCCGTACTAAAGAAAGGTAGAGAGCGCATATTTAAGAATTTAACAAATAATGAAGCAGATTCTCTAGCCGACTTATTGGACAAACTTAGAGGATAAAAAAATTTAGATCAATTGATGTATATACAACATATGTCGAAACATAAGTAGCATTAAAATTTATTAAAATGAAAAGGTCAGTCAAACAAATTGTAAACAGCCAGGACGTTATGATGGGTGACGTCATCATTGGACAACCACTGCCAAGCAGTCGTTTAGAACAAATTAGTCCATTTATTCTTTTGCATCATGGTGCACCAAAAAAATTCGAACCAGGTGGGAAATCAATTGATGTAGGACCACATCCACATAGAGGGTTCGAACCGGTTTCGTTTATATTTAAAGGAGAGGTTGAACATTCAGATTCTCGCGGAAATAACCGCGTAATTAAAGAAGGTGGAGTGCAATGGTTGACATCGGGAATGGGAATTATACATGCCGAAAAAGCGTCAAAGGAATTCAGGGAAAGAGGAGGGGAGTTTGAGATGATTCAACTTTGGATTAATCTACCTAAAAAATTCAAAATGATTGAACCCGGATACCAACCGTTTGACAAGGATGAAATTCCTTTTTACAACGAACAGAATTCGAGGGTGAATGTAATTTCCGGGGAAATGAACGGCGTTAAAGGTCCTATTAACTCATTGACCAATGTGATGGCCTTGACTCTTGAAATGGAAGTTGACGGAGCTCTTAGATTTGAGATACCAGAAGACCGAAATATATTGCTGTACCAATTGAATGGTAGAACGTTGGTAAATGGAGTGGAATTGGGAGATAAGCAATTAGTCGAATTCGAAAAAGAAGGAAATGAAGTGATCATTAAGTCCAGTGAGAAATCACTGCTTTTGTTTTTGGCCGGAGATCCGATTAATGAACCTATGGTGAAACACGGGCCATTCGTTATGAATACGCAGACTGAAGTTTTAGAAGCCATGCGGGATTACCAAATGGGTAAAATGGGCTTCCTACCTTCATCACAACCGGAAACCACGGAATCTCAAGCATCAAATTAAATAAACGGATTATGACCAATCAAAAACAACTACAGGTAAGCGAGATTCTGTCAGTGATTGTAAAATACAATCGCGTATCGGAATACGAACAATGGTTACAAAAAATTGAGGCCGCTCTGGTGCGACAAAATGGTTTTTTAGCAATAGAAGTGATTCGTCCTGCTGACATTACTGCTCCTGAATATTTTATTCTACTTCGTTTTGAAACACTAGTCGATTTGGAAAACTGGAAGACCTCCGAAGTTTTAGCCGAATTAAAAAAGGAAAGTAAAGAGTTCATCGTCAAAGTACAAACCGGTGAACGGCAATTCGGAACAGAAATGTTCTTTAGTCGCCCGATAAGTAATATTTATTATCCCAAACCTCCGTTTTGGAAACAGGCGGTGGTAGGCATTATCACCGTTTACCCCCTAATCACGCTCAGTAGTGCAATTTTAAACCCAATCTTTAACAACTTACCGCAGGCACTAGGGATGTTCTTTACCATCTGCATTATGTCTCCTATTATGATAGTTGCCATGCCAAAAGTATCGGTTCTTTTTAAGAAATGGTTATACCCTGTTTAAAGAAAAAGATAGGCTATAAACATGCCTAGAATGTTATGTGCTCCAATGGAATAAATGCAGTAAGAGATAGAATGCAACCCAAAAATAAATGAGAATATCACGCATATGAATTACTTAGACAATATCGCTAAAAGAACATTTAAACAATTAACATACGGATTATTCTTCGTGGTTATTTGCTTAAAAACGGATGTGGTACTCGCGCAGGAAGGCAGTCCTAAAATTCAAGACTCCTTGCGTATTTCATATGGATTAAACCTATCCATGACGTACAAAGAAGGACGGTTGAATCAGCTCATGATCCCCGTTGGAGGCAATGCATCGGTTGGGAATAAGAAATACAAACTGGAACTTTACGCAAACTACTTGTATCACAAAATCAATGGGTTTGAATTGGAGAATGAGATTTTGACCCGAACAGTTTTAACCATTACTCCCAACAAAAAGATTCATCCATTGGGAGGTATGATTTATGAAACAAGTAAGTTGTATCAGGTCAAGTATAGAGTATCTCCCGGAGTAGGCATTGCTGGACACATTCTTCGAAACGAAAAGCATAAATTACTGATCCATCTGTTTGGCTCCTATGATAGAACGGAGTTCATAAACACAAGCGGATATGAAACCTTTAGAGCCAATAGCATTTTGATGGGAAGTAATCAATTAGTCAAGGATAAGTTGGACTTGAATTACAGAATATTTTACTTTCAATCCATACAGGATAAAAGCAATATCGTATTCCGGTTTCAACCTAAACTGGTTTTTAGAATTACCAATAGTGTTGCTTTCACCTATAACCTGGACTATCGATATGAAAGCATTGTAGACCCATTAAATATGAATGTAAACCTGTTTATGACAGCAGGAATTCAATTATCAAGTCCTAAAAAGTCAAAATCAAAATCATAATTGAATTGCGCATAAACCTTATCCATTTAACACCTTTTTTACGACGCGCTTAATGGACAGTCCTTGAACTATGATGGAAAATAGAACAACGATGTACGTGATAAATACGATGGTTTCACTTTGAGAATAAACACCAAGACTTAACGCAAGCGCTATGGAAATACCGCCACGCAAACCTCCCCATGTAAGAATCTTGACCGTGTCTAAAGGCTTATGTTCTTTGTGTTTTAGTAAGGAATAACTGGCGAATACCGAGATAAATCTAGCGGCAAGGACAATAAGAATTGCAAATAATCCTAAGACAAGATACAACCCATCAAAATTTAACAAATGAATGCTCAGACCTATGAGTACGAACAACACACCATTAAACGCTTGTTCAAGAACTTCCCAAATTTCATTGAGAGACTCCTTGGTCCTTGATCCCTTGACGTGGTTAATGTCTATCGCATTTCCGACTATTAATCCACAGACCACCATGGCCAATGGTGCAGATACGCCGATTGCCTGTGCCAACGCTGTGCCCGTAATAACACAGGCGATGCTTATGATGATGGTTACCTGTGCATTGTCAAACACATACTTCATTAAGAAATAGGTCACAGTGCCTAATACCGCTCCGAAAATCAAGCCACCTACGGCTTCATGTAAGAAAAGTAATCCAATTTCACTTTGAATGGATTGCCCTTCCGTGCCCATCATGTTGGGTAGAAATAACAATATTGCAGAGAAGACAACAACACCAATACCATCATTAAATAGTGATTCGCCTTCAATTTTAAGCTGCAGACTTTTTGAGATCTTGGCTTCTTTTAAGATGGATAGAACCGCTATCGGATCTGTAGGCGAAATTAATGCTCCAAACAGCATACTCTGGATGAAGTATAACTCCACACCAAACAATTGAGCGCCATAATATATGCCTACACCAACAAGTACGGTTGATAGGAGGGTCCCAAAGATGGCGAACATAAACACAGACCATCGCTCTTTGGCCAAGTCCTTAATGTTAATGTGCATCGCCCCTGCGAAAAGTAAAAAACCCAGTAAACCATCGAACAGTATGTGTTGGAAATCCGTCGCATAAACAATGCTACAGAAGTGCTGAAAGAGTCCAGGAAATACCGGTTTAAGGATATACAATAGGCCTACAAATCCAAGACTCAATATCATGAGGCCAATCGTGGAAGGGAGCTTTAACCATTTGTAATTTACGATACTAAGCACGGCGACCAAACCAAAAATGTAAGCAAAAGACTCTAACATAATTGCAAACTACACATTAGCTGATGGCTCAAATGGTTTTAGTGATCAATTTTGCAAGACACGGGAATTCAAAAGAGGGATTCTTATTCCGTTCTGATATACGACATTCATCCCCACAGAACCATATTATTACTACATTTGGTTTAACAACACATTGGCAAGCATTAAAATAAATTAGTCATGAAAATTTCATTGTTACAATTACCATTGGTTCTTTTTTTAAATATATCCCTGTCGCTAACTGCTGCATTTCCAAATTTTGATGATGATAAAGAAGGTGTTTCCAACTTCACGCCTTCTACCTCAATTGTACGAAGCATGACCAGTGTTTACAATAAACCGATCCTGCAAAAACTCACTTTTGAAACAGTCACCATAACCTGGCTAACAGACAGTCGGATTACTCCCCAGGTGAATTACTGGACTCAATTATCTTCCTATAGCGAGACAGGCACATCTTCGGCGAGTACTGTCATTCAGACGCTTGATGGCTCGAAGTATATGAATACAGTCAATTTGAGTAGCTTAGATGCCAACACGGATTATAAATACATTGTGATGTCGGATGATGGCACAAACCTGATGCCCAATGACACGTTTAAGTTTACCACTGCTCTGATGACTGGCTCCATTGATACAACTGGCTTCGACTTTTTGGTATTCGGTGATTATGGAACCAGCACGAGCAGCACCATCAAACCCAATAAACTTAATCTTAGGGATGTAATGTTGCAAGATATTGAGGGTTCGCTGGCAGATCCCAAAGGGGGTACATACGCCCCCGCTCGTTTTATTCTAACAGCAGGAGACAATGTCTATACTGATGGGACTTGGGACGAATGGGATGAAAGAGTCTTTCAACCTTACGGTGATGTGTTCAGTCGTGCAGCTATTTATCTCGCCACAGGCGATCATGAATACCACCACTTTTTAAAGGATGCCACTACGATTGATTCTGATGGTTACTTCATCAACCCTCTTCCACTCTACGAATTTTTTGACTTGCCGGTTGATCCGAATCTCGATCAATTTTTTCCTAATGTTAGTGGAGAAAGCAAGCCAGATCGCGATCTAAGTGAACACTTCTATTCGTTTGATTATGGCAATGCTCACTTCGTAATAATGGATTCCGAATATGGGATGTCTTCTGAGATTTATTATAATTACTCGGGTGGTTACCACAGTGCATACAATGATCCAAACGGAACTCCCGGCGACTCAGACGACTTTAATCCTACATCAAAGAATATTATAACAGAGCAAATTGTTCCCTGGCTTGAGAATGATCTGCTTTCAGCTAAAAACCAAACCTGGATATTTGTAATTGCCCATAGGCCTATCTATAGTGGGGATGGTTTTCAGGGAGCCTGGGGAAGAAATACGGTTTCCGTATACGAAGATATTGACGGTGCGGGCAAGATAGTTGACGCCGTGTTTGGCGGGGATGCTCATAAATATGAACGTAGCTTACCTCTATTACAAGGCGGGCGGGGTAATCCACCGATAATCAAAAGTGATGGAGATGCTCCTGTTTATTTTGTTGTAGGCGCGGCCGCTGCGGCCACAACCAATTGTGACAAAGCCACGTTCAACGGCCAGGGAAGTGGGCCAACTATGCTCGCTATTGAACCTTTTTGTGACGATTCTGCCTATTCTCCAGGTAGTTTTGATGTAGACAATGCCTATTACACACGTATCAGGATTTATAAAGATGGCGTATCGGAATGCATTCAGATTAGAACAATAGACCACAAGGGAGTAACCGCAGACATCTATGACTACTGTAAATCAGGCACTATGGGTACAGGAATAAGTAACAATAAACTTGAAATTGAAATTTCTGTTTCCCCCAACCCAGCTTCACATCAAATAACTATAGATGGCAATAGACACCTCATTGATAAAGTGAAAATAGTTGATATTACTGGCAAAACTCTAAAAACAATAACCTCAAGTACGAATATTATTAATGTTGCTGATCTACCTCAAGGGATTTACTTTATTAAAGTATTTACCGAAAGTAGATGGATAACTCGTAAAATAATAATACAATAAATAACCGTTTGGCAACGGGGTTTTAGCCACGATTCGATTCCAGCCTTTAGGGGCAGAAGGAGGGGCCATCTTCATTGTATTGCTACATTGCATTGGGTTGATGTTTTACGAGACCCGAGTCAACGTTATCCAACTTGCTCTGCCCTATCTTTGACCAGAAGTGGGCTTAAGCTCTCCTATTTATTCTATCCCTATGTACTACACCACCCTGAGCCGTTAGTCAATTTGGGATTCTTTTTAACCGCTAAAATCACTTATTTCGTATTCAACAAGGATGAGGTAAAATTCCATCTTTAGTCCAAATGAAAACAAAGAGCTATATGAAAAAGATACTATTCCTTTATGGGGTTATGTTTAGCGCGACACCGGTGTTCTCTCAAATAAGCGAAAACGTAAATTTGCTTTATCAATGGCATGATACCTCCTTAACCATTAACTATAGAGATGCCAGATATAATGATGTATGGGGAGGCGTTCAAAATGGAAAAGAATATGCTGTAATTGGTTCAACATTTGGTACACATGTATTCGATGTGACCGATCCTGTCAATACATATCTCATAGATTCCATGGCAGGTGCATTTCAAGGTTTCCAGGTGAATCATAGAGATTATAAAGACTATATGGGTTATCTATATGGAGTGTGTGACGAAGGAAGCAGTACGTTGCAGATTTTTGACCTGAGTTATTTGCCAGATTCCATACCAAAGGTTTATGATGAGGACAGCTTGTTTATACGAGCACATACTATATTTATTGACTCCGCTTCTAAACGTTTATACGCTTGTGGTACGAACAGCAATGCATTAAGTATTTATTCCCTGGTAAACCCAGTGAAACCAACTCTTTTATCTCATTATAATGGTTTTTCAGAGGTTCATGATACCTACGTTAGAAACGATACTGCTTATCTTAATTGTGGAACAAATGGTCTATATATTGTGGATTTCAAAATCCCTGCCTCTCCGGTAATCTTAGGTTCTTTGCCGGTGTACTCAGACCAGGGATACAATCACAGCGGATGGCTAAACAGCACTGGTGATGTCTATGTTTTTTGTGATGAAACGTATGGACGGGAGGTGAAGGTTTGCGATGTGTCCGATTTTGGGAATATTCAAATTCAATCGACACTTACCTCTGGAGTCAGTGACAGTTCTGTTGCCCATAATGCATTTATCAAAGACAATTTTGTTTATATAGCCTATTACAATGATGGGTTGCAAATATTTGATATTTCCGATCCTTCTGCTCCCAGCAAGAAAGGATATTACGATACATACACTCCTTCACAAAAAGATGATTTTAGAGGTGCATGGGGCGTATATCCATTTTTACCTTCCGGTATTGTATTGGTAAGTGATCGGAATACCGGTTTATATGTTTTTGATGTTTCAGAGGCACTTATGGATGTTCCCGAACTCAGCGTTACATTGGATAACATGTCCATTCACCCGAACCCATTCACGTCCATGGTAAACATTGATTTTTCCCTTGAAACAGAACAAGATGTTGTCATTTCCCTATATGATATTCAAGGGAGGGAAATAAGGACAATCCTAAGTTCGAATCACCATGCTGGCCAATATAATTACCAGTTTGATCTGGGTAGTGAAACACTCAAATCTCAGGTTTATATTCTACAGATCATGACAAACAATCACCTGGAATCAAAAAGAATAGTGAAACTATAATTTCGGTAGCAATTGTTAAAATAAATAGCTGAATTCCCTATTCGTAAGAACCACTCGTTATTTATTTAGCCCGTTGATTTATTCATAAATACCGCTTCTCAAATTCACGTTTCACAAAGTCTAAATTCCATTTAGATTTGGCACGTTTCAGAATAACGCTAATTAAAAAAATCAATTGATGAAAAACAGTTTACTTTTTCTTTTCCTGTGCTTTTCTCTTCACCTTAACGCGCAAACAAATTGGACTCAAGCCAATGATTTTCCTGCAAATACCAGGTATGCAGCCATTGACTTTGTGGTGAATGATGAAGCATACCTTCTCGGCGGACTTGTACTAGAGGGCACTGCCTGGACAGCATTCAATAGTGTTTGGAAGTTTGATCAGGCCAAAGACACCTGGTCTGTAGTGGGTACATACCCGGGTGCAAAAATGTTTGGCGGTGTGAGTTTCGTCATTGACAAGATCGCTTTTGTAGGTTTGGGAGCAAACCAAAATGGAGTTCAAAAGAAACAACTGTATGCCTACAATGCGCAATCCAATACGTGGCAGCAAAAAGCCGATTTTCCAGGTTCAACCAGAACATTTGGTTTTGCATTCGTTGCAAAAGGTAAAGGGTATATCGGTGCCGGAATCTCTACCGGAGACAAACTCCTGAACGACGTTTGGGAATATGACCCTGCAACGGATACCTGGACCGAAAAAAAATCATATCCAGGCGGTGGTCGCGTCGGTCTGGCGGCGTTCAGTTTGGATAACAAAGGCTATGTCGGAAGTGGTGACGACAAAGATTTTTTCTACAACGACTTTTATGCCTATGACCCTGATGCCAATACATGGGAAACCAAAGCAACATTTCCGGGTATAAACAAATCATACAACAATTGTGTAAGCGTAGGGAACACGGGTTACCTGGTAGGAGGCGAAAAAGGTGCAGAGGTTTATACAACGCAGATGTGGTTCTATAACGCAAAATTTAACACGTGGAAACAATCAAAAACCTTTCTAGGAACGGCTCGTGCAGCTGGTAATTTCTTTTATGTCAACAACTCGTTGTATTACGGTATGGGGCTAATTGGACCAACTGGTGCATCGTGTAGTAATTCGTTCTGGAAAATTGACTTTAACACCGTAGGTATTGAATCCGCAGCTGTCATGCCAGATCTGTCTATATTTCCCAATCCAACCACACAAGTAATTCATGTTGATCTGGGACAAATTCATTCGGAAGTTACGGTTACCCTGCATTCGATTGACGGGCGATTAATAAAAGAGGTGATGGATCGCAATACAGATTTAGTGAGCTTAAAGGTCAATGAAAGTCCAGGCATTTATATGCTGACTGTTTTTGATGGAGTGAACAAGAGCTACACACGTGTGGAAGTTCAATAAGTTGTGGTTGTCCATTCGATTTAATTCCAATTAAGGTCTGGATATCGGCCTCAAGGAGAGGCTTGTGATAAAACCCAATTGCATTTTTCGCCATTCATCCTTGTAAAAAATGAATTCCCTGGTTTGGCCTTTGGTGTAGTAAAAACTCACTTGAAACCGATCCCATAAAGACGTACCAAATTGAAATCCCAGGTTTAGACTTCCAGGGGGTTGATTTCGTGGCTTTCTTGTAACGGGGTCCAACATATTCATTTGTATAAGTGCCTCTGGGTTGTCATACGTCATTTGGACGCGCTGATCGTACTGGACCATAGGTCCTAGAAAAAAATGATGACCCATATGAAGTTTTAGGTCCAACGTGTAGAAAATGTCATGACGTTTTACCTGGGATTCTTGAACGTCGTAGCTGTAGAATGTTGCGGTGTAAAAAAAGATTTGAACTACTGCTTTATGCCCATTGTAATACCGTGTGTATTGAGTCTCATGGCTTTGGTAGCCCAACGTATGATTTATGCTCAGGCTAAACCCATCTTTTAAGTCAACTATTTTGCTATAAACAAGGCCAATGCTGGGGTTGGTACTTAGTTTGGTTATTTCGCCATAGCCATCACCCCCAAACGCAGTCTCAACTGCTTTATAACTGGTTTGATTGTTAAGTCTGAGTTGGAGTGATACGTTGTCTAAAAATGACCATTTGTTGGAGGGTGTTTGTGAATAGACCGATAAAAACGTCCAAAGCAAAAGAGACAGGAGAAGTACTTTACGTTTGGTGATCATAAAAATATTTTTCTCAAAGGACGAGAGAATACCTACGTATCGAGTTGCGAAATATGATAATGAATTATAAATTATTACGGTACAGTGCAACATAAAGACGTGATAGATTTCATATAACATAAAAAAACAGGCCAGCTAACTAGCTGACCTGTTTCAATATTTTGGACTAAACGTCGTCGACTCCTACGCCGTTTTAGTTGTTAGAAATGGTATACGTGATAGTAAGAACTACATCTTGATCGAAATCGATTTTTTCGTAGCTGCCTTTTTTAGTATCTAACTCTAACGAATAGGTTAGGTTGTG
>CAYZWM010000094.1:0-14440 GCA_964482155.1 uncultured Chitinophagaceae bacterium | reverse complement strand
TATTCGGAGACTGCTTTCCCATACCGCCGGAACCAATGTCCATGGCTTCTTCGGGTATCCGCATGGAGACACCATTCCGGATTTAATCCAGGTCTTAAACGGCAACGGGAACTCGTTGGCGATCGAAGTCGTTAACAAGCCAGGTTCAGTATGGGATTATTCAGGTGGAGGCTACCTCATTTTGCAAAAAATCATTGAAAATGTGACGGGTTATTCATTTGCGGATTATATGAAACAACAGGTTTTGCGGCCGTTGGGCATGAACCGTAGTACATACAAACAACCCATTCCGGGATCTTTACAGATTAATTATAGCTCGGCCTATGATCGGGAGGGGAATAGAATTGAAGGCGGTTGGAACAGTTATCCAGAAAAAGCAGCGGCTGGACTTTGGACTACACCATCCGAATTGGCCTTGTATTACCTTAAAATTCAAGACATTATGTACGGAAAGTTGGATGGATTTCTACCCCAGACAATCGTGCAGGAGATGTTAACCAAAAGTCTCAACAACTGGGGGCTGGGAGTTTCTTTAAGCAACGCCGGTGATTCGCTCATCTTTGGCCATGGAGGTAAAAATGTCGGATTTACGAATAATATGACCGGATATGTTTACAAGAGTAACGCCATCATAGTTATGACTAATGGTGATCGAGGAAGTCGATTAATTGGTGAAATAATGCGTTCTATTTCGTCGGTTTATGAAATGAACCTGGTTAAAACCCAACAAGTAAAGCAATATGTATCGTCGGTTGGTTGGTTACCACTGGAGACATACATTGGCGTTTACAGGGCGAAAGGGATGGAGGACTACTACGTGGAGGTTTTGCTTGATAACAACCAACTCATCTTGAAAAACCTGAACGAGGACAGCAGATCAACGCTAATTACCATATCAGATAACTGGTTTATCGATTTGGCGTCAGGCCGGCAGGTGCGTTTCAAAAAGGACAAGATGGTTCTAAACGGTCGAATGAAGTTTAAGAAAATACGCACAAGAAGATAGAGACAGAGTGAGCTTAAACGCATCCGTTCGATTTATGTACGTACTTGGCTCATCTAGTTACTTCTAACCATTGATTTTTAGGCTTACACCGTGTATCTTGCCCTCAAATGATTCGTATCAATTCATACTGGAACATCTGTTTGTTCTCCATTCTATTGGCAACAAGTCTATTGATGGGGTGCGCCAAGCCGATGAGCTGCCTGTTTAGAAATGGATATGTAAAACACACGGATAAAGTGGTCGATAAGTCGGTTTATAAAACGACATCTCACACCTTTACCTACGATACGGTTTCGGGTAGTGATTTTGAAATCACGTATCTGGGGTGTGGTGGGTTTAATATTCGAAGAGACTCAAGTTCTATTCTGATTGATCCGTTCTTTTCCAATCCTGGTTTTTTGAAGGTAGGTGTATCCAGTCGATGGAACCGAACGCTAAAAACCAATACCAGAGCGGTTGAAAATGGATTGCGCCACGTTCACCGCATCGATTCTGCGAACGATATTAATTCCATTTGGGTAAGTCATTCGCATTACGACCATTTAATGGATATTCCATACGTCTATAACCACTATCCATCGCCAGGGGCCAAGGTCTATTGTTCTAAATCCGGACAACGACTCATAGCACCGGTTGTTGATGATGCCAATGTACAGGAAATAGAAACTCACGTCAGTCGGCACGACACCTTAGGCACGCCTTATTATTTAGAAAACAATCGGATTCGGGTAACGCCCATTATGGCTGAACACGCTCCACATTACCTAAAATTTCGGATGTATAACGGTGAGTCAAACGTACAACCCAAGTACGATTCAGACACCGCACGCTCTTATGCCAATATGTGGAAGCTTGGTATGACGTTTTCGTTTGTTTTTGACTATTTGGATGAAGATGGCCATGTGGAGTTTCGGATTTTCTTACAAAGTTCTGCGTCTACCCCTAAACAGGGTTGGATACCTCAAAAATTAAGAAAGGAACGAGATGTTGATTTGGCCATACTTGGAGCTGCATCGTATGCGTATGTAGACGATTATCCGCAGCCCCTCATTGATGCCATTTCGCCAACGTATTTGATCGTTTGCCATTGGGAAGATTTCTTTAAACCGTATTCCAAACAGCGGAAAAAGACCGTTCGGGCTACACGGGTATCCAAATTTATTGGCGAGGTGCACGAGGTCTATCCCTGGAAAGTTGACGGTATTGAGAAGTTCATTCTTCCAAAGCCTGGGGCTAAAATTTACCTGAATTTGTCCGAGAGTTCGAAATAAGACGGATACGGCCTTATAGGCATTGCACAAATCCACCTTAGTAAACTGTTCACCCAAGGTAAAAGATCACCGTAAGATGTGTATTTTGCGCACTGTTACCGTAATCCACTGATCGTTGAACATCCAGCTGACTGAAACAAACTTCCGTATCTACCGGGGCGTATGGCTCTGTACCATCCGTATCGGATTTCTTCTTCTTTTTTGTGGTCAATCTTTGGCTGGTCTGGCACACATAGGATCAATTGTAGTTGATAATCCCGATTTTTCAGAATACGTCACCGATAGGATAGAGTATAAAGTGGTTGACGACCAATGGCAAAATGACGCTGTTTATGCCGACTCTGGTTGGATAAGGTGCCACAGTAACGCGTTAAACATCGGTCTCGTCCGCAAAGGCGTTTGGATGCGAATGAAGTTAACGAGCACGCTTGAGGATTCACTTACGTTTCTAATTGAAAATACGTTTATCGATCTTGCTGAGGTCTATTACATCAGAAACGGTAAACTCGTTTTGGGATCGCATGATGGATTGGATATTGGCAAATCTAAGAAAGACAGCTATCCCATTTTAAGGTTCAAAACAGAGGGTGCCAGCGAGGAAGTCATCTACATCTACGTTCGATCCGAGTTGGAACCGACCATATCGTTGTGGTTACATTCTTCGGCTAGTTATCAGCGAAGTTATGAGACCCGATTAGCGTTTTTCTTCACGCTAACTGGAATATTTAGCGTAATTTTTCTTTACAATCTGTTCCTATTTTTCTCCATAAGAGACCGGGTGTACGTCTATTACAGTTTGTACGTATTGGTCATTTATTTTGCTCAAACCACTACCTCAAGTTTAGGTTACAACCTCTTGGGGACTGCAGACCTTATGCCCCAGGGTCGTTTCATTTTTATAGCCATCGGGTTAGTGGCTATATGCAGTCGTTTTTTCCTGGTTAGTTTTTTTAAACGCGACCTCTATTCGTCTATAAACCGAAGATCCAAACGCATTTACAATTCCTTTTTACTCATAGGCCTCGCTATTTTAGTATTGCCCGCTTTTGTAGATCGCTTTTTTGTGTTTTGGTTTATGAATTTTGGAATGATGTACGTTGCGATTGGTATATTATACGCCAGTATTTTGCTTTACCGCAATGGGGTACAAAGAGCCCGGTTTATTCTATGGGCCTGGTCGCCATTTCTTCTAGGTGTATTACTGTTTAGTTTGACCAATGCCGGAGTGCTCGAACATTCGTTTATCGCTCAATATACCATGCCTATAGGAGCCTCCATTGAAACGGTGTTGTTGTCGTTTGCCCTAGGATTTAGAATAGCCGAGCTTAAAAGTGAGAATAGAAAAAACGATTTAGCGGTTATGGCGCAAACCAACAAGTTTCAACAACTTGAATTGGATATGACCAAGACGCAACTATTGGCGTTACGCAGCCAAATGAATCCACACTTTATTTTTAACGCCATGAACTCCATTCAGTATTGGATTCAGGAAAAGAAGGTGGAGAAATCCCAAGAGCTGATTTATGAGTTTTCGAGGCTGATACGAACCATGTTAACGCATGCACGATCAGAATCTGTTTCGGTTGAGGAGGAAGTCAAGTTTCTAACGGACTACCTAAACGTTGAGAAGTCTAGAAACAACGACTTGTTTCAGTTTGACATAGACGTAGATCCCATTTTGATAGAAGAAGAGGTGCATATACCGCCAACTATGATTCAGCCTATTTGCGAAAATGCCGTTAAACATGCCTTTGTTTTTGGTGAAGAAAGGACGAATCACATCCGTATCGAATTTAAAATGGGTCCAATGGATGAAACCATTGAGATATGGGTGGTTGATAATGGTATTGGATACAATACGACCCAGAAAACGATTGAACGGCGTTCGCTTGGTTTGTCTATTATTAATGAACGTATTGCTCTTTTACATCGTCAGTCGAAACAAGCCGAATTAAACATTATGCCCAACACGTCTGAATCTGGCAAGGGGACTATAGCCTTTGTTGTACTGCCGATTATGAATTAAATAGGAGAGGGGCAAGTCTAAAAATCTAACCATCTCAAAATCTAACCATCTAAAATCTACCCTCTCATATCGTTATATCGTTCCAACTCAAAAGAGAGTTTGACTACGTCGTCTATAGAAAGTAAACGTTTAATTACAGCTTTAGACGGCACCAATTTATTTAACGGGCCATTGCATCGGCAATGTGTGGTAGAATAGGTGCCTGCGGTAAATGTGTTATAGATGCCCAGGCCACAACTCGATACTATTTCGTTTATGCGATCATCTGTCGTTCCCGATTTAAACTCAATGATTAATTGATTGGGTACATGTGGGCCTTCCAGCTCATCTTCCGTGTTTACCGTGGTGGGCAAAAGTACTTTGTTGACCATTGGAGTTTGGTGTAATTCCCTAATCCAATCCGCATTCTCCAGAGTAAAGTCGGTACCGTCTTTACGTTGAAGTAGAAATGCATAATACAGGTCAAAATCATTAAAAAAGTGTCGCTTAGGTGGGAAAAACGGTGTTTTGCGTACCAAACCAAACTTTTGGCAAATGTCTTCAATTATGGAGTCGTTTATATGGCGAACACTGTCTCGAATGAGGTGTGCATTGTAATCGCCATGGTAATACCCGTTCGGGTAGCCGGTGGTAGTAGTCACGCAGATGGTCTTTTTGTCCCACTTCTGCATCCAGTGCATTCCAAGAGCATAATATATACTGCCCGACCCTTGAACCATCCTAAAACCATGGGTATGCATCTTTTTTTGAACGTGTTCGTAAACCGGGTAGTCTGGATGTATGATGGTTAGGTCAACTGGGGCATATCGGTATTTGTATTTATAGTCGAAGTAATAATAGCTTCTGTCTTCTTTCCCATTTGGGGCAAGTTCCAGGGTGTCTGTCTGGTTGATGATAACTATGGCATCAACATCTCCTTTTCCCTGTTCATAAAACACATAGTATCCGTGTTGGCGGGTGACGTGTGATCCATGAGTAGTTTCAGTTTCTTGCAGCGTTTCTTTAAATTTAGGGCTGTTTTTGTCCTGTTCAGCATAGGCATAAAATTGAACAAAAAGCAATAGGGGTAGGGCAAGGGATAATTTTTGGTACATGATTAGAAGTCATTCATTCGTGGTGTAATCTCTCTACAAATATTAGTCCAGATAAAATTGAGTTTAGTTTTATATCAATCCATAAGGTAAAGGTAAATGCTCCGTTCTAAAAATCTCAGTATCCAACCATCTCAAGGATTAAGCACCTAAAAACCAATAATCTACAGGTCAATTCATCTAGAAATCCAGACATCTAAACACCACAAGTAGCTAGTTATATATGACTATATCATTTGGACTCGCTATTCGTTAAATTTGGGTAGCAACTAATTTAATACCGATATGGGACTCAATAAGATCAGCGAATTGGGTGACGTAGAACACTTTTTTCTCGCATTTAGTTGGAGTGGCCCTCCACAAAGTAGTACAATCCAAACAACTATAGGAACCTGGTCAGTAGAGATACGGACAAAGGTTGGACGAAAGCATCGGGTTAAGCTTTTTATGCGTGTGGTACATCTATCAGGACCTCATGCAAACGAACGTAATCCGGGCGACGTATATCGATTCGAACATCTTATAGATTTGGATAATCTACCGAGGCCAGCAGATTTTGGTTCTAGAAGCTTTCCGATTGATATACATACCGACAAATTTGTTCATGGAGCCCGTCTGTTAAATGTTAGCGGCATACTAGACAGGTTACGACGCTTCGTGCAGTTTAAAACGCATTGGGACACGTTTGCATTAAAGTGTATGAGTCCGTTGGAATATACACTTTCGGGCAGCCATTCTGGAGGTTTTAAATTTTCAAGTTTCAGATTCAAGTTTGGAGAATTATTCACCCATAAGAGGGGTAAATTGGCATAACATTCCGTTTTCTATTGGAATCTTATTCTCAACGTCTAAAAATCTAGATATCAAAACATCTAAGGATCTAAGTGTCTATCAATTGGCTAATTAGATTTGACTATATCATTTTAGATTGGATAGTCTTAGATTTGGGTTCGATTCGAGGTAAGTTGTTTATTCCAGATACCATATATAAAAGAAGTCTTATTCATGACGAATATGGCGGAAATCGTCAAGGAGGTATATCCTCTTCGGCGCAAACGCCAAACATATTTATTTTTACGGGTTCTGGTGGTAAGCAGCATGGCTATAAAGATGCGTGGGAAAACTTGAATGTCTTTTCGTACACAGGAGAAGGGCAAGTTGGTGATATGAAATTCACGAAGGGCAACCTTGCACTAAAGGAGCACTTGAACTCAGGCAAACGTGTTTTCCTATTTGAATATGTACGAAGTGCACATGTCAAATTCGTAACGGAATTGGAATTCTATGATACTGGTTATTTTGAGACACACGACCGCAATGGTGAATTGCGACTTGGAATAAAGTTCTTTTTCAAACGGATTGGGGTAACCATGTACTATTCTCCAGAAGATCTTGATCCAGAGGTAAAAGACAAAGAAGGCATTTATGCGTTTATAGAACCCAATAAGACCGAACGGGAGGGATTAGTACGATCCAGAGTAGGGCAGGGGGCCTACCGAAAAAGTCTATTGCATCGATGGGAGTATAAATGCGCTGTGACGGGATTTAATAATCCTAAAATTCTGATAGCATCTCACATTGTTCCATGGAAAGATGCGACCGACGGGCAAAGATTAGACGTTGACAATGGTATTTTGCTTTCGCCTGATTTTGATGCATTGTTTGATAAACATCTCATCAGTTTTGAACAGTCCGGTAAGATTATTCTATCTGACCAAATAGAGATAAACGCATTCCAAAGACTGGGTATTTCAGGTAAAGAGGTGGTTAACAATCTTTCCGATGGCAACCGAAGTTATTTGAACGAACATGTTGAGTTGTTGGTATAAAATGTCTTAAACAAATATGGAGAATATAGAAACATACTGTCGGTCTTGTTCACATGAATCTAACCATAGCATAATTGCTAAGCATGAACACATTGAAAATGATAGACTTATTAAAAATGAAGAGGAATTCTTCAACCACATGATAACTCAGTGCCTAGGGTGTGATACCATAGGTTATTTAACCACTTCTTGGCATTTATCTGACAAGAATGAAGATGGCTCAATTTACAAATCGGAATATCATTATCCTCATGATCCTGAACAATGGGAGAATGATGAATTTTTATCTGATGACGAACATAGTCATCTACCAAGGTCTCTTTATGATCTGTACGAAGAACTAAGAAATGCCATCAGAATGGGATCTAATCTTTTAGCTGGTATCGGTTTAAGAATGATGGTTGAGGCTGTGTGCTTACATCAAAAGGTAACCGGACGCAACCTGAGAGCAAAAATCGATAAAATTTTTGATAATGGGTTAATTTCCAAGAATGAATTAGAAGTACTACACAAACTTAGGGAAATTGGTAAAATGACTACACATCAAATTAAAAGCCCATCAAAGGCAGTTTTAGATGCCGCACGAGAGGCTATAAACCATTTGTTACGAAGCATATATGTGGTTCGTATGAAGACAAAGAGGTTGAACAGATAAATTCAATTGTTGAGTTGTGGTTTAGTGCTGCTCTTGGTTTTGAATTGATACAATTATCACCTTTTGTTCAATGAAAATCTAATGAGTAACTAGCAAGTTCTAACTATTGAAATCAATGCCGGGGTTGCTTAACTTTACAGGCATAAAGAATTGATTTACAGTTATTTTGTCGACTATTTTTATGCAGTTTTTTTGAGCACATACTGCCATTGTGTTAAATAGCGACCTGCAAACACCGTATCCGACTAATTTTATTTATCATCGAACATTTATGAACGGACAACAGATATATCTCGCTAGAAAAACAATTAATCATCCAGGTTTTGCAAGAAAGGCCAGTATTAATAAAACACCATTAAGAGAATTATCAAATAAAATAAGTACAAAACTATAAGTGGGTCATTTGTATAGAATTACTCCGGTAAATAGTATTAATCTTGGTCCCCACAAAGTACTAAATGAAATTTGTTAAGATTTTAAATTAAAGGTTGAATTTATGAATGTTAATCAAGTAAATAAAAAGTTAAAGGCTTTTCCTTCTATTCCAGATGCCGGACTAGTTACAAGCATTTCATTACAAAATAATCAAATAACTTCTATTCCTCCTGAAATCGGGAATTTTATAGCAGCAAGTACATTGCATCTTCATAATAATCAAATTCAAAAACTGCCACCACAAATTGGTAATTTACCAAAGTTGCAGCAACTTTTTCTGCTACATAATAAACTTAGAGAATTACCAGCTGAAATTGGAAATCTGAAAAGTTTGACGTCATTAAGAATTGATCACAATGAATTAATCGGCTTACCTGATACTTTAGGTGGCCTTTCTAACTTAAATCAATTAAATGCATCAACAAACCAAATAAGCAATATCCCTTCAAGTTTTGGTTCATTAATTAGGTTAAAACATTTAGACCTTGGCTTTAACAATATCTCTGAAATTGAAGAAGGTATCTTCGGAAATCTTTCAATACTTACCATATTAAATTTATCCAATAATAATTTAAGTCGTATTCCAGAAGATTTTATTAAACTAATTAAGCTCACTAAATTAAATCTAGACGGTAATAATTTACCATTACCGACAAATGTAGCTGGCATGAAGCCCATAGATGTTATTAAACACATATTAAAAAACCAACCTGCTCCTTCCCCTGAGATGAACACCAACCGTTTCAGTATTTTTAGAAATATATCTCAATCTGAAGATATTGTTGAGGAGTTTGTAGACAATCTTAATGACAAATTCTTAGAGGCTAAATTGGCACATAATGAAATTACGAAGCTAACAGACTTAAAAGCTGATACTAATATCTGCTTTATTACAGTAGCTTACGATGTTCACCAAAATGAGAACTTACTTTTTAATTTAGTTAATAGAGCAAAGGAGCTTGAAGTAAAGTTGTTCATTTTGATGCAAGGTTCAAAGAAAGACGCAGGAGGTCTAATTAACCTTTCAAAGGGGCCTCAAATTGAGACCATGCGAGCTAAGTTGGAAAGAGAATTTTCAGACAATATTATTAAATTCAAGGACATTGAGGATTTGCATAATAAAATTATTGCTGGTTTAAAACAATACACTCCAAAAATACGTATAGAGAAATTGGAATTGGAAAATATTGGTCATTTCGCAAAGGTTAAAATTCTATTTAATGACCAAATAAATTGTCTGATAGGCGAAAATGGAACTGGAAAGTCCACAATACTTCGATCAATCGCTTTGGCATTAGTAGGCGCGAAATCTAAAGACGTGAAATTAAGGAAAATCCATGAATTATTAAAAATTGATGGTGTTGATGACGATGGGGATTCTATCATAAACAAAACAGGTAAAATATCTTTATACTACTCCATAGACGGAGAAAGTAAAAGAAATATCATCAACTTTGCATTCGAAAATGGTACAGTTGAAGTTTATGAGTCAGGAGACTTTGATATTATTTCAAAGAGCTATAATCTAAAATCTCTAATTGTAGGATTTCCTCAAATGAGAGGAGAGTCATCTGAAAAAACCAATCTTGTCTCTCGTGCACCTCAAGCGAATATTGCAGATTTAGTTCCTCTAATAAATAGCACTGGGGATGATCGTTTAAGTGAATTTTCTGAATGGATTCTAATGCAGTTCGGAGAAGCTAATAAAAAGGTTGCTCGAAGCAAAAAAATAAATTTAGTAGATACGGAAGAATATAGATTAATAGAAAAAGTATTTAACGTAATTTCTAAATTAACGGAACGAAAAATTGCATTTCTTGATGTTAGCTATAATCAATCTCCTGCACAAATAATAGTATCTACTTATGATTCAAAAAAAGGTATCCCACTTGACTTAATAAGTCAAGGTTTTAAAGTAGTGTTGGGTTGGGTTGGGTATTACTTGCAAAGATTAGTTGAGGCATACCCAATGAGTAAAGCCGACTTCAATCATGAAAATTCTATTTTATTAGTTGATGAAGTAGACACATTTATTCACCCTAGGTGGCAATCAGAGTTTATAAATAACCTAAAAGAGATCTTTACAAAAACTCAATTCATTGTTTCGACACATTCCCCATTAGTAGTGGCTGGTTTAGAACCAAATAACATAATTGACTTGGTCTATAATAGAGGAAGAATCATTGTTAATCCGTCAGAATTGGATATAAAATACCTAGATGTTGGCAGTATTTTATTAGGTTATTTCGGCTTGAAAAGTGTAGTTAATACTAAACTTCAGTTGTCAATCGAAAAATACAATAAACTAAGACTGAAATCGAAATTAAGCGAAAAAGAACTAATTGATTTGAATGAAACAGAGTTTGAAATCGAAAAATCAAATGTTGGAAGGAGTGTTCATGATTTTAGATATATGTCCTTTTTAGCTTTTCTCAATAAACATGGAATAAGTTCTAGAGATAAAATAGAAAACTTAAAGCTATCCAAAGAACAAGAAAAAGAATTATTGGAAACTTTAAATGTAGAATTGGATTGAGAAGTTTGAAGAACATACATAGAGTTAAATTATATAATGGTAAAACTTATAAAGAGGTTGGAGAACAGTTTAATAAGAGATTTGAACACCTAAGAGAGGATAAAGATGAGTGTTCTAAATTTCTTAGCACTGAACATGACGCGGCAAAATGGAAGGAATTTAAACCGTATTTTTTGGAGGTAGCTAAACGCTGCCCAATTTGTGAATGTACATCAGATAACTACGATGATATTGATCATTATAGACCAAAATCAATATACTGGTGGCTATCTTACGAATACAGGAATTACGTATTATTATGTGAAATATGTAATAGGTCTCTTAAGAAGAAAAAATTCCCCTTATTTGGAGGAATAAATCATACAACTTTTGCAAATCGTAAAAAAATTGGAGAAGAAAGACCATTGTTATTTAATCCATTAAATAACAACCCTTTGGATTTTTTTGAAATAGAATTTTCATGGTCTACAAAAGGGGAGGAGTTAATTTATATAAGGCCATACTCGGGGTTGAAAAACGATTCTTATGAATATAAGTTGGCTGAAGAAACAATTGACGTCTATAATTTAAACGCTACAAAAATGACGTCAAAGCAATCCAGAAGTAACTTAATGGTGGTGAACAGTAGTTCACTATATAATCTTGCCATTAGTCGTCATTCTTACTTTAAGAACCCAAAAGAATCTACAAAAAATAGATTTGTAGGCGAAATCAAAAGATCCTATATAAACGGAGGATTAGGTCTTGGGATTTTAGTTATTAAAGGGCGCTATAAATGGTTTAACCATAGAGAAAGTTCTAATTATGACAGTAACAAACAGATTGGCTAGAAGAAAATAAGGAGGTGCTATTGGATGAATGTTCAAATAAGTAGATAATACATCAAACCGTTTGCTAGGAGAATTCAGTATAAAGTTGGTACCATTAAGGTATTTAGACAGGGAGCGCTTTGCTAAACAAGTGTATGTATATTTTCTTCTTTTGACATTCTTGTACAAAGCTCTAGCTCGTCAAAACATCCATTTGAACCTTATCCCTATTTCAAAACTTAAGTCAAACAGAGTCTAACCAAAACAAGAATTAATGTCCTATTTGAAACATCGGTTTGACTAACTATCGGCATTTCAGAGGTTAGCCCAACGGATTTAATTATTTACAATGCTATAAACTTGATGGTTATGAATAGTCGTTTGTCACGTCCTCAAATTATTGAGGCTCTATTGACATCGTTCGATCACAAAGTAAAGAAGTCACGTGCCCGAAGTAGAATAAACAAGCTGTTTGAACTGAGTATTGCTAACGATGAAGAGGTTCAACAAAAGCTGTGTACTCATGATGGGAGGCAATTTTTTATCAACTTATTTGGTGAATTCTGATTTCTCAAGGAAATTATTGTAGTTTTCGGTATGGAAAAAAAATGGTATCAAACTAATTTTTGGAAAGTGATCGGTACTGTCTTGCTGTCGATCATCATTTCTATTATTAAGGATTTATTTGATGGAGTACAGGTATTAAGTACGTTAATCAATATTAGCAAATGGGTATGGAATGTGATAGTTGGTTTTTTCAATTTAGATGTAAAAATGTGGCTTTTTGTTGTTTTATTATTGGTTGGAGTGTTGATTCGGTGGGTTGTTCAAAGGCAGATTGAAAAAAGTGAAGATACGGCTATAGGGAAATCAAATGATTCCTACCAGTCGGATGTTATATTCGGAACGAAGTGGAGATGGAGTTGGAGACAATATGAAAACGGGAATTATGACGCTGTAAGTCTAACAGCATTGTGCGGTAAATGTGATACTCCTTATGATTGGATTAGAGAATATGGGAAACAAAATAATCCATATATCAAGTTTGTTTGTCCGAGGTGTGAGCATAGTACCCAACCTCATAAACCTGAGGTGAGAGATACGGCTTATACAATTATTATGGACAACCAGTCTAGAAAGTGGCGTGAAATAAGAGATAATTTCCGATAGGTCAGTTTAACTGCTGTATGAGTATTATTGTCCTGCCTGGTAAGACATTTTAGCAGTATATAGTCGACCCAGATTAGATTAAAAAATAGCAAAATGTGACTATGTGTTTTGGTTCATGAGATGTGTAGTTTTGATTGAAATGGATAATTATGAAGATAGAAGAAAACAAAGCTAAAAATTTCATACTAAATGTATGGAAAGACCCCAATTGTGGCGTATGTGGTAGCAGGGATTATTGGGAAATTCAAGAGGATTTATTTACCCTGATGGAATATCAAGGGTATAACTTCGATTTAAATAAGTCTAAAGTACAGCATGCATTAATGGTTATTGCTTGTACGAAATGCGGGAATACACATATGTTCAGTGCAAAAATAACAGGAATGATTTGAGACAATAAACTGTCTCTTCCGGATGGACAATATTCCTCATAATTGTCTAACCAGGCATGACAATTTAACTGTGTTGATTTTGCAACCTAAGAAAGTATTCTAGCTTCTCTTTGTGGTGTTGTATTCTTCCATTCAAGTACGTTTTGATGCAAGGGCTGTGTTTCATTTCCTTTGTAGGCGAACAAAAGTCTATATAACCGACTGATGTCATTTTTTCTGAGTACCGGCGTTTTCCGCACGTGTAACAATATGATCGTGATTTGCTCATTTTAATATCTTCTTAAGTGTGAACGCTCTAAAGCGATTTGATTTCACTTTAAGTCGTAATGATTATAAACCTCATGAGCCAAAACTTATTCTTTGTTAATCGGAAATGGGTCCAATAATTCACATATCCAAAAACAAACCCTTCTGTCCTATAATGGCCTGCATTATGTTACACTGCTTTTCCAATGCAGTGTTTCTTGCCAATTAGTTTGAAAAAAAAATAACCCAAAACAACTTCAAAAAAGTGTAATGAATGCTCTTTATGCTGATGGGGCAGAGGGTGGAGGCAAAATGTGTGTGGAGTGGTTTATGCTTACCATCCACTCTATGTTAACATATTTATGGATTACATAGAAGAGAGGAGGGCTATACAATTGAGCAGCCGGTATAATTGATGGTTTTGGAAATTAAGATATTCTCTCTTCTGGGACGATACCGAATATGTGTTTTTCGGTGTGCCTGATAATACCGATATCAACAAAAGTCAGGATTGACCTATCACTAAGCGCCCTGAATAATTCAAATAGAGAATTTATTGGCTCATTATTAAATTCAATGATGATATCACCTTCTCTCAATTGAGATCTGGACCCAGGACTGTTCTTTTCTATGTGTGAAATAAACAATCCTTTCGTATTTTTTAGACCATAATGCCTTATGATACGCTTGTTCAATTCAATTTCCTGCAACATAAATCCCAATCTTGCCCGAAACACTTTTCCATTTTGAATCAACTGTTGAGCAATTGACTTTGCTTTGTTTATATCTATGCTAAGACTTAAGCCTTGTGCACCCTGGATGATTGCCGTATTAACACCGATCACTGATCCATTACTATCCACAAGTGGACCTCCAGAATTTCCTGGATTTAAGGAGGCGTCCGATTGTATCACATTGTCAATTAACATCCCCGTTTGGGTTCGCAGTGTTCTACCAAGACCACTAATTACACC
>CAYZWM010000093.1:4367-14719 GCA_964482155.1 uncultured Chitinophagaceae bacterium | reverse complement strand
CGTGAATTTTTAGTGGTGCTACGTTGTCCGAAGTTTTAGCACTTACCAGCCAATAATCGCGGTCTACCGTTAGTTGGTGGCTGGTTGAAACGAATTGACTTCCAATGCGAGTGGAGGCTACGATCTGTTTACATTGAGCATGATTAAATCCTTTGCTGGACAATAAATTGTACACCAGTAGATAGGGCTGTGGATAAGAATTGATCTTGGAAATTGGAATCTTAAGTGTTCCTTCATTCCCAAGAATAACCTCGTTCAAAACCTGATCGATGAAGAAATTCAACAGATCATTTTGGTCCTGAACCTGTCGGGAATTAGAATAAAATACATCCTCAATCTTGGGGTCTATGTCTTGTAATATGGGAAGAATTTTGTGACGAATACGGTTTCGAAGGTACTTGTTGGAGTCGTTGCTTGAATCGTTTCGATACTTCCAACCGTTTTTTTCCGCATAGTCTCTAATCTCCCTGGACGTAAAGTTTAACAACGGTCGAATTAGTTTTAACTCTTGTTTTGAAGATATTCCTTCAAATCCTTGTATGCCCGTTCCTCTAATCTGGTTAATCAATAGTGTTTCGAGATTGTCCGTTTTGTTGTGTCCCGTAGCTATATAGTCGTAGCCTTCCTGATTCAAAACCTCTCGAAACCATTGATACCTTAGATTTCGTGCTGATTCCTGAATGCTTAACTTGTTGTCTTTTGCATGCTGAGTGGCGTCAAATCGTTTGACATGGAACGTTACATGCAATTGTTGACATAAATTCTTTACAAATTTTTCGTCCTCATCGCTTTCCTCATCCCGAAGATTAAAATTGCAATGCGCCACGGCTACCGGTTGATCTAAAGCATGTAATAGATGCAACATTACCACGCTATCAGCACCTCCACTGACGGTTACCAGAATTCGGTCGGTTTTTTTTACCAATCCCTCGTCAGATAAGATATGTCTCAAGCGTTCTTGCATTACTTTTGCTCCGATTCAAATCTATGACACCACCGGTATTAAAAAAAACGTTGTTTCTGAAAAAGTTGACCTTCATCATTGTGTTGCTGTTTTTTACGGCCTTTGCAGTTTCTGCACAGAGTGTGATTGAGCTTCTTGAGGCAGATGTAATAGAGTATGACAGAAAATTTCTTGATGCAGAACGGGTTATAGGTAATGTGCGATTTAAACAGGATGATGTTTATATGGATTGTGACAGTGCCTATTTCTATCGCAAACAGAATAAAATCGAAGCATTTGGTAACATTTATATACGCCAACGAGACACATTCAATTTATGGGGAGACTATTTAGAATATGATGGCGATGAGAAACAAGCCTATGTAAGAGATAATGTCCGGTTGCGTGATCAGGAAATGGAATTGACCACAGACCTGGTTCGGTATAACGTAAATTCCAAAACGGCTTACTACACTACCGGAGGACATATCAAAAATGGTGCAGATCGGTTATACAGTCGAACGGGAAGGTACCACAGCAGAAGCAAGACCTTCTTTTTTAAGGATAGCGTGCGGTTGGACAATCCGGAATATACCATGACCAGCGATACCCTTCAGTACAATACGGAATCTAAGGTAGCGTACTTCTATGGGCCAACGTATATTCACAGTGAGGAGAATACTATTTTTTGCAGGTATGGCTGGTACAACACCAATCTAAATACCAGTCAATTTAGCAGAGGGGCTTGGATTAGAGGAAAGGACAATACACTGCACGCTGACAGTTTAGCGTATAACCGTAATTCAGGGGTTGGTGAGGCATTTCGAAACATCACTCTCATCGATACGGTGGAGAATATTAAGATCACCGGCCAACATGGTATATCGTATCGAAAGGAGAGGAGAACGGTGATTAGTGGTGACCCCTTGGCCATAATGTATATGGATGACGACAGCCTATTCTTAAAGGCAGATACTCTCATAGATCAAACCGACTCAGCAGAAACACGAAAGCTCTTCGCATACTATCATACCCAGTTGTTCAAAAGTGATATGCAGGCCGTTTCAGATTCATTGATCTATTCATTTACAGATTCTACCATTGCATTTCTTGGCAACCCAGTACTTTGGACAGAAGCAAATCAAATTACAGGAGATACGATTGTTGTATATAGAAAGAATGGACAGCTTCACAAAATGGATGTGATGAACGATGCATTTATTGCCTCTGAAGAAGCGGATGATGTCTATAATCAAATAGATGGACGAGACATGATAGCCTATTTTGAGAACAATAAGTTGAGTAAAGTAAATGTATCCGGCAATGGTCAAAGTGTCTATTATGTTCAAGAAGAAGACAGTTCATATTCTGGTGTAAATCACATTATTTGCAGCGATATGTTGATTCAGGTAGTAGACAACAAAGTGGAGAATATTACTTTCTATACCCAGCCTAAAGGTGGTTTTTACCCTGTAGATCAACTGCCAGCAGACAAACAAAAGCTACCTAATTTGGTTTGGTATCCTGAGAAAAGACCTTTGTTAGAATGGTTTGTTCTTGAGAAAAATGTTGAACCCGAAGAAATTATGGAAGTAGAGAAATGAAAATAATAAGCTTAACCGTATTGCTGGCCATGTCCACCGTATTGTCCGTACAGGCCCAGAGTGAGTACGACCACGAACTTATGCTAAAACGCGATTCGATTAATGTCGAATTTGAGGATTCAGCAACGAGTATTCTTCCCAGTCAAGAATTGGAAACGTTTAACGGGCTAAACTTCTATGCACCGAATGAAACGTATAAGGTGGATGCAAAATTCAGAAGAGCTAAGGGGAAACCTTTTGAGATGCAAACCAGCACGAATCGTCTGCCTATATATCAAAAGTATGGAAGGTTGGATTTTCGTATTGACGGCAAAAAATGCAGGTTATTTCTTTATGAAAACGTTCGAAAAACCGGTGATACCAGCCTTCTGGAATATGTGTTCTGCCCATTCAAAGATTTGTCAAATTTGGACTCTACGTATGGCGGTGGGCGTTACCTGGACTTTAAGGTCAATGAGCTTAGTAAATCCGTAACAATAGACTTCAACCTGTGTTATAATCCGTATTGTGCCTACAACAATCGATACTCATGTCCCATTCCACCAAAAGAGAATACGCTGGATGTTCGGGTGGATGCTGGCGTCAAAAAATGGCACGAATAAATCCACAACATCTATGCGTCAAAACTCCTACCTTTGCACCCGATTATGATGATCGAAGTACTTAAATCGAAAATACATAACGTCAAGGTAACACAAACGGAATTGCGTTACGTGGGGAGCATTACCATTGATGAAGATTTGCTTGATGCAGCAAATATGATCGAAGGCGAAAAAGTGTTGGTCGTAAACAACAATAACGGAGAACGGCTAGAGACGTATACCATTAAAGGTGAACGAGGAAGTGGAATGATCTGTCTAAATGGAGCTGCTGCTCGAAAAGCACAGTGGGGCGATCAATTGATTGTTATTTCCTTTGCACTGCTTGATTTTGAAGAGGCTAAAAAGTTCTCTCCTACCATTATCTTTCCCGACGCAAATAATCACATAAATTCTTGAAAAAGAGCACCTTAGCTACGCTTAAAAAGGTTCTATACCCGCTTATAGCGGTAGGGCTATTGTATTGGGTTTATCTCAGGATTGATCCGGCAAAAACGTATGATCAAATTAAGGAGGCCAATTATGGGTGGGTATTACTCGCCTCGTTTGTTGCCCTTATGAGTCATTTTGTTCGAGCGGTGAGATGGAAGATGCTGATCGAACCCATGGGCTACAAAGGGAAAACCTCGACCAGTTTCTATGCCGTTATTATTGGATATGCGGTTAACTTTTTGACACCTAGAATGGGTGAAGTTGCCCGTTGTGCAGTAAAAAGTAAAGTAGATGGAATGCCGGTAGATAAGTTGGTTGGGACAGTGGTTACCGAACGCGTATTCGATCTGGTTGTAACCCTATTAATAACCATTGCGGCGTTTTTCTTTCAATACGATCTTATAGGTGATTTTTTTACCGAACAGTTGAATCAGAATGGAGGAGGGAATTCGACTAAACTGATTCTATTAGGCGGATTTCTTGTATTAAGCGTTGCGGGGTTATTTGTTCTTGGATGGCTCAAAAAACGAGAGAATAATCCTCCTTTTTTACAGAAGATTATCAATTTTGTCTCGGGGTTGTTGGATGGGGCTAAAAGTATATTCAAATTAAAAAACCCCTTGCTATTTGTGGGGATGACCCTACTCATTTGGGTATTGTATTTTGCAACTCCTTACTTGTTGTTTTTGTCGGTAGAAGGTACTGCACATCTTGGTTTTGATGCTGCTTTGACAACCCTCATTGTCGCCACGATGGCCATTATTATTCCTGCACCAGGAGGAATTGGGAGTTTTCATTATTTTGTTCCACTTGGTTTAGTTTTGTATAACATTGATATAAACGTAGGTACGAGTTATGCCATTATATCGCACACCAGTCATATGGTAATGATTTTTGTTGCAGCAGGAGTCGTATCTGTTATTATGGCACGAGATCGACGTAAGAAAAGATTAAATGAGTCAGTATAAAACAGTGTTGAGCAAATTGGTTTCTTTAAAAGAAGCTTCAAATTTGATCCATGTTTGGCAACAAGCTGGCGAAACCATTGTGTTTACCAACGGTTGTTTTGATATCCTGCACAAAGGACATATTGATTACTTAACTCGAGCAGCGGATCTCGGCCACCGACTAGTCGTTGGTCTGAATTCTGATGGTTCGGTATCCCGACTGAAAGGAGAACATCGACCTTTACAGGATCAAAGTGGCCGATCTTTCGTAATGGCGTCATTGGCGTGTGTTTCGGCAGTTGTCATATTTGACGAAGACACCCCGGAGAACCTTATTGAAGTGTTACGGCCAGATGTATTGGTTAAAGGAGGAGACTACACCCTGGAAACCGTAGTGGGCGCAGATTTGGTTTTGGGATATGGGGGAAAAGTTGAACTCCTACCGTTTTTGGAAGGATATTCGACATCGGCCATTGAAAAAAAGATCATCCAGGGCTCTGGGCAACCGTAGGGGTGTCATGGCGGATTTTTCATACTTTTGAAACCGCTTTGAAAAATCAGCTAAACAAATTTCATATACTGCTATGGATTCTTTTGACCCATTTAGCAGGGTTTTCACAAACCGTTCAATACACGAACTACAATACCCAAAATGGGCTACCGAGTCCGGAAACTTACTTCGTTTATGAAGATGCAGTGGGATACATTTGGATTGGAACCGATCGGGGTTTAAGTCGTTTTGATGGCTATAAATTTTCCAATTTTACCAGTGCAAATACCGTATTCGAAGACAATACAGTGTTCAAGGCGTACGAGGCACCAAACAAAGATGTATGGTTTACGTGTTTCGACGGGAGTATTATTATATATAGTCCTGAAAGTCAACTATTTAAACCATTCGAGTTTAACGATTCATTACAAAAGTGGTTCAAACATTGGCCAAAGAACATCACGTTCTTTAACGAGGGAGCGTACATCTACGAATACCTGGACCGGGAGAAATATGCATGTTGGATAAAGTCAGGAGATGAAGTGAACATGGTCAACTTGTCCTATCAAAATCAAAAGCCCGTCTCCCAGGTCTTTTTTGAAGATATCGGTGAACCCAGGATGCTTTATTTAGATTCAATGGGCGGAGACCTACATCTGTTTACCGGTTGGACTAGAAGAGATACGGGTATAAGCAAAAACGATCGTGTCCTTTTCGAACATACAGTGAAGGCTGAGGATCGGATCTATTTTTTTCGCGACTTTTCTCTTTTTGACCTAAAAGACAGTGTCGTTTCATTAGTAAAGCGATTTGACGCAGCCATTCACCATATCGCCTATGATCGGCAAAATAGAATGTTGGTGTCAACCGAGAGTGGCTTTTACATTAAGAATGGGAATCGCTATGTTAACCAATTACCAGGCGTTAAAGCGTCGTACTCCTATCAAGACGTTGAAGGAAACTATTGGGTTTCGAGTTTAAATCAGGGAGTGTTCCGGATTCCAAATCTATTAACCATGGAACACATCGATGTTGAGGGTTATGAGATAACGGCCTTACACAGTTTAGAAAATCATCTCTTAATCGGAGCCCCTGAAAGAATATATAAATATGATGGAATTCGTGTCCCGGTTTTATTAGTCGATCGCATTTCGAAAGAAGCGAAGAGTGTACGTGTCAAATCGTTTACCCAAAACAAAGGCATGGTACTTTCGACAGGACCGTATCATTTTTACACGAGGGATTCCCAACTTATAGTTGATAAATTGCCTTTAAATCGAATCTGTAAATATCCTCTTTATGTTGGCAATGACTACATATTAACGGCCAGTACCGGTGAGGGGTATTACGTTTATAATCAGGCGGATTCTTCAGGGGCCATGTGTCAGGGTTTGAATGACCTTGTATTAGGTTTTGATCAGGATATGGAAGACACCGTGTGGATAGCTTCACGTGGCGGGGTCTGGAAAGTTCATCCTCACAATCTCAGACACCCATTTAAACTTACCGCCTTCGACAGGTTAAGTGGTCGAATTAATCAAATTGCTCATACGTCAAATAATACCAAAATATTTGCTACGGCATCAAAGGGAGTCTTTTTCATTAAAAAAGGGAAACTTGTCGAGATTAACGTGTCTAATGGATTGATTAGCAACGTTATAAACTGCATTATGTTGGAATCGGATTCCATCCTTTGGGTGGGCACCAATAAAGGAGTAAGTCGTGTGAAGATAACGGACCAAATTGACCAAATTTACGTGGATTACAGTTTAAATATGGACGATGGCTTACTGACGAGCTATATATACACTATGGCCATTTGGAAAAAGAAACTGTGGCTTGGTACGGATAAAGGAATAATGGGTCTGGGTCTTTCAGACATTACCAGGTCAAAAACGCCACCGAGATTAATTTTAGAGGGGATTCAAATCGCTCAGGGAGGTGTTGCTGCCTTAGGTGATATGGTATTCAAGCATTTTCAAAACGATATTTCAATAGATTACGTTGGGATTTCCTTCAATAAACCCGAATCCGAATTTTATCGATACCGTCTTCTATATGCCGGAGACAAGGATACGAGCTATCGGTTTACCAATAATACCAGTATGGATTTCCTGAATTTAAGTCCTGGGGATTATGTGTTTGAAGTGGCGTGTAGGGATAAGAACAATCAATGGTCCGAGACCAGGCAGTATACGTTTGAAATAAAACCACATTACACCGATACCTTGTGGTTTAAGGGACTCATATCTATGTCCATTGTCTTGCTGTTTTTAGGCATCATTTATTGGCAGTATAGAGAAATAAAAAGGAAGAATGCGAAAGAGGCTAAGTTGAAGGAATTGGAATACAAATTTAAGGAGTCCGAACTTGCGATTTTAAGAAATCAAATGAATCCGCATTTCGTATTTAATGCGCTTAATTCTATTCAATCATACATATTGCAAAGTGACCCCGAAACGGCATCTGGTTATATTCAACGGTTTTCTGTTCTAATGCGATCAAGTTTAGAGTATACCATGGACGATTGGATTTCTATGGAAAAAGAGATTGCCTTTTTGTCTAACTATTTACACATTGAACAGCTTCGGTTTCCAGAACGGTTTGAATTTGAGATTACACATTCGCAAGATATTCATCCATTAGACATTAATATTCCACCACTTTTGGTACAGCCAATTGTTGAAAATTGCGTCAAACATGCATTTGAGGCTGACGAAAAAAATGGATTGATTAACGTACATTTCGAATTAGGGAAGGACGAAGTTATATGTACGGTATCCGATAATGGTGTTGGAATTAACCACAGTCGTACACGTTCTAAGATAAAACATCGTTCATATGGTATAGAAGTGGTAAAGAACAGACTAAGTTTGCTTAATGAAGAAGAAGATGTTGAATACATGGTTTATGTAGATATGTCCGAATTCGGAAATAATCAAACAGGCACTAGAGTAACCCTAAACATACCCGTGGAATAAAATGAGAATTACAATTGTAGACGACGAAATAAACAGTATTAAAGTAACCCGAAGTCATCTTAAACAATATGATGAAAACATCAATATTGTTGGGGAGTATACCAATCCTATGGAGGCTATAAAGTTATTTGAAACCATGAAGCCCAATGTGTTGCTTCTAGACATTGAAATGCCAGAGATGAATGGGTTTGAGATGTTGGAAAAGGTCCCATTAGACGGTGTAAACGTCATTTTTATTACGGCGTATGACCAGTACGCAATTCGAGCAATAAAGTGTTCTGCAATTGATTACATTCTGAAGCCTTTTAGCTTTCATGAACTCGAAGACGCATTAAACAAAACCAAAGAAATACTCAAAAATGATCACTTCCGAATAGATGCGATTAATCAGGAGAGCAGTTTAGAAAAACCCAAATTTATTGTGATTCGTGGAGTGCATGAATATAATAAGATTAACCTTCAGGATATCATATATGCTGAAGGGCAACGCGGTGGATATACCGCGTTCTATATGTCGAACGGAACTAAGTTAACGGCATCAAAACCACTCGCCTATTATCAGGATATCCTTGATGTTAAGCTGTTTGAAAAGATCCATAAATCACATATCATTAACGTGAGTAGAATGAAAAGTTTGGATTTGGATAACCTTCAAGTGACTATGGAAAATGGGGTAGCTTTAGACATCGCAATTCGGCGGAAAACAAATTTTATCAATAGAATTAGAACCTAAATAAAGAGGCCTTATCCGAGGCATCAGAAAGTTTTGAAGTTGGCTATGGAATTTCAACACTTTTCTTAAACCTTTGAACTCATGCAACAAAGGGGGAAAAGAAGGGCATATTTTGAGATCCATATTGCCGTATTTCTATTTGGTTTTACCGCTATTCTGGGCAAACTGATTGTTTTTGATCAGTTGGCACTGGTATGGCATCGCCTGTGGATTGCGGTTATTGGCTTGTTGTTGTTTCCCAAAGTGGTGAAAGGCATTCGAGCTATTCCGTTGTCGAAGCTACCAACGTTTATAGGCATAGGCGTGGTGGTTAGTATACATTGGGTCGCTTTTTTTGCAAGCGTAAAGTTGGGCAATGTGAGCATTACACTGGCTTGTATGGCAACGACTACATTGTTTATTTCCATTCTGGAACCCATTATTACCAAATCGAAATTTCTGTGGTTCGAAATGTTTCTGGCACTGTTAGTCATTGCCGGAATAATTTTGATTTTGGATGTTGGTAAGGCGTATTATGCTTCCATTGGCATTGGTTTGTTGGCTGCTTTTTTGGCAGGCTTGTTTTCTTCGTTAAACAAGAAACACATTGGCGGATACAACGCATTATCAATTTCCACCATTGAACTAGCTGCAGGCTTTGTTTTTCTTACGTTGGCAATACCCTTTTGGGAAGGGGGGGTAGATTTGCATAAATATTCCCTTTTTAGAGACGACCTGGTGTCGAATTACGCACTTTTTGGTTTGCACATTCATTCGTTTTGGTATCTATTGGTGCTTGGAATATTGTGTACATCATTGGCATACGGATTGGCCCTGGCCTCGTTACGTGATTTGTCCGCTTTCACAAGTGGCTTAGCCGTAAATCTCGAGCCCGTTTATGGGGTGTTAATGGCCATATTGATCTTTCAGGAGAATAAAGAACTTACTCCAAAGTTTTATTACGGAACTATTCTAATCCTTTTATCCGTGGTACTTCATCCATTTTTTCTTAAACAGATTGCAAAACGCAAAAAAAGATTGGCTACCTAAATTACTGAAGTGTATATCTAAGTGATACACCAAAGTCTGTAATGGCGGATCGATAACTCTGAGAGTTTTTAGGGTCAGTTAACGTTCTGTTGTAAAACAATCGAAGATTTGTACTGTCGTTCACTTTGTAATCGATATTCGGTTTAACAGAGAATATCCGATTACCCGCTTGCGCCGTATTTGTTCCCAATTCGATGTCTCTTCGTATGGTTATTCCATCCCGAATCGTCAGGTCAAATCGGAAGTTAAGATTGTTTTGTAAATAGATTCGCGAACCTCTATATCGGATAGGAAGTCGAATTCCTTTGGCAACAAAACCGGCACCTATAATCCATTCCATATTACGCTGTTCAATCATTTGGAAGGTGTTCATAAACATGGTAATGTTCCGATCGCGTTTGTGCTCTAATTTTAAGGTAAGGCCATTTTTTAAGGTTACATCTATACCTAAAACTGGAGTCAGTCGCTCAATCAATGATACTCCTTGCTGGAAAGTAAATTGCGATTTTAAATTTGTGGTGTCATTTACTAACGTGTCAATACCATACGTTAACTCGCTGTAATAGCTATTCAAATTCAAGGTAGAGTTATAGG
>CAYZWM010000093.1:0-4357 GCA_964482155.1 uncultured Chitinophagaceae bacterium | reverse complement strand
AAATTTAAAGACATTGGATATGCAATACAAAGAACTGATGTTGGTGAATATTTTATTTAAACCGAATAAATCCTTTAGTCCATTGTAGTTTAACTGCCAGGCGGGTGCTGGAAGCCTTTTAAAGGGGTTCAGCGCTATGTTTTTAGCATCTTTACCACTGTAAGCGGCAAGGAAAGAATAAAGCATTACATCTTGTTGTGTCTGTCCGTAGCCTATTGGGAAGTCGGTATTGGGGTCCAGTTCTCCAATTCGACCCTCAAACCGTGAATTACCATTCAAAAATTCTTGTTTTTGCAGCCGGGTTGCCACGTCAATCCGTCCATTTTTGAACGCATCAAACGCTGGTGAATTATAGTTCTTAGTGACATCTCCAAGTTGATCGAAAGCCGTGTTCCAGCTAAAAAATGAAATGGAGTATTGTCCAATTTCCTGAAGGCCAAGATCCACAAAGTCATTAGCCTCGTTATCGAACCTAAAATTACTGGATACGGTATTGCTTGTCCGTTTAGTAATGTTCAAGGTGATTCTAAAGTTTCGGAAGGGTTCGAGTGTGGCACTTCCCGTTACATTCTGTCCAGTGAGTTGCAAGAATCTGTTGTTCTGCAACGTATCGTTGGTCAGATGACCTTCTCGGGCAAGATCGTATCTTAAATTTGGATCCTGAAGACCTAAAATAAATGGCCAGGAAGGTGTTTTCAAATCAAAGTTTTGCCCCAAATACTGGATGTCTTCATCAAAACCAGGAAGTGTTGTACCGTTGGTTTCAGTGTAGGTCAGTTGCACTTGTTTGACCATTAAAATGAATCCGCCAATACCTTTCACGACGGGAGATAAACCTTGTTTCTTTTTCTTCTTGTCCTTGGGGTCTTTCTCGCCGGGTTTAGACGCATCAGGTTCAACAGGTTTTTCTTTTACCTTCTTTTTTATACGGCTCTTCGTTACAAATGGTCGAAGAAACTTGGAACGATTATAAAACGACGTAAAATTTAACCGGCCATTGGTGGTGATCGTTTGACTATTTTGGATGGTATTACCAAGCGATGGGAAAGTTGGGGGCGCAGTGGTCCAACTATAGTTAGCCGCATATTTTGCCGAAGCAGTGATCCAATTTAATTTTCGAATCTTAGAAAATGGCAGCGTGTAGTTTACGTCCATTACCTGATTGAAATTACGCATGGTCCCCAGTTTAAAGAAGTTGTCTCGTATGGAGTCTCGCTGCTGTTCATTGTTAATTTTCCCAAATGGCTCCTCTACCCAGGCGTCAGCTACACTGTTGTAGTTAAACTTAAGGTTTCTAGTAAAATTCCATCGACCGCCATAAGTTCTCTTTAAGGTAAAAGACTTGTCGTAAAAACGAGGAACAATGGCGTCAAAATTGTCATTACTTCGATTTTGCAGTTCGCCATATCTCCGATCCACATCAAATTGGAAATTTAAGCTGCTAGGCATCAGCGTAAAGTTGAAGTCTCTGATCAGCTTGAGCTTTTTAGAACGTATGATCTTTTTAAAGGGCTCCCAGGGTTTAGGTCTTTTGGCATAGGTGTAGGCTAGACTTGCACGGTGTGTATTAATGAAGTTTTCTTCAACAATCTGATTTCTACGATATACCCGTTGGAAAGAATAACTGGTATTGAAATTTTCAATATCCCAAAGTTTAATCTTGCCTCCACCAACACGGTTCTTTTTCACGTTGGTAAAGTTCAAACTGTATCGACTCGTGTAATCCTGACTCGTTGCTTTAATAACGGCACGTTCTTCCGCGGTTTGAGCTCTGCTCAATACCTGCTTGTAAAGTATGTCTGGATTTAAAGGGTAGTATTTAGGATTGATAAAATTCTCATTCCATCCGATAAACATAGGGATGGCAATTCCCGATTTCTGAGGAAAGAACTTTCCAAGTTCAATATTTGATGAAATGTCGTATTGGAAGGTTTGATCGAGGCTTCGTTCATTTAACGTTTTGTCAATGCCACCAAATCCTATTGTCGTGTAATTTCCAGAAACATTGACTCTTGCAAAATCAGCCAGTTTGGTAACCATTCGAGCGGTAGCAGCCCATCCACCTTTATTGGCAATACCCGTTACCCTCATTTCATTAAACCAAACCTCCGTACATAGTTTTTCAGGTCTGGTACCGGTTTTTGGGTTCATTACTCCGAGCATCATCGTACGAACCTGACTCAAATCCGGTAAGCCAACGACTCTCAATATATGTCCCGATGGGGTAGTCTTTTCGTAGGTAGCGGTTTTAGAACCAGTCGCATTTTCTCTATCAAGTTTAAGATCATACAAATCTTGAAGAGCGAATTCCATGTTGTTGGTGTTTGGCCAAATTTCATCTTGCAACACAGAACCATTTGCCGTAATCTGTAAAGGCATCTGGTATTCATAGTAGTTGTTCTCCAAATCTGTACCTATTCGAAGAAACGCCCAAACGTCTCCATTTTGGAGATTATCGCCTTCGGCGTGTAAAAACATCTTAAAGTTTTTGTAGTTCCTTATGTCAAACTCAGTAACCCGAAATGCACCACGCGCATCCCCTTTTTCCAGATCACATACTCTAAGCGACAGGGATTGTTCGTTTTGTAAAACTTGATTGGGTTGAGTAGGGTCCAGCTCTCTTGTGATTCCTGGAGGCTCAACATATTTTACAGGTACACGTGCACTGTTCTCTTCAATATTTACGGTACTGACCACAAATTCAACAGGATCGTTTGGATCTGGTGGAAGGCCAATGGCTGGGACATCGCGAGGATTTGGGGCCGGTCCAGGAGGGAATTTTAAGCTGTTTTGGTATCGTCTCCAGTCTGCACGAATCATTCTCATTTCAAGAAGTCGTAGGATCATACTATCCTGGAAACCTGTCATGAACATTCGCATAAAACGAATCGACTTAAAATTACTTATACCACCAACGCGTTTTTGATATTGCCGAATTGGAATTTTGAGTTGATAATAGGTTATGCTATCCGGTTTTGCACCTTCATCTTCTCGATTGGCTTTAACCCGAATTGAATCGGCAACGTAACCGCTTCCAACACGCAAATCATTTTTATTCAAGTCTATTTTGTACTGAAAATATTCCTCAACCTGGTCAAGTGTATTGTCTGAATTGATGTCTTCGTCGTCTGGAGTGGTTGTAATGGCTTGAGGAGTTCCGTCCGGCAGTCTGTCAAGGTTCGAGTTCCCATCGGGTTGTCTGTAATACAGGTATCGATGTAAAACCGATGTTTCAGTTTTATCGTATTCTGGATCTCTATGGTGCTTAAAATTGTCTCCTGCTGGATCGGCGATTGCATTCAAATAAGCTTGTGAACTCTTTCCGTGTTTGAGTTCGATTTTCTTGATATATAACGTATCGAAAAAATCTCTTTCCAATTCATCGCTTAGTCCGTCAAGGCCGACATCCTGTTTTGGTCGTGCAGATGGATCATTGTCAAAACCGTCTACAATAGGTTGAATGGTGCCTACCAGGCCAAATTCTGTTTGTTCTACAGGAGAGTTAGTTGAATTAGCCGTTGGCAATGAGTTTTCCATCGACCGTCGTTTGTCCGGCAAAACATCCTCAGATACACTGCCCAGGTTGATGTAAAGTTGTCCTTCATTCGGTCTACTACCTAGATGTTTTTCATACACGAACGGATCCATCATCCATATCTCAATATAATCGTAGTTCGCCGCTTCGAAATCTGTATTCTCAATCCGTCTGCTTATTCCAGCCCAATTGGAGGTTGGATTGTCTAGCGTACCATCGGCATTAAGATTGTCTACGCCAAAGTTATATGGTCCTCTACGACTTGGATAAAAAGCCAGGTCAAACGTGGTTAGAGTCCTGTTTTGTTGTTGTTGAATATTCTTGGTCGGGAAGGGTTCGTCAAAAGGAATGGGTCGTACATAATGACCTGATCGTTGCAGAACATCATTCTTTAGATGTTCCGGCATTCGATTACCAGTGCTCGCATTCTGTAAAACCGGATCAATTGAATACCAGGAGAACAATGCCCGTCGATTATTATCCAGTTTAATATTCCCTCCGGCAGCATTTGGAAACAAATCCGGTTGGTGTTGTGGTACCGAAGCAATTTTCCAGCGCACTACATTTTTTAGCTCATAAGGCGTCTCGGCACCTTCAAAGTCGTCAATAAACGAAGTCCCACGTTCCGCGTCACCAATACTCAAAGGTTTGTGAGGTATAATTTGCGCAAATTCCCAGGTTAATGACAGAGTCGACTCTTCTTTGGTTTCTATAAAGGGCAACTTGTCTACCCAACGCGTAAGCATTCTAGATTTAGTATTGTATGAACCATCGAACCCGTAAATGGTATTCAGCAAGGGCTCTTCTCCGATATTTGTTTTT
>CAYZWM010000092.1:3905-14788 GCA_964482155.1 uncultured Chitinophagaceae bacterium | reverse complement strand
CCATTTTGAGGTGGGTTTGGAGCAGACTGGCATCCAAGCATCAATACGATCAATGCAAACCCAGGTAAACGTATAAAAGTCAAGTTATTTGTTTTTGTAAATGAGTTTCTCTTTTGAGTTGTACAGCTCATAGCGTAGGTCGGTATTTAATTTTAACCGGTACCCAGCTGTCGTATTTACCCATTCCGATCCATCGGCAGCCATGACTATGCTTTCCGATCCAGAAGGCATAAATAATTCCATGGAGCTTAACGAATCAAACATCACGAGATAGCAAATCTTGTCTGAAGACTTCGATTTTACATGGTGTAAATCGATTCCAGAATCAATGGGTTTAAGGCATCGTTCAGAGAGATTGGACCAGGAGTACCCTGCATTGCCCATACACCCGTGACTGTCTTGCCCTCCACCGTCTACGACCGTTGACTTTTTTGCCTTGCAACTGGTTAGGCAAAACACACTTAGACTGGCGAGTAGGATTGTGTAGAATTTCAGTTTCATAATGACCAAACTTAGCGAAAAAATCGAAGACTGCGGCGTCTTTTGAGGCTAATATATCGTTTCGTATGTTTTTAGACCCTGTTCCAATTGGTCTTTAATCCAATCGGCATCCAGGGAATAACCAAACGGTGTCATCATTAAACTGTCGTTGTGATCGACAACCGAAAATAGAGGCTGTGAATTAGAGTTGTATTTGTTTGCCTGGTAGTGTGAGTTGATGTTTCCCAGTCTTTTTAATGTATCGGAGCCTTTAATAATCCAATCCGATGAGTCGGAAATTATAGCCTTGTCATCCGTATACAAATGGACGATGATAAAGTTCTTTTTGAGGAAATATGGAATACCTCCATCTACATATAGCATTATTTCCTGCTCGCGTGTGCTAGACATTCCATGGCCAGTAAATTGAACAAAAATCGGCTTCTTTAATGCCTTAGAGCAAGCCAAAGCCTCGCTCATGGTGAAGTAACCTTGCAATCCGCCAGGTATGTGCAATTTGTCCGAATGCTTAGGCGTTACGTCACACGTATTGGACATTAAGTCGTTGATGTTTTTTTGGCAGGACGTTAAACAGAGAACAAGCAACCATGCAAAGGGGATTTTGGAAGAGGAGTTCATGTCAGTTTTTTGTGAATTTATCCGCATGGATAAGGTCTTGGGCAAAGTCCATGGCTACATCTTTATGATTTCGTAGATCTACGATGGTAGGAGTTACTTGATATTGAGGAATAACACCATGTCCTGAGAATCGGTTGTCTACTGCCAGCTCATATTTAACCATGGCCATCCGAAAACGGATACCTGTATTGGGTAACGTCACCCAGCCCAGTACACCACCAGAATCGCCCAAATAACTTCCGCCAACCTCTTCGCCAATAAATGTGCCTTGACCTAAATGATGCGCAACTGACGCAAATTCAGAGGTAGTGGAGACACATCCACCATTGATAAGAAAATATACTTTGCCTTTAAACGCGTATTTCTCCTTTTTCCTCCAACCCAGTATCGAATGTTTTTTCCATTTATACACTCCGTCTTCCTGAACAATACCCATAGGGAAGTCATCAAAGGTTTCGGGGATGTCATAGTCAATGCCGTTTATCGTCTTTTCGGTAGTAAGTACCATATCTCTACAATATTGGAAAGCAGAATCGGCAAGAAACGCATTGAGTTGTGCGCCATATTCGCTGTAGCCTCCACCGTTATCCCGTAGATCGACGATCAGATATTCAATATGTTGCTCATGTAAACCTCTAAACGAGTTGGTCATAAAATCGTGAAAAACCAGGTTGTGGTCTTCCATGAGATCATGCCTAAAACTCTGAACGGTTAATACGGCGGTCGATAGCTCCTTGTCAATGGAAAAGGAAACTGGAGACTGTGGGGCGTTTTGTTCTTTTATCGAGGCCATAAATTGATCTCGACTAACACCAGCTACTTGAGTTTGGACAACTGATGCATTTATACCAACATATTCTATTTCATAATGTGTTGTAGTTGGCTCTATAAACCAGGAGTAATATCGAGTAAAAGAACGGGTTAGGGAGTGATGCTTTCGGGTTACATTCATCCCATCTGAAGGGATGTTAGGAAGAATTTGTTCAACAATACGATGGATACTACGACCATTTATGGATAGAATTTCCGTCCCAAAGCTTAGTTCGTTATGAAATATTGAGTTCTTAGATACAAAGTATTTGTTGTCCAGTTTAACGATGTTTATCGGCAAAATTCGAGCGCTGTCATTCCACCACGTTACGAAATCAATTGATGGTCGACTAAAGGAATGAACGCATTTGATTACCTGGTTGAGTTTGACTACTTTTTGAAGGAATTCAGTTTCCGGGAGGGGTGTGTCGATGTCACGCTGTATTTGACCTACAGCACTGTCGAATTGCTGAGGCGAAGAATGCCAATACAGTCCTGGGTGAGCGGCTTTGAGCATCTGCGAAAGATGTTTAACGTCTTGATGCAATTGGTCAACGGTAAATGTGACTTGCTCTTCAATCGTTTCTGATTTGGGATTACAGCCTGATCCTACTAGCAAAACAATCATAAGGAAGATGATCTGAAATCTGTTTGCTTTCATTTTCTCCGATCAGATTGAGTCATACTGCCATCAAACACTTTTCCATCTTTATCAAAGCACCACACATTGGATGTTTCCTTAACCAATGGCAGATCAGAATCGGAGTGAATTTTTTGTTTCACAATCCTGCGAAACTTGCGGTTTGCAAACTGTTTATCCTCTTTTTCGGAAGAAGCACTGCTTACTCTGTGAAAATTTGATTTTTGATAAGAGCGGCTCATGGGTCAAATATAAGAAACCTGCCAGCCAGTTTTGTGCAATAAAAAAGGCGAACAAACCTGCTCGCCTTTCTCAATAAATATGTTTGAAGCGTTATCCCAGGTATGATTTTAGGATTTTGCTTTTAGATGATTTTCTCAATCGTCGAAGTGCTTTCTCTTTAATTTGACGAACACGCTCTCGTGTTAAGCCAACTTTTTCTGAGATATCTTCTAAGGTATGTGCAGGACCACCGTCTAGACCGTAGTAGTATTTCAATACATCTCTTTCTTTTTCAGAAAGTGTAGAGATTACACGGTTGATTTCTTTTTGCAAAGACTCGTTCAACAATGGGTTGTCTGGATCAGGCTCGTCATTGTTGTCCAATACACCTAATAACGTATTGTCTTCACCTTCAGTTAAAGGCGCATCAATACTTAAGTGACGACCGGAAGTTTTAAATGCATTCTCTACTTCCGTTACAGGAATATCCAATGCTTTTGCAATTTCTTCTGCTGTTGGCTCACGTTCGTGCTCTTGCTCCAGTTTGGCAGCCGTAGCCGAAATTCGACCAATAGACCCAACCTTGTTTAACGGAAGACGAACAATACGTGATTGATCAGCCAATGCTTGAAGAATACTTTGACGTATCCACCATACCGCATATGAAATGAACTTAAAACCCCTCGTTTCATCAAAACGTTTAGCCGCTTTGATAAGGCCCAGGTTTCCCTCATTAATCAAGTCTCCAAGAGTCAAACCCTGGTTTTGATATTGTTTGGAAACAGAAACCACAAAACGTAAGTTAGCGTTAACCAATTTCTCGAGTGCGGCTTGATCGCCTTCTCGAATTCGTTGCGCCAGAACAACCTCTTCCTGGGCATCGATCATGTTAACCTTACTAATTTCGTTGAGGTATTTGTCTAAAGATTTGTTTTCACGGTTAGTAAACTGCTTACTAATTTTTAGTTGTCTCATATATTCTTTAAGCTACTATCTGGGATTCCCCTTAAAAATAGAACTTGCAAAGGTAAACTTTTGTTTGGCTTTTTACAGCCCTTTGCCAGTGTGTAATGAGTAACAAATATCGAGCCAAATCGCAGAAAACAAGGGGGTTGGGGCTCAATATGTTGTGAATAAAGGAGATACATTACTTAGTCATAATTTAGATGATTTGAAAAAAAGTGAAAAAAAGTTTCGAAATTGGACGCCCAAGATTCAATTTGGCAATTTTTTTACTCCTTTTCAGTTGATTAGGCGGTATTTTTTGGTTTGTTTTGACAAATATTTTGAGACGTTACGCCATATTATCAGCAATTCTATGCTTAGTGCAATGTGTATTTGCACAAAATCAGCCTAAAATGGCGATTGGTTTCAATTATTATCCCGGATTTTTGGTTGCACATCGGGACGATTCCAAGAACTTAGAATCTCATATTCAGGGGTTTGAATTTCATATATCAAAGGAAAAATCAGTTCAACCGTGGGCGAAACATTACAACAAACCAGAAGTGACTTTGGGCTTTTTGTTCATGAAAATGGGGAGTTCAGATCTTACTGGAAATGCACTGGCCATCATGCCAGGAATAGAAACTACCGTACACTCTTTTCAGAATAGTGAGTTACGTGCACGGTTTAGCACCGGCCTGGCCTACTTGACCAAAAAATTTGATATCTATGATAATAGACGAAACCAAGCCATCGGTAGCCATCTTAATGGCGTTATGCAGGGGTTTTTGACATGGAAAAAGCAGTTTAACGCGTTGCCCATGCAAATGCAGGTAGGTTTTGGACTTACGCATTTTAGCAATGGAAGTTTTCGTGTTCCTAATCTAGGGGTAAATATGCCGTCATTATCAATAGGTGTACATTATTTTATGGATCAAAAGCCTGAAAAGAATCCCATAAAAGACACCATTAATCCTGTAAAATGGCAGGTTTATGGGGCTTATGCGTTTAAGGAAAGAAGCCTGACCAACACAACTGGATTTCATATTGTAAATATTGGAGTAACCCACCTGAAGAACATAAGTATTAAACGCAGTTGGCGTATAGGTTCTGAGATTTTTCTGGATAAAACGCATCATTTTATTGATTTTCCAGACGAACCTTTGACTGGGCTCAATCCATTAGAGATGACAGAACTTGGGTTTTTTGTTGGACACCAGGTATTAATTAGCCGGGTCTATTTCAAAACGGATATTGGCTTTTATGCGTACAAACCAAGTAACAACAAGTTTATCACGTACCAACGATTGGGATTCAATTATCACTTTAGCCAAAAAGCCTACGTCATTGTAGGTCTAAAAACCCATTTTGGTGTGGCCGACCACTTTACCTGGGGGCTAGGGTATAGACTATGAAAAGAATCGTACTAGCCATATGTGTTTTGGTATCATTGAATGGATGCAAAAAGGAACAGTTAGACGATTGCTTTAGTTCTACTGGGAAGGATCGTAGTATAGAGCGGCCGCTTCGCACATTTGACCGGATATCGGTTGGCGATAGGTTTGAATTAATTCTAACCCAGGATACAACTCAGAGTGAGCGCATCATTATTACTGGCGGTGAAAATATTCTTGAAGGAATTTCCGCCGTTGTAGAAAACGGCGAGTTGATATTGAGTAATTGCAATACGTGCAATTTTGTCCGTTCTTATAAACGCAAGATCACCTTGGAAGTCTTTCTAGACGACATCAATGAGATTACAGTTTTTGGTGCAGCAAGCATAAAGACGAGCGATACGCTTCACTTACAAAATTTGCGAATTAATCATTCGGCCCTTGAAGACATAGATTTGACCATTAGTACCCCGGGAGAAATATTCGTTGAATCGATAAATTCCGGAGGGACCAAGCTGTCTGGTAAGGCCTTCAAATTAACCGGTTCGATAGAGGAGATTACGGACTTAGATGCCCGAAACCTGGTTTGTGAGGAAGTGATTTTTGATACACACAGCCCGTTGGACTGTTTCATAAATGCAACGAAGATCATTTATGTCGGTATTTATGGAAATGGCAATATCTTTTATGTTAATGAACCCTCGCTTCAAAAGACCGTTAAAGAAAAAACGGGTGAAGGGAATTTGGTAAAACTATAGATTGATCAATCAATAAATGGATTGTTCCGTGTTTTTCGCAGCGCTCCGTACAAAATTCTGGTTTTAAGGTAGGACGTCATTCTTTTCAATAACACATGTTTAAAACGCACCTGAGAGGTGGAGACAGGGTTTAAACCTATTTACATAGAGGCAAGAATGTCGAGTTGAAAAAGAACAAACTTGCAATCTGCATCTCTTACTGGCACGTTTAAGTTATCGGTTGAAAAGGCGTGATCCGATAACTCACTGATTTAATGAAAAATCAGCTGATTGTTTGTTGGCTAAAGGATTGAGTAGCACTAGCTAGTAAAATAACACAGAAAGCAAGTTTGTTCATAGATTATAAAAAGTGATATAGGTCATTGACGTAAGACGATCGGATAAGGTTGGGTAAATTCTGAAAAATAATTTTCTTGTAGCTGACCCAGGGATTCAGATAAAGGCGTGAACGATTTGAGGGTCGGGTAGTGGCCAAAATCCCTTAATATTTAAGGCGATTTCAAATAGACAAAAGCAAGGGGCGTTTCAACAACCCATAAAGATCAAAACACGAGTACCTCATTTCGGTAATGGGTTGATAATTCTTGAAGTGAGCACCGTTTGTGAAGAAATGCCGTGGTTTAAAGCTAGAGTTTTTGATGAAAGCAGGTGAATCAGGTGAGTATTCATAACGAGAAAATGCGTATCTTAGGGACAGCATTGGTGGAAAACCAAGTGGATAGTAAATCGCCAATGACTTTAGGTATTGATGGATGAATGAACGTTTCCAAAAAGGAGCGGAGTTTTGACCAAAAACCGGGGGGTTCACAAACACGTATTTCGAAAAACGTGAGGTCTATGGTTGGAAACGATTCAGGCAAGTGGCTATAGCCTAAATAAACAGATGAAGTTTACGATAAACAGTGCAACTATATGATTAATATTCTTCTACCTACGGATTTCTCGGAAAATGCACAAGCTGCAACGGACTTTGTGTGCCAATTCTTTGATCGTGAAAAGTTTAGACTTCATTTGGTTCATGCAGTTGTCGCCCCTCGATCTACACCTGGAATGATGATCAATATTACACAAAAGATCATGGCGGATGCAGAAGAAGATTTAAGAAAAGAGAAAATTCGATTAGAGGATAAATTTCAAGTTTTAGAAGAAATAGTAATTCAAGCTAAACAGGGCTATTTACAGGATTTGGTGCCTATGTTTTGCAGGCTATACAACATTGACGTCATTGCCATGGGGACGTTTGGCGAAAATGACCTTTCTTCCAAATTTTTGGGTTCCAATACCGAGCAAATTGTTCGACGTGGTTTTGCGCCAATTTTAGCGATACCCAGGGAATATGAGCTCAGCGATTCTCTGCGAATTTGCATTGCAACCGCAAAGGATAAGATTCCACAAGCCGATGGTCTTAGAATGGTTTTGGCAAGTCTTTCAAACAACTCACGTGCCAAATTATCGGTTCTACGCGTGCTTCTATCGGATAATGAGAAAGCACACAAAAGTCTTCAACTTAATGGAAGGCAGATACAGGTGAATGTCGAGAAAGCTGACACCGCAGAAGATGGAATAAATTCACACTTAGAAAATAACGATGTAGACTTATTAGTGGTCTGTCACCGTCACAATTCAAGATTGGATTATCTATTTAGCAGAAGTACGACCAAGAAATTGACTGGGCAAATTCAAGTTCCCATGTTGATCCTCCCAGATTAGAGGTATTTTTTTAACCAGGTGTTGACCATAGGTTTGGTCAGGGCATTTTTTAGGTCACCGACGGTAGAAACCATTGGGTCAATAAACATCGATTTTTCGGATAATTCCTGTGCGGCTAATTTGCGTTGAATTTCCTGGTTATTTAACGACTCTACCGAACTTTCCGTCACGTAATAACTCCGTAACCGGTTAAATAAATCGAAGTTGTATTTTTTGTCAATATCTTGAAAAGCATGAATCGAAGAGTCAATACTGCAGCCACTTGCGGCAGCGCTTTGTTCATTTACGCCCAAAACGATAAACCGGTTGTACAAAACCGTAAATCCACAGTCTAACTTGGTGCCATGTGCGGCCCATTCGTTGCAGAAATTGTCCAAAAATGCCTTGATCTCTTCCGTTTCTTCCACGGTTATTTCCCGATTTGTTCCGTAAAGCCAAATCTTAGCATCATCCGATAACGTATTCCAGTTGTTCATAACCTATAAGTCGTTTGCATTGGCTACCAATTCGGCTAGATCCAATACCTCCACGTCCTTTTCTTTATTAAAATGTTTGACACCATCGGTCAGCATGGTCATACAAAAAGGGCAATTCGAAGCAATTACAGTTGCGTCGGTTTTTAGCGCTTCTTCCACGCGTTCTACATTGATTTCCTTGTCTCCTTTTTCGGCCTCCTTAAATATTTGAGCACCACCAGCTCCACAGCAAAGACCTTTGGCTTTACATCTTTTGAGCTCGATAAGCTCAGCATCAAGCTTCTCTAATATCTCTCTAGGGGCGTCATAGATACCGTTGGCTCTACCCAAATAACAACTGTCGTGATACGTTATTTTTTTACCCTTATAGTCCCCTTTTCCAAAAGTGAGTTTACCCTGATTAATGAGATTCTGAATGTACGTGGTGTGATGCATAACCTCATAGTTGCCACCTAAATCGGGATATTCATTTTTTAAGGTATTAAAACAATGCGGACACGTTGTGATTATTTTAGTAATGCCGTAGCCATTCATGATTGAAATATTGTTCATGGCCTGCATCTGATATAAAAACTCGTTGCCAGCCCGCTTAGCCGGATCACCAGTGCACGACTCTTCTTTTCCAAGAATAGCAAAATTCACTTCCAAATGGATGAGAATCCGGGCCATGGCCTTGGTTATTTTTTGTGCTCTTTCGTCAAAACTACCTGCACAACCTACCCAAAAAAGTACGTCAGGAGTCAGTCCCTTTTCATTGAGTTCGGCAACCGTAGGTACGTGTATTTTTTCGCTCATTCTTTCTACATTCAATTAATCTTCAAATTGGTCAATTTTACCATCGACCTGCTTAAAGTTTGGCGTAAAACTGCCTTGATATTTTGTCGATTTTACGTCGTGGTTGTCAATCCAATGGTAGTTTCCACCTCTTGGTTTGTTCATCAGCAAAGCGTGATACTTAAATCCATTTCGGTCCAGCCATTCCTTCGTAATTTCTCGCGTTTCCTCTGTCCTGGAAGTAAAAAATGTAATGATATGACCCTGGTCGTACCAGTCATTACACGCTTTCAATGCATCGGGAAAAGGCTCAACAATTTTCATGCGATCGGGCTCCTCGTTAGGAACATCTTCGGTAACTGTTCCGTCGATATCAATTAAATAATTTTTAATGCCTTTGTCCAGCACAGGGCTTGTTAAGGCGTGTTTAACAGATGTGTCTTTTACGTTATTCATACTTATAGGTCGGTGGTCCATTTGTCGCGATCAGTTGCGGGGAATTGCCAGGGTGCACCATTGTTTTCTACATTCGTAAACATCATATTCAATTCATTCGGTGCTTCAGCTTTTTCCATCACCAAATATTGTCGTAACTGGACAATGATGTCCAACGGATCAATATTTATCGGACAGGCTTCCGTACAAGCGTTACAGCTGGTGCAAGCCCATAACTCTTCTGAACTGATATAACTCATTAAATCTTTGTCGTCTTTTTCTTCTGATCCTGAGTCTAGACGTTTACCAATCTCCTCTGCCCGATCTCGTGTGTCCATCATTATCTTTCTGGGAGACAGTAGTTTTCCCGTTTGATTGGCCGGACAGACAGACGTACAGCGCCCACACTCAGTACAGGTGTAGGAGTCCATAATGTTTTTCCAGGTAAGGTCAGTAACGTCCTTGGCACCAAAACTCTCTGGTGGAGGTGCGTTAGGGTCAGCATCAGGCATGCCCATCATCATTTTTACTTCATTTGTAACCGATGCAATGTTGTTGATGGTTCCTTTTGGCTTGAGGTTTGAATAATATGTATTTGGAAATGCTAAAATAATGTGGAAGTGTTTCGAGTAAGGCAAAAAGTTGAGGAACAACAAAATGCCGATAATGTGAAACCACCAGAAAACACGCTCAAACACAATCAATGTTCCCGTTGAGAAACTGTCAAACATCGGAACCAGAAACTGACTTACTGGAAAACTTCCGGCCTGAGCGTAATGTTCTACACCCCTTGATTGAAGAATCTGGTCAGCGGCGTTCATGTTCAAAATGGCCGCCATTAAAACTATTTCTGTAATTAATATGATGGTTGCGTCTTTTGTTGGCCATCCCTTCATCTCTGGTTTGTGGAATCGAGGTATACGGTTAATAAACCGTCTTGTTAGAAAAAGCGCACAGCCTATAAGCACTAAGATGGCGAGTACTTCAAAAAAACCAATAGCAAAATTGTACAGGCTTCCAGCACCGGCAAATGCACGATGACTACCTATAACGCCATCAATCATGATCTCCATCACTTCAATGTTGATGAGTACAAAACCTACGTAAACAAAGAAGTGTAAAACGGCGGGTATTGGCCTGGCACCCATCTTAGATTGACCAAAGGCCACCTTCAACATCGTTTTCCAACGTTCGAGTTTATTGTCGGTGCGGTCTTCATCACGACCAAGCAAGATGTTGCGACGTATTCTTGACACATTCCGGTAGAAGAAATAAATGGCGATTGCCAGAAATACGACAAAGACAACTTGTTGTAGAATTTGCATAAAGCGAAAATAGACAATGCGGTTAAAACCACGCCATTAAAGGGTTAGGAAGTTTTGCCCAACCGTTGATTTATATTGAATAAAAAAAACCATAATTTTTTAGTTTTGGCGTGTACAAAATTCCAAATTAAGTATACTTTTGCATTCCTTTTGAAAAAGAGGTGATTGGTGCGGTAGCTCAGTTGGTAGAGCAATGGACTGAAAATCCATGTGTCGGCGGTTCGAACCCGCCCCACACCACAAAAAGGCTCAACTTCGGTTGGGCCTTTTTTGTT
>CAYZWM010000092.1:0-3805 GCA_964482155.1 uncultured Chitinophagaceae bacterium | reverse complement strand
GTTCGACGATTTAAGGAGCACAACAATGGTGAAGAGAAGTTTACCAAAAATGGGTGCCCTTGGTTGTTGGTATGGTATACAACAAAAGATTCTCGACCCGAAGCTTATCAGTTAGAACTGAAACTTAAAAACATCACCTCACGCAAGCGAGTGGTTGCTTTTGTGAAAAAATATCCATGTGTCGGCGGTCAAGACGTTCCTCCTTTGTCGGAAATCTTGATGCAGACTCCAGACGGTTAGTCTGGACGTCAGCACCGGGACGTTCCTCCTTTATCGGAAATCTTGATGCAGACTCCAGACGGTTAGTCTGGACGTCAGCATTCGAACCCGCCCCACACCACAAAAAGGCTCAACTTCGGTTGGGCCTTTTTTGTTAAACCAAACCATCATGATCTATTACATTTATATCCTACAGTCTGCGAAGACTGGAGCTCTTTACCGAGGAATGACCAATTCTTTAGTTCGACGATTTAAGGAGCACAACAATGGTGAAGAGAAGTTTACCAAAAATGGGTAGTAACCAGGAGTTTGAAGTGACAAGTCTGTAAAGCGCAAAGCCCAGTGTTTATGCGGTGGATTGGGCCCTAGCTCCTGTTGTGTTTTGGAAACTACCCAATTAAAGGGTATATTGCAACGCTTGTAATTGCAAACAGTTCCATTTTTTTCTGTTGAGATTCGGGCGCTACTATTACTTACTTGTATGAAATTAATAACCGAGATTAATGTCAGTCTACGGCATTATCAAAGAATCAGTCGGTATTCGTTCTTAACGGCGATACTGATATTCCTTCCTGAAATTTTGGTATTTATTGGTGGTAATCTTGCTATGTATTCTGATACATTAGCTGAATCGTTAAATAATTTGGGTTTTAATATAGAATTAACTGAAACCCCAACAACGGAAGAAGAAACATTTGTGACGCCAGGTGGAAAAGGTGGTACAAAGACCACAGAAACCATGAATATTACGTTTGGAACAAAAGAGGGTATTACTTTTTTCGGTTCTGACACAATTAGTTTCTGGAGTGACGTTACAAACAAAGATTCGCTTAAAATCAAAAAGGGTGGAGTTGTTCTCTTTTATGGTGAGACCTGGAAGAACGTAAACGCATCCATTTCTAACGAAGGCCTGCTGTGTATGTCAAGTCCACGACCAGCGCCATATACTGCTAATTTTAAACAAGTGTTAGATAATGGAGGGAAGGCGAGTGCATTTCCCTTATTAGTTATTGACAATCCGAATAATGTAGAAATGGCAAATGACATGGAGGTTAACGATACGTTAATTTTCAAACAGGGCAAACTGCTATTGAATGGACATAATTTAATTGTCAAAAACTCCCATAAGGATGCAATTCAAGGGTATACAGAAGACTCATATGTAGTAACTGGTTCTGGAGCTACTGGTGGGTATTTGATTCGGTATGGTGTAGGTAAAGAGACAATCGATTATCCGGTTGGCCCAACTACATCATCCTATACGCCAGCCAGTATTCGTAACAAAGGAACTGTAGACAATTTTAGTGTTCGTGCATTTGAAGGTGTATACGAAAGTGGCGATAGCGGAAGGACAATGGACGACTATGGGGTTGGAACGACCTGGGATATTAAAGAAGATTCCGCAGGAGGTAGTAAATTGACCTTGACTCTCCAACACAATGAAAAAGACGAAGGCACCTCATTTGATGCAGACCACCAATATGTGGCAAAATATGTAGGCACGAAAAACAATAGCGACGGCGACACGGTCAGTGGGTCAGCCTGGGATCTTGTTTATAAAAGTTTTACTGGACCCGGTTCAAGCTCAGGTACAATTACCTCTGGATCAGCCGTATCTAAAGCTGTGGTGACAAGCCGATCGGGTATAACAGAGTTAGGATTGTTTACCAAGGCAGGATATACTTCAGCCGGTGCACTTCCTGTTAAATTGCTCTACTTTAGAGCCACGGCAAAAGGCGATTACAACGTGTTAAAATGGGCGACTTCAATGGAACTCAATAATTACTATTTTACCCTTGAAAGGTCTAGAGATGGAACACGTTTTGAAGAAATGGGAACACGGGCAGGTGCTGGCAATACATTTAACATGACCGATTATTTGTATGAAGATTTGCGACCTTACGATATCACTTATTATCGTCTATCCCAAACGGACTACGATGGTACCACCGAGGTGCTTGGAGTTCAAATCGTACGAAGGGATGAAATTCAGGCTGCAGAACTATTGGTGTACCCGAATCCGTGTACTCAAAGCAACCTGTTTGTTGAGTTGTCTGACGAGTCAGATCCAGGATCATTCGTACAGATTATAGACTTGTCTGGAAGAATTATCCTTAATGAATCGACCGCATACATGGATGAAGGCGAGATTATCACGTTTAATGTGAGCGAATTGCCAAGGGGAATTTATTTGGTACAAAGAGGCAATAAAGGAACATTAACAACGAAGAAACTAATCATCCCCGAAGGGAGATGACATAGATATATAAATATAACAACAACATTACTACTACTACTACTACTACTACTAATATTACTTAACCACTGTCGCTTAGCGACTCAAAGTTTAAAATGATGAAAAATTCTATCTCCAAGGTTCTCACACTGATCGTATTCGCTATGTGCTTCAATACTCTGCAGGCACAGATCAAAGTTGGTAACAACCCAAATTCAATAGATGGAGCTTCCATATTAGAACTGGAAAGCACAACGAAAGGATTGCTATTACCTCGATTAACGGATGCGCAAGTGAAAAGTATTTCAAACCCTCCAGCGGGGTTGATTCTTTTCAATTCGACATCACAATGCATCATGATGCGTACAAGTTCGGGTTGGGATAGTTTATGTAATTCGGGCGGTCAGAAAGGTCTGGACACTGATTCGACGAACGAAATCCAGTCCATGAGTGTGTCGAACGATACGTTGTATCTGAGTGGAAGCAACTATGTGAAGTTGCCTGGAACAAAAGGGCTTGATGGAAAAGACGGCGACGATGGTCACGATGGCGATGATGGCGACGACGGCGATGACGGAAAAGACGGTGCTAAAGGAGATACAGGATCAAAAGGAGATACCGGAGCGAAGGGTAACGCTGGAGCCAACGGTACAAACGGAAAAGATGGTGCAACTGGATCTACTGGAGCAACAGGATCCAAAGGAGATGCCGGATCAAAAGGTTCCGCGGGAACAAACGGTACGAATGGAAAAGATGGAGCTACAGGATCAACCGGAGCAACAGGCTCAAAAGGAGATAAAGGTGTAACAGGAGACAAAGGTTCTGCTGGAACTAATGGTACAAACGGAAAAGATGGTGCTACGGGTTCAACTGGAGCTAATGGTTCAAAAGGAGATAAAGGTGTAACAGGAGCTAAAGGTTCTGCTGGAACAAATGGCACCGACGGAAAAGACGGAGCAACTGGATCTACAGGAGCTACGGGTGCCAAAGGAAACGCTGGGACAAACGGTACAAATGGAAAAGATGGTGCTACTGGATCAACCGGGGCCACTGGTTCGACAGGTTCCAAAGGAGATACTGGAGCGAAAGGTGACGCTGGGACAAATGGTATCAACGGAAAAGGTGGTGCTAAAGGTGGAAAAGGGACCAAAGGCGATGCGGGATCAAAAGGTGCTGCTGGAACAAACGGTACAGACGGAAAAGATGGTGCAACTGGTTCTACAGGAGCTACCGGTTCTAAGGGAGATACGGGTGCTAAAGGTGCTGCTGGAACAAACGGTACTGACGGAATAGATGGTGCTACGGGATCGACTGGATCAACAGGATCCAAAGGAGATAAAGGTGCAGCTG
>CAYZWM010000091.1:8704-15214 GCA_964482155.1 uncultured Chitinophagaceae bacterium | reverse complement strand
AACAATGGTTAAACCAAAACTTTGATTTTTAACTTTTTCGAAAGCACGTTTATTAACCGTATTTATCCCTACACCATTGTCTTCAATTATGCATAGAATACTGTTATTGTCATGAGACCTAAACTCAATTTGGATATGGCCTTTTCCCTCATCCGTAAACGCATGTTTAATCGCATTCTCACACAGAGGTTGGATCATAAGAGGAGGGAGGCTGATTTGCTGCTCTAGCAATTTTTTTTCTGGTTTTATAGTAAACGTAAACCGCCTTGAGAATCTTTTTTGTTCCAATTCAAGGTAATTGGTCAGGAAATTAATTTCTGATTGTAAACTTGTCATATGCGCCCTCGAATGTTCCAGGCCCGTTCGCATTAACTGGGCAAATTTGCCAATGCTCGAATAAGCAGATGCCAAATCCTCTTTAAGAATCTCATTTTGGATTGAACTTAATGCATTAAAGATAAAGTGAGGATTCATTTGACTCTGAAGCGAAGCCAGCTCACTCTTTTTTAATCGGAGTTTAAGGTTTGCATTTTTTTGTTCTTCAAGAAACACGCGGTTAAGAGAAATTCGACTGGCTTCCCTCATGCGATTAATTAAATCGGCCAATGCCAACGAAAGGAGTACTGTTTCAATCGCAGTTCCAATGGCAATAATGTTATTGGTGAACCAATTGTAAGGGAACACACCAAAATCTTTGAGTACATAAATGATATTGCCAAGCATGAAAATGAACCAGGCCACAAAAACGATACGGGCAGATTTGTCATTCTTCCAAAATCCGATATATGCTGAGCAGCCCAGAATGAGAACAGCACAGAATAGAGCGTTGATCTGTAAAAGTAAAATGCTCAAAGGGTAGTTGCCGAATACAAGAAGACCACCGCTTACAAAATAGCTTAAGTAAACAAGGTAATATGCCCATTTGATTCTAGGCATGTTTTGTTTTACGTTAATAAACCGATAAACAAAAGTGGCTCCACTAAGTGCGAGCAAAATGACCAAAAGTGGAAGGACAAAATCATTATTCTGCGAGCCCAGAACAGGGAAATAGGTTTGATAAAGGCCGATGACAGCACTTTGTGCAAACAAGGAGAAAAAAACATAAACAACGTAGTGCAGATAGAGGTTTATCCTGGTGAAAAAGAAGATGACAAGGTTATACAGTAAAATGACAACCATAATGCCGATAAACATACCATATAGAAGGATGTTATAGGCAAGCCGGTCTCCTTTCATAGTAGCTGATTTTCCGGCTTCAAACGCAAGGATAACCTGTTGATCAGAACGAATCTTAAACCATAAGGTTCTAGATTCACCAGGTTTGATAAATAGGTCAAAGTGATACCCCAGGTCTCTGACAATCTTTTTTCTAGTGTCGTTAATTCCCGTAGTTGAATGCGGTTTATGGACATCAAAATCCAGACTGTCATAAAACGTAATTTCGGTGACGTTGGCAATCGGATAATTGATCAATAGGTGATTGACAGACGTCCTGTTCGTAATTACGATCTTGACCCAAACAGGATGTTTATGCATACCTAAATTAGGAATTTGCGAAGCCAGGTTAGACGTAGTCGTCAATTGGGCTAAGTCTTCCGTCGAGACGTTTTCTTTTTGATCAATAAAATATTCAATCTCAGTACCACGAAACATAATTCGATCGACGTCCGTATCAACTACATTTTTGGCAAAAAGAGATATTGGAACAAAAAGGCCTAAAACGAATAAAAGGCAATGTAGGATGATTAATTTTTTACGAATGGTCAAGAATAATTGGAATATTAATTCGTACGTTCATGGTTCTGTTTTGATCGACCCAAAAGTAACCAATTAAGCGGAATTATGAGAAATGGTTACCCTGGAGACGCGATGATTGAAGAAACACAAAGTGAATAAATAGAGGCTTTCAACTCCTGTTTTCAAAGAAAGTTTGTACGACTGCTGTTGGGTCCGTCTGGCATCATGGATTACCGAATGACGTAAATGGGACCACTGCGTATTACTTCGATTCCGTTCAAGTCGAAACCGGTAAACAAATAGAAATAGGTGCCAATTAATGCAGTTTTCCCATTGGCACTTGCATCCCATCCTTTATTCGTTTCGTTTGCAGAGTAAACCACTTCTCCCCAGCCGTTAAAAACCTGGATATTAAAGGTTTCCATTCCGCGAACAACGATGTTGAATTCTTCATTTATTTCGTCTTTGTTTGGGCTCACCGCATTGGGTATGTACAAAACAAAAGCGTCCTTAATAACCAGCCATTTACTGATGTCATCCGAACAACCTAATCCGTTTTCAGCGGTTAGTGTGACCAGGTATCTTCCACTATCTTGATAGGTGTGTGAAGGATTATTCTGTGGCGAGATGCTGCCATTACCAAAGTCCCAACGATATGTCGTTGATTGAGTAGACTGGTTGACAAAGTCAATAGTCATGTTTAGAAAATCGGGGAGCAAAGGGGTATAGGTAAAATCGGCAGTTGGATGCTCGACAATCTGCAGTTCATTCAATTTGATTATGGAATCCGTACATCCAAACTCATTAACCGAAACAAGCTTAATTGTATATGTTCCGGGTTGATTGTAGGCATAAATTGGGTCCCTCAAGTTGCTTGTTACCCCGTTACCAAAATTCCAGGTGTATTGGTCTGATGCGGTTGCTTTGGTTTCATTCGTAAAGACAATATCAATGCCTGTACAACTCGGGTTTTCAGCAAGACTGAATTCCGTTTGGGGTAGAGGGTTAACTACAACGGTAAACGAAGATTGTCCTTGATCACTGCAATTGTCCGAAAGTGTGAGTGAATAGGTAGTTGTAGTAAGTGTAGTTAGCGTTTTGTTGAAACCGGTACCTTGGCTGTTATCCCATGTAAGTATGTGATTGGAAGGTATACCACCAATCGACTGTATAGATATATCAATAGATTGACCAAGACAAATAGACGTGTTTGGAGTCTGTATTATTTGTAACCGATCAAGAACCACAATCGAATGGTACTTAACGGCGGATTTAGGCGTACATCCATCGCTAAGCATTAATGCGATTACAGTGTCAGATCGAACGACAACCGTATAAGAAGCTAAATTAGATTCACCGTTGTTCCAATTATATGAATGCCCAGCGAGATCGCCCCCAGAAGCCGTAGAAGTTAACGTTATTGATTCGCCATAACAGGCTGTATCTCTGCCCAATATACCAATCGATAGAGAGTCCAGAACAAAGATCTGTACAGAGCTTTGAGGTTCAAAAACACTACAGTTGTCACTGATGCGCACCCAATACATTGTATCCCTTAACGGGGCCACCGTATTCGATGAATTGGTGGTTTTAGTAGCCCCCCAGAAATACGTTAGGTTAGGGCTAAGTCCTCCAGTAGAATTGGTTGATATAGTGGCTGATGTGCCCCGACAAATGGTGGTGTCCGAACTCGTTGATACCTGTAACGAATCTCGAACCTGAATTTGGAAGAAAGCCGTGTCAAATGTCTCTGTACATCGATCAGACATCGCTATCCAAAAGCGATGCAAACCAGGCTGTAAAGAAGATTGGGTAGTCCTCGATTCTGCCATTTGAGACGAAACCCCGCCTGTAGAATACGAGAACCAATAGGAATTCAAACCTCCATTTGGTTTTACAACCAGGTCTATGTCGGTGCCCTGGCAAATGGTCGAGTCGTTGCTCTGAGTAAATGTGACCGAATCACGAACCGTAATTTGTATAGAATCTCGGATTTCCTCCTTCATACACCCGTCTCGATAACGGATATGAACAAGCGTGTCTTTAGTGACAACTAAGGTAATATTTTGACCTCCTCGAACCCCGTTCCAGTAATACTCCCGATCCGGAGCACTCCCTCCGGAACCAAAGGCGTTTAAGGTTATTTTCTGTTTATAGCAAACCGTTGTGTCGGGTGTTCTTAACAGCTTAAGGGCAGGTCGGAACGCTTGGAATCGGGCTTTAAATCCAGTTCCTACAGCTAATGGATCAGAAAAATGGGTAATGGTAAATCCGCCATTGTACGAGGTAAAAGGTTTTCCATTGTTTGGAAGAGTCTGGCCTGTGAATCCGCCAAGCAAAATGCCTTTAGTGTCGTAACCCATGTACACATATACCGAGTCGTAACCCTTTTCATAGTCAAACTCTTCGAAGGTTAAATGCGCACTATCGCTTATCGAAAAATCAATAATCAACGTATCTCTCGTTAGACCTGTGTATTTATCCAGGCCTCCATGATCATAAATGAAGCCTTCACAAATCGTAATTTTAGCAGAGCTTCGATACGGCATTAAATATCCATTACAAATGTCTCTTGTTGAGTCAAACAGAATGTAATTTACCTTAGTAATCGTGTCCTTGAGTCCTTTATAACAGCCCTCAGCGATCAATCGAACCGTATAGTATTTCTGTTGGGTGTAGGTATGCAATGGGTTTTGAGTCGTTGATGTTTGACCATCTCCAAAACTCCATTCAAAGGATTTTGCATTGCTGGAAAGATTTACGAATTGAACGCGCTCCGAGTTTTGGCAATACGCCGTATCCGCTTCAAAGTTGGCGGCAACGTAACTACTGTCGTATTCAGCACCAACTCCAACAGCATACCAGGCATTTGTGGTTGCCTCAACCTCTTGGCTACAGTAACCGTATAAGTCTACGGCAGACTGGATTGCGTAATAGCGTGCGTCAGCATATTTAGAAGTTCGGGTCAGGTAAACCGTCAAATTTCGGTAGGCAATTTGTTCGGCTTTTGTAATTCCAATACTATCGACCACGTACGAGTCGTTGTTGTCATTTTTGCCTGATTTCCCGGTACACAAAAGGTAGAACCAATAATTCTGGACTCCACTATTGGTATGCACTCCTCCATTGTCAGATGACTTGGTGTGCCAATATTGACCTTTGTAGGTGCTGGGGTCCTTGTGAGTCTTTGGATCCGCCATATTGCGAATACCGTTGGCACTTGCCATGATGTCTTCTCCCATTCGCCAGGAAAACTGCGTTGAATCAGCGTAATACTCAATGGCATTTCCAAAGATGTCACTAAAAGATTCATTGAGTGCCCCGCTTTCATAGGAATAAACCAGTCGGGCACTGTTGGTGGTAACCGCATGAGATACTTCATGGCCACAGATGTCTATACTGGTAAGTGGGGTAAAAGAAGTGCCATTACCATCGCCATAAGTCATTACGCTGCCGTTCCAAAAGGCATTCGCATAATTTGATCTGTAATGAACATAACTTCTGATTTTAGCGCCATTACCATCGAAGCTATTGCGCTTGAACTTTTCCAGAAAATAATCAAACGTTTTTTCTGCACCAAAGTGAGCATCGCCCGCTATTTCGTCAAAGTTGCTGTTGTAGTTGTTCCAATAGTTGTCTGCGTCGGTAAAGTCTACTGCAGCACCGTAATTGGTGCCTTTCTTCATATTGTAGGTTTCGATTCCTCCACCTCGGCCAGTCTCTCGCAATCGAAAACTCGTGGCACTTACGCTGTCTGTCGTAATTGCCTTGACGCCTCTATATTTCGTATTTGCCGAACCTTTAACATCGGCAATGTGGAGTAAGTCTTCTTCTCCCCAAATTTCTCCCGAAGTCGCATTTACATAGACATCTTTTCGCAGTAGCGGGTCTTCTGAATTAATTTCAAACCGATAACATAGCACTAAGGCATTATCGAAATTTAAATCTTTTGGTGCATAGATCAGCTGACCATCAGGAAAGTAGGTAGCAAGACTGTCGTCCTTCCATAACTTGTAAATAGCTTCTTCACCTGGTTTTTCCCATTTGTAGGAGTTTGCACCAATGTATTGCAGCGCATAGTTTAGCGCTTGTTCCTCCACAAGGTATAGCACACCGTTAAAACTTTGAAGAACGCCATTTAGGTAATGTCCGACAACATCGCTACCCAAAATTTCATGTTCACCCAGGTAGTGCGTGAAACGTATGTGAACCAGGCCAATGGCATCGGTCAATCGTTTGCGAGGATCGAACCTATTCTCTTTTGGCAGTTCGAAATAATTTAAAATAAATTGCGAGGTATTGGCTATAGAAATGGTAGAAGTTTCGCTGACTTTGATGTGAAAATTAGTCGATTGAGCCGATTCTGATTTTCGAAGTTCAGTTGTATTTTGTGCCTTCACTATGCCAGACAGCAGAAGTAAAACCAGTATAGCCAGTAAGCTATGCCATTGGGCATTACGTGATTTAGTAGGAGAAGTAGTATTCATCAGTGTTCTCAAAGATACGGAATCTCAGTCAAAAGTGAAAATCACCAGGTGAATTCACCCTTCGAAAAGGGGGGATTTGTCCAAAATACGACGAACGTTAGCCTAAAATTTTATAAAAGGGCGAAAAACCCAGACAGGATCGTCTGGGCTATGTCATGTTTATATGCTCTTTCAGAGACTCAGTCGCCTTATCCAAAATAAGGTGGTAAAACGGTTCTGGGTCATTGTTGACCTGTACCTTTTCCAGGGCAGAATAATAAGTCATTCTTGAATCGTGATCTCCTTA
>CAYZWM010000091.1:0-8694 GCA_964482155.1 uncultured Chitinophagaceae bacterium | reverse complement strand
CGATGGTAAACCCATTTTTTAACAGAATGAAATTCATGAGTAGGCGAGCTGTTCTCCCATTGCCATCAATAAATGGATGGATACTGACCAGGCGTTCGTGCATTTCCGCAGCGAGAATTACCGGATGAAGGCATCTCTTTTGACGCTCATAGTGACCTATAAAATCTTCCATAAGTTTGTCAATCAGGAATGGCTGAGGTGGAATATGAGCACTTCCTGAAATTCGAACTGGTAGCTGTCGAAACCGCCCTGCATGTTCGCTGTCAATAGACTTCAAAATCAGTTGGTGTAATTCCAACAGACTCCGTTTGTTTACATCTCGTTGGCCAGCAATCAGTTCATATACCCAATGTATGGCCTCCAGATGATTGATCGCTTCCAGGTGGTGGTGCAGACTTTTGCCTCCGATGGTAAGGCCTTCGTTAATGACAAGATGCGTTTCCTTCAGGGTTAAGGTGTTGCCCTCTATGCGATTGGAATCAAACGTATACTGAACATTAAAGTACTCCTTCATTTTGTGCAATTGAACACCAGACAACGGCTTTGCCTCGCTCCATTTTGCTTGTAAATTGTCGATGATGTCAAGTTTTTTCTGGACAGAATCGCTTAAGCTGTTTAGGTTTGATGATCGCTCTGAAATTAAGTATTCTAAACGAGTTTCTGCTGCCTCAAGCACGTCATTTGGGTTGTTTTCGTACTGAAGTAAAACAGCGATTTTATCAGCGAGATACTCCAAGCGTAATTCTGATAATGGCACAGACAATGCCTCAGAAAGCCGATTAAGATGCTTCTCAGACGGTGAACGTTTGCCAGATTCATATTTTGAAATGAGGCCCTGATCAATATTACACAACGTGGAAAGACCCAGTTTCGTTAAGCCGGTGAGGTGTCTCTTGGAGCTGATATAGGTACCTAGATTGTCCATTATGACAAAAATAGTCTTGACAAAATTAGTCATTTTTCAGTGGCCTTCAAAACACCATTATCCTTTCTGCGTCACATAAAGTAAATTAACCTGAAAGACATACGTACGCTTCAGTTTTTCGGTATTGCTGTGCGCGATTTAGACAATCAACCGCGTTATTCACGAGGTTGTTTCCCGAATATATAAGTCATTAGTAAAGGGGTAAAAGAAGTATGGATCCTTTTTCTCTTCCGCGGTTTTTAGAATATTGTGTTTCTCTAATAGAGATGGGTTGCGTTACTACACCGGAAACTTTAATATCTGGGAATTTATAGGCATCAACTTCTCCACTTACACAGAGGTCTTCATAATAGGGAACAGCTTCGAGGTCTCCAGAAATCCATAAACCTTCTCGAACCCCGTCTTCATATTTGCCTATTTCCTCTAATCGACCGTTTGGATCGTAAAACTTCCATACGCCCCATCGTTTACCATCTTTCATTTCACCTTCCAATCGTATTTCCGAATTGTTGTGATATTCAAAGACCTTACCACCATTTTGATTTAGCGTTTGTTTACCATCTTTATCGAAAAACGACAGATAATATAGGTTTTCGAAACCTACCTTCATTTCCTGGTCACATTTAAATCGCTCAAATTGAGACAGAATTAGCCCAGTCAAAAGCTCATTTCCATTGGGGTACCACATCTGTACTTTACCAAAATAGTAGGTCGAGTCCTTGGTAATGGCATTGACAAACCAACCCGTGTCATGTTGTACTTGTTTGAATAAACCACCGCTCAAATCCCAATATTTCCAGGTACCCACTTTAGAACCTTTTTCGACCCGGCCTTGAGATGCCAGGATACCATTTTTATAGTAATATTCGTAATCGCCCGTCCTATTTCCATCCAGATCAATGAGTTTGTCATTGTCCAAAAGGTTAAAACCGGTTTCTACATAAAAGCGGGTTAATGAGGTTATTTCGGTGGGCGTAAACGACGTGTTTTTGGATAAATAGTCTATGGCTTCTGAGTGTTCATTTAGTTCATATTGATAATATGGGTAGAAGTATACACTGTCTTCAAGTGTTTGGTAAACCTTTGATTTCAGCGTGCCTTCATTAAAATAGTAATACGCGGTATCCTTAAGATAGCCATGGTCCAGTTCAATTTGAGCTGATGTGGGTGCGGTAACATTTCCACGCCAGTAGGTGCCGGTCGGGTGCCCTTTGTCGAAATACACCTTTTGGCTAACTTCCATGGGGCGTACATAGCTCTGAAACCATCCCTGGAGTGTGTCAAGATTATAATGTGCTCTATAGTCAATTTGATCGTCATATGAAGACTCTGGAGAGTAATATCCAAACTCCATAACCTCACCATGAAGCTTGCCCTTATAGTATTCCTTACTGACGCCGCTTGTCACATAAAGGCCATGACGCTTACCCTTTACATAATATGCTGCGTCGCCGCATGACTCGTCCATTTCACCTGTTTTTTTCTGGCCAATATATTTAGTGGCTTCTCCACCCGACCACCATTTGTATCTCGAATTGATTCTGGTAACAAAACCATCATAAAGCTGTAGTTCTTTCTTCGAAGACCAACTGTAGGTTGAATAGTCTTTTACTTTAAGCACGGTCTGATCTTCTCGTTTACTTTGTTTTTTAAGCGCTTTAACCTTGAACAAACCTTTGCGATCAGACATGCGTTTATCATGCACCTGGAGCTCACCCGTAAATGGTTTGCCTTTATAAAACACCTGATAGTCAAGGGAGTCTGTAGTTTGTTGGAGATTGTTATTGTCTAACTCTAAATTACGATAGTAACGATTGATATACATGCGGGTCGTCATATCGGTCGCTTCAGAGGTTTTGGGTGCATAATATTTATGAATATGATGTACCTCAAACTCGCCACCTTTTGAGTGTTCTATGTAGGTCAACTCCGCCATAGGAAGACCGTTTTCTGAATAATTTCGTGTCTTAACTTCTGAAATCACCTCGTCTTTGTACGTTATGATTTTCTGTAACACACTTGAATGTAGCAAGTTGAATACCTGAATCAATTTTTTCCCATACGTGTTCGATCTGCACAATACAAAACCAGAACTGTCGGGGTAAATTAGATTTAAATATTCTGGATTGTAACTAAAGGACTCGATTTGGTTTGATTCATCATAGGTAATTAGAGAATATTGATTGGTATAATAGTAGATGGATTCTTGTGTCCGTTGTTGGGTTTCACCGTCGTATTCTGTTTTATAAAAGAAGTTGAACGTATCGCGACCTAATTTGTATTCTCGAATTCGCTGGCCCTCCTTATTGTAAAATAGAATAGGGTTAACTAAGGTATCCTTGGTTAAATCGTAAGACACATAAAGTTGACCATTTGAATGATAATCTTTATACGAAATACAGTCGTCGGGGTATGTAAAGTAATCGGTATACATAAGAAATTTGTACCAGTACGGCGGCTCAAAATCTATCCCGAAAAAATCTTTGGCCAAATACGCCGTATAGGTTTGGTAGTCCTTTTCAATATTGCCGTTTTTAAAATATTCTAGGGTCCGACTAACACCGATACTGTCTATTAAAAAATGTTCTCTTATCTTGATTCCTTTCTCATAAAATTTTTGAAAGGTGCCATCGGTAAAGTTCAGATTATACCACGATGTTAACTCCCCTTTTCCATTGTATTCTTTTCGTTCTACAACACGACCAAATTCGTATACCGAACTTGTTGATATTTGCTTTGGTTTGTATCTGAAGTAAAGGACAGATTCACCATTTAGACTGCCTAAAACGTACGTTTCTTTTAGGTACGTTTTGTTGTCAATTAAGGAAATGTATGTGCCGTTTAATTGTCCGTTCAAATAGCTATATGAAATCTGTTGATTTTTTCTATAGATCTTCCATTGACCTGTTTTTACGCCACCGGAATAGGCACATTCCTGAAGCACGTTACGATCTTTTCCGTAATCATACCAAGTGGTTAAGCCGCTTTTTTTATTATTTTTAAGTTCAAAAGTTACGGCAACAATAATGGTGTCTTCATGAGAGTAGATGGGTTGACCATGATCATCCCATTCCAGTTCGCGTTTCTTGTAATAGGCTATATACTTACCATCAGCCAATTTGAACGGATTGTAAGGTAGAAACAGTTCATTTGCTTCACCTTGCCACGAGCCATCTTTAAAGTCGGGTGCTCCCCACCAATTTTGCCGATGTCCGTGGTAATAGTCCTCATAATCAAGCATGTAATCCATCTCATCCGGATTGTTGTCGTTTCCATACGGTAGGCGGACAGGGTATATGTTGAAGGTTTCTTCGTTAAAGGTGGTTTGGGTGGGTTTGATTTGGCCAAAAGAAATTCCAAAGCATAACACGGCTAGCATCGTTAGGGTCGTTTTCATAAACATTTAATCACAGTTTATACGAATTAACGAAAAAATTAGACAATTAATTGCCTATTAACCTAATGAAATTAAGCCATTTCTAGACCATACAGAAAGTCAAAGCTATGCCTTGCGTATTCGAAGTCTATGAGATAGGTAAAGGGATAAGAGTAGTAGCACTTTTAAGTAATTAATAAAACATCATAAATAAGTAACTCTGTTCCAATAGAGTTGTAGTAGTTGAACGAATATACCATTTTTGTGCCGGAAATAAAAGAACTTTTATGAAATCGTTTAAGGCAAAAATGATCACTATTCGAGGACAGGTCTGGGGATCAGGCATTGAGATACCTGAAAAAGCGGTGGCTGATTTTCTTGGAAAAGAACACAAAAGGGTGGTGTGTCGTTTAAATGATTCATACGAATTTCAATGCGCTTTAATGCCCATGGGAGAGGGCCAGTACTTCATAAATGTAAATGCGACCATAAGAAAGAAACTAAATCTAAGAGAAGGAGACGAAGTCTGGACGGAAATAAAACCGGATGAGAGTATATATGGCTTGCCCATGCCTATTGAACTTGAAGAAGTATTGAAGTTGGACCCGGACGGAGATCGAATTTTTCACGAATTAACCCCCGGAAAACAACGCACGTTGTTACACCTTGTTGGTTTGCCCAAGTCTTCAGAAATCAGAATCAAAAAAGCGATGGTCGTGGTTCAATATTTAAAAGACGTCGATGGGAAGCTTGACTTTAAAGAACTCAATACGGCTCTTAAGAACGCAAACCGCAATTAATCACTATTGAGATTGCATAAATTTCTTGGGTGTATTGCCAAACTTTTTTCGGAAAGCTTCAATAAAGTGGCTTGAGCTTTTGTACCCAATTTGATCAGAAATTTCAGCCACCTGCGATTGTCCTTCACTTAAAAGTTTTTTAGAAAAGTTTAACCGATGCTCTTGTAAATACTTAAACGGCGGCAACCCATACACATTTTTAAACCCTACTTTTAAATTGTACTCGTTCATACCAATTTGTTTAGCTAGTTCCGAAAGACCTGGAGGATCGCTGAGGTTATCAATCAAAATGTTACGGGCTTTTTTAATACGTTCAACATTGTCCTTATCTTTGAGAAAAGGGCAGGCCTCATACAGATGTTCTTCCGAGGCGTCGAAGGTAAAGCTCAAAAGTTCTAGAATTTTTGCTTTGTAATAAACGGATTTAAGCAGTTTGGGGGCGGTGGGATTAAACAAAGAGTCTAACACCAGGTCTACCGAAAAACTTATATTTTTTACAGAATATTCGCGTAGACCAAAACCCTCAAAACCCAACTGTACCATTGCCTTTTGGTCTTCAAGAAGTGCATTGTGAATGGTCTCTGGTGCCAGGGATACATACACCATCCTGCATTGCTGGGCATGTAGGTTGAGGTTTAAGTTTCGTCCCTGATCGTAAATAATAAAATAGGCCCCTTCAGAAAGAGGTCGTTGGTAGTGCTCCGAAAATTGAAACATGGGCTCACCAACCTTACAATAAAAAAAGTGTACGGCATGCGAGCTTAGGACCGTTTGATAGTTTAAAGGTTCATCCATACAGTCGAAAACAACCATTTTTGAGGTTCCGGAGTTTAGATGTTCTTCAATTGCGACTTTATCGACACTATTCTTATTCATTATTGTTCTAGATAAGGGTAGAGGCTTTAACTCAGTACTGTTGGGGTTAATGACAAATATATTTAAGCATCAACTTCTAGCGATATTATTTCTCCATTAGTCGGCAAAAATAACTGTTATTGAGCAACACTTTTGCACCACTATTTTAATTTTACATAAATATAAGTAATGAAAAGAATTGCACTAGTATGTTTAGCCGGATTGATGACAGGTTTGGTAAACGCGCAAGAAATTAAGGACACGGTATCAACGTCGGGAAATACCCAGGACGTGTATTACGATTTAAACTCGGGTGATGCGACCACGGCAGATCGTGATAATTGGGATATTGCTTTTGAGAGCAAAGGTTTTACAGCTTCCGTATTGATCAATGGTCAAAAAGGCACGAGTCTTTTTACCGCACCATATGAAATAAGTGATTGGGCAAATTTTGATACAGCAGGATACAACGCTTGGCCAACAACCAAGAATTCTTCTGAATCCTGGTCAGGTGGGGCGTTTAACCAAAACCTAAGCAGTGATTTTGATTTGGGTTGGGGAATTTATAACCCATCCAACCACGTAATTACAGGAGACAGCGTTTTCCTTATCTCTCTTGCCGACGGGTCTTTTAGAAAGATCTACGTAAATGAGTTGTCTGCGGGAACGTATAAATTTACATATGCAGACGTAGATGGTCAAAACGAAAAAACGGTTGAGCTAAAAAAAGGAGACATTGGAGCTGAAAACTTTGGATTCTATTCAATTGTTAACGAACAATTTGTAATACGCGAGCCAGACACAGAAACCTGGGATTTGATATTCACTAAATATGTAATTGATATCCCAATTGGTGGTGGTCAGTTTATGGAGTACCCGGTAAGTGGTGTTAAAATTAACAAGCATATTCAGGTTGCTCAGCGCGATGGTATAGCCGTTTCAAGCGATGATACGACCAATCTAAATTGGAGTATGAATATTTCAGAAATCGGATCGGACTGGAAGTCATGGAGCGGAACCGAGTATGTATACGTAGAAGATCGTGCTTATTTCGTAAAACTAAGCGGAGGTCAAATGTGGAAGATTTATTTTACAAAATTTGAAGGTGGCCCAATGGGAAATTATCATTTTGTGAGAGAAAAGATGGCTAGTGGAGTTGGCATTAATAAAATTGAGGCCATTCGGGTAACGGTTTACCCAAATCCAACGGATAATCAAAATGTAACGGTTCAATTGGAAGATAACACGCAATTGAAACAAGTTCGATTGTACAACAGCGCAATGCAATTGTTGTCTTCACAATCAGAAGCCATTTTAAGCACGTCAGAATTAACCGGTGGTATGTACTTTTTGTCTATTGAGACATCAAAAGGAACCGCGGTAAAATCGTTGATAGTTCAATAATTTGAAAAGGAATTTTCTGTTTTTAATCATGTTGGTTTTGGGCAACCTTGTGTTTGCCCAAAACCAACTTTTACTTTCCATTAATTCAGAGAAGGATGGCGATGCGGTAGAATATGCCGAAATACTGGTCTCAAAATCTACGTCGTTTTTAGGCGACGAAGTAATTGGGTACGCCGTGGCCAGTGAATTGGGTCATGCCAGTTTAAAGTTTCCAAATGGGAGCTACTTTATAAAAGTAATCGCCGTTGGTTACTTCGATCAAATTAAAAAAATATCGCTTGACTCAACGCTTGAGATCAAGCTGGTTTTGGTTCCAACCGACGAAATGCTCGGGCAGGCCGTTATTACAGTTCAACCAAGACCACAATCATCCACCCAATCGGTAGAGAAGGTGTTGGTGTTAACCAGAAAAGACCTGGACAATCGGTCTGTTTTTAACCTAAAAGAAGCCCTTGCACAGCAAATGAATGTGCAAATAAGCAATGATAATTCTACGGGAAGCTCAGTAAGTCTAATGGGCGTTTCCGGACAGAACGTTAAGATATTGATAGATGGCGTACCCGTTATTGGTAGGCTAGATGGAAACATCGATCTTTCACAAATAAACCTAAATGATATCCAGCGAATCGAAATAATTGAAGGGCCTGTCTCTACCAGTTATGGAAGCAATGCCTTAGCAGGAGTAATTAATATCATTACCAAAAAGAAAACCTCCACATCGGGTGAGATTAATGCCGATGTGTACCACGAAACAAATGGGCAAGACAACGTTTCAGTTACCGTTGGAAAGCAAATAAAGAAATATAACCTGCGATTTGGATTGGCACGTAACTTCTTTGGGGGATGGAATCCAACAGATGAAGGTCGGTATGATCTATGGAAACCAAAGGAACAATACAGTGGTCGGGTTCAGGTGAGCAGAAGTGGCAAGAAGACTGAAATTCTTCTAAAGACCGAACTGTTTAGAGAAACCCTCTTAAATAAAGGGAAGCCTTTGCCGTCGTATTATGAAACTGCGTTTGACGAGGAATTCAGAACGATTCGGTTCGATCAAAAAATTCAGTTTACACGACAAATGGATACCAACAAGCGATTTAACGGGTATATCGCGTACAATTTGTACAGTCGGGTAAGAAATAAATATTTCAAAGACCTGATTACCCTGAAATCAAGACAAGTGCTGAATGATGGAGGGAATGACACTACCGCGTTTAATGCAATAATGGCTCGAGGAACGTACAGTTATTTTTCGCTCAAGAAGCCCATTGGTTTTCAGTTGGGCTACGATCTAATCAGCCAAAAAGGGATAGGTGCCCGTATTGAAAATGGGGAGA